>JAFVCK010000058.1 GCA_017479265.1 Bacteroidales bacterium | reverse complement strand
TATGTGAGAGGCATTTTTAGGCGGTGCGGAAGGGACTCGAACCCTCGACCTCCGGCGTGACAGGCCGGCATTCTAACCAGCTGAACTACCGCACCTCGGTAGGCGTTTTCCTCAAACGCGGATGCAAAGGTAGGTATTTTTTTTGAATCTGCAAGCCTATCCTGAACTTTTTTTTCGAAATTTTTTTCAATTCGCTATTAAAACGTTATTAGTCAAAATGATATGCACAATTTTGAGCCAAAACCATTATATTTGTATGGAATTAAACCGAACTTGACAGCATTATGGACAGATTTACAAAGAATTACGTTGACGGCCTGATGGCCGATGTCATTGCAAAGAACCCCGGCGAAAAGGAATTCCACCAGGCGGTTCACGAAGTTGTCGAAAGCGTCGCGCCCTACATAACGGCCAATCCCCAGCTCATCGACCTCAAGATCATGGAAAGGATAGTCGAGCCCGAAAGGGTCATCATGTTCAGGGTCCCCTGGCTGGACGACAGAGGCGAAATCCACATAAACAGAGGCTTCCGCGTACAGATGAACAGCGCCCTGGGCCCCTACAAAGGCGGAATACGCTTCCACGAAAGCGTCAACCTCAGCATCATGAAATTCCTCGCCTTCGAACAGACCTTCAAGAACAGCCTCACCACCCTGCCCATGGGCGGAGCCAAAGGCGGCTCCGACTTCAACCCCAAAGGCCGCTCCGACAACGAAGTAATGCGCTTCTGCCAGAGTTTCATGACCGAACTCTACAGACATATCGGCGCTGACACTGACGTACCCGCAGGAGACATAGGCGTAGGCGGCAGGGAAATAGGATTCCTCTTCGGACAGTACAAACGCCTGCGCGACGAATTCACAGGCACGCTCACAGGCAAAGGCCTCGCGTGGGGCGGCAGCCTGCTAAGACCCGAAGCCACCGGATACGGCCTCTGCTACTTCACGGAAGCCATGCTCGCTACAAGAGGCGACGGATTCAAAGGCAAGACAGTCACCATCTCGGGAGCCGGCAACGTAGCCCAGTACACTGCACAAAAAGCCATGAGACTCGGAGCCAAGGTCGTCACCCTCTCCGACTCCAACGGATACATCTACGACCCTGAAGGACTGGATGAAGAAAAGATGGCTTACGTATTCAACCTCAAGAACATACGCCGTGGAAGAATACGCGAGTACGCCCAGGTGTACAAGAACGCCCGATACTTCGAAGGCCAGAGGCCATGGGCCGTCCCCTGCGACATCGCACTCCCCTGCGCCACCCAGAACGAAATCGACGAGCAGAACGCCCGCGACCTGATGGCAGGAGGATGCACCTGCCTAGCAGAAGGAGCAAACATGCCCTCCACCCCGGAAGCGATTGAAGTATTCCGCGCGGGCAAGATACTGTACGCCCCCGGAAAAGCCTCAAACGCAGGCGGCGTAGCCACCTCCGGACTCGAAATGTCACAGAACTCCATCCGCCAGAAATGGACCAGGGAAGAAGTGGACGGACACCTGCGCAGGATAATGTCGGACATCCACGAAGCCTGCCTCAAATACGGCGCAACGGATGACGGCAGGACCGACTACGTAACCGGAGCCAACATCGCCGGATTCATCAAGGTCGCCGACGCAATGACCGACCAGGGACTTGTATAGAAATATGGACGGAAGGACACTTATGGGCAAGCGCATCAGGAGAATCCTCCTGGTATGCAACAACTATGACAACTATTCCCTCGAAGAGGACGAACATCTGGACGCGAAGATTTCCCAGGACTACAGCGAACTGAACCTGAGCAATCCGCCCCAGATAGTAAGGGTAGAATCCACCATGGAAGCCCTCGCCCTGGACGAGATTTTCGACCTTGTAATCACCATGTACAACGTCGGAGAAATAGATGTTTTCGAGTTCTCGGCCAGAATGAAAGAAAAGGCCCCGGACACCCCCATAGTCCTTCTGTCCGCATTCTCACGGGAAATATACCGCCGGGTAGGCGAAAACGACATCTCCCATATCGACTACTTCTTCATCTGGAACAACTCCACCGACCTCATAATAGCGATAATAAAACTGATTGAGGACAGCCTCAACGCAGAACACGACATACTGCGCTGCGGAGTCCAGGCCATACTGCTGGTAGAAGACTCGGTAAGATACTACTCCACCTATCTGCCTCTGCTGTACAAGCTTGTGCTCCAGCAGAACAGGGAATCCATACGCGATGCCCTCAACGAAAAGCAGCAGGTGCTCCGAAAACGCTCCAGGCCAAAGATTCTGATGGCAACCAACTACGAAGACGCCGTCAGCATATACCGCAAATACGCCTCCAACATCCTGGGAGTCATATCCGACATAGGCTTCGTCCTGCACAGGGGCGACCCCTCCGAAACGGAAAAACTCGATGCCGGAATCGACCTTTGCAACCTCGTGCGCAAAGACAACCCCAAGATGCCCTTCCTGCTGCAATCCTCGCAGGAAAGCATGAAGGAAGTAGCCGACAGGCTGGGCGCAGGCTTCATAGTCAAAAAGTCCAAGACCCTGACCCACGACGTAAGCGAATACATAAACAGAGAATTCGCCTTCGGCGACTTTACCGTCAAGGACCCCTCCAGCGGAGAGATAACAGGAAAGGCCGGCAACCTCTATGAACTGGAGAATCTGATAGCGACGATTTCAGATGAAGAATACCGTTATATAATAGACCGCAACTACCTGTCCAAATGGCTGTTGGCCAGAGGCATCTTCTCGGTGGGCAACAAGCTCCGCCCCCTGGACGAAAGCACTCCGGACCTGAGGAAAATCACAATCAAGGCCATTCACGACTACAGGCTCGCGCAGGGCCAGGGCGTGGTGGCGAGGTTCGACCCCGACACTTACAACAACGCCATAGGCTTCAGCAAAAGCGGCGAAGGCTCCCTTGGCGGCAAAGCCAGAGGCCTGGCGTTCCTCAACCATATTCTCCAGAAACACGACCTGTACAACCGCTGGGAAGGAGTGAGGATTCTGGTGCCGCGGACGCTGGTCATCACCACTGACTGGTTCGACAGGTTCATACTCGAAAACGGCCTCCAGTATGTCATAAACTCCGACATATCAGACGAAGAAATACTCTCCGAATTCGTATCCTCCACTCTCCCGGCGGAGCTCACCGAGACTCTCAGGGTATTCATCCGCCACGTCAGCAAGCCTCTTGCCATACGCTCCTCATCCAAGCTCGAAGACTCTCACTATCAGCCCTTTGCAGGAGTATATAGCACCTACATGATTCCCCGCACGGAAAACGAAGACCAGCAGGTCAGGCTGCTCTCCAAAGCCATCAAGAGCGTCTATGCGTCCGTGTATTACGCCTCCTCGAGAGGCTATATCACGGCCACGGCCAACGTGCTCTCTGAAGAAAAAATGGCGGTAATCATACAGGAAATCTGCGGCCGCGAAGACTCCGGATACTGGTTCCCGACGCTGTCCGGAGTAGCCCGCTCCATAAACTTCTACCCCATAGGCTATGAAAAGCCCGAAGAAGGCGTAGTCAAGATGGCATACGGCCTCGGAAAGGCCGTCGTGGACGGAGAACAGGTGCTGAGGTTCTCTCCCCTGTATCCCAAGAACATACTCTCCACCTCCACCGTGGAACTCACCATGAACGAGACCCAGAAGGTGATGTATGCCCTCAACCTTCTCCCTGACAAGTTCAAGACCTCGGTTGACGATGCCGTCAACCTCGAAAGGATACCGATTGCGGACTGCACCATGTTCAAGTCCTTCGCCAGGGTGTGCTCCACCCTTGACTACCAGAGCATGCGCATAAGCGACTCTCCCCTTGCCGAAGGTCCGAAATTCGTAACCTTCTCGCACATACTCAAATACGGGCTGTACCCCATTGCGGACATACTCAAGACCCTGATGGAAATCAGCCGCCAGGAAATGAAATGCGAAGTGGAGATTGAATTCGCGGCCGACATAAGGCAGGACGAGGCCATTTTCAACGTGCTGCAGATAAGGCCCATTTCGGTGGAAAGTTCAGACTCCGAGGTGGACTGGAACGAGATAGACACGGACTCTCCCCTGCTCTTCTCGGAAAGCGCACTCGGGACAGGCAGGATACAGGGCCTTCAGGATATCATCTACCTCAAGGAAGAGGCCTTCGACGTGCTCAAGACAAGGGAAATGGCCTCGCAGCTCTCGGCCATGAACCAGGCCATGAGAGAGGCCGGACGGGGCTATGTGCTGATAGGATACGGTCGCTGGGGCTCCAGCATACCGTCCCTCGGCGTACCCGTGGCATGGAGCGACATCTCCGAGTCCAAGGTCATAGTGGAATGCTGCCTGGAGAATTTCAGGGTGGACCCCAGCCAGGGCACGCATTTCTTCCAGAACCTGACTTCCTTCAATGCGGGTTATGTCAATGTCAACCCTTATTCAAGGCACAACGACTGCTTCAACAAGGACATTCTGGACGCTCTGCCGGCCGTGGAAGAAACTCAGTTCATACGGCATATCCGCCTTGACAGCCCCCTAAGCGTCATCGTGGACGGAAAGACAGGAAAAGCCCTGGTCAAAATCTGATGGCAGAAAGACCAGGGCCTTTTTCATTTACAGAAAAATTGTTAACTTTGCATGCTCAAACAGCGCCCCTGTAGTTTAATGGATAGAATTTCGGATTCCGGTTCCGACGATAGGCGTTCGATTCGCCTCGGGGGTACTACTTTTCTTCCTCTTCTACAGGTTCTTCCAAAGTAGTTCTGGAGACAGGCAGCGAGAACACTATTCCCCTTCCCTCGGTAGCAAGTCCGGCATTCTTATAGACGGTCTTGATGACTTCGTCCTTGATGGCCACGGGAACGACTATCAGCACAACCTCCTTGTCAGGCTGGACTGCAATGTTGAAAAACTCCTCGGCCTCGGGGTTGGCGGAACCTCTGCCGCGAATTATGCTGCCTCCCCTGGCACCTGCTGCACGGGCCGCCGCCATTACATTCTCCGAATATCCGGCGTTGACGATGCTAACGACAAGTTCGTATTTGTTGGACATATTATGCTTCCTCCTTTATTCTTTTTTCATTGCTAAGAAAACCGTAGGCCAAAGAGCCTATCATGCTGCTGAAAGGTATGGTAAAGGCTATGCCTTTGTAATCCTTGCCCTTGGCGAAATTCTCCTTCATGACAGCCATCAGTTCTGCCGATTCGTCCTCGCGCACTACCGTCATTATCAGGTTCTTGGGGCGCTCGGCAAGGCCCAGGTAACCCAGCAGCAGATGGGTGGTACCCCTGCACTGGAGGGTGAACTGCATGTTGGCCTGATGGGATTGTATAAGGCTGGAATAATAAGGCAGTTTGTCTATGTGTACAATGGCAACGAACACTTCCAGCTTCATCGGAGCTATGGTTCTTTTTGACTGTGACATGGCTCTACTCAAAATAGATTATCGGATCGTCGGCAGCGGCTGCCACTATGCGGCGGAATGCATCATTACGGCGACGGCGGGCCGACACAACGGACTTGAAGCCCAGGCACTGTATTGTAATCAGAGGGGTCATTGCCACCATGGCCACCACTCCGAAAGCCAGTTCCAACACGTTGGATTCGCCCTGTATGCATACGCAGAAGCCTACGACCAGAGGCAGTATGAAACTGGAAGTAAGAGGACCGCTGGCCACACCGCCGGAATCAAAGGCTATGGCGGTGTAGAGTTTAGGCACCAGGAAGGAAAGACCTAGGGAAATCACATAGCCGGGGATAAGGTAATACAGCAGGGAGAATCCGTACATCACCCTCACTACGGAAAGGCAGATGGATATGCCGACACCCACGGAAAGGGCCGTCATCATCTGCTTGCGGCTCACTTCCCCGCCGGTAATCTCGCTCACCTGGTTGTTGAGCACATGGACGGCAGGCTCGGCCAGAACCACCACCATGCCGACTATGAATGAGAACACAATTATGACGGCGGGATGGGCCTCGGCCAGCTGGATGCCTATCTCGTAACCAAGAGGCAGGAAGGCCATTTCCACGGCTGTGAGGAACAGGGCCAGTCCGAAGAAGGCATACAGAATGCCGCAGATAATCTGGACTATCTTGGTCCTGGGGAGCTTCAGAACGGCAAACTGCAGAATGAAGAAGAACACCACAATCCAAACGAGGGACTGAGCAACGTCGCTCATGCTGCCGAGCAAAATGTCAAACACTCCTTCTGACAGGATGGACTCCATCGAAAGATTGGGCACCTCATACGCGGGGACTGATGTAGGGGTCATGGAGAGAATGAGCACGGCTGCAATGGGGCCGATGGAGCACAGGGCTATGAGGCCGAAACTGTTCTCATTGGCATTGCGTCCGCCCACTGACATGGCTATGCCCACTCCGAGGGCCATGATGAAAGGTACGGTTATAGGTCCGGTGGTCACTCCGCCCGAATCAAAGCACAATGACAGCAGCGGCCAGGTCTCGTCGTTGTCCATCAGCAGGGCCGCAAGGCAGAAAAGGACCATGTAGCAATACACCAGTATGGCCGTCAGGTCCGCCCTGAAAACAATCTTGACAACGCCCAGGAGCATCATCAGGCCTACGCCCACGCCCACGGTGACAATCAGCACGGTGGGGTTCATTATGGCGCTGACCTGGCTGGCGAGCACCGCAAGATCGGGCTCCGCTATGGTAATCAACAGGCCCATGACGAAGGCAACCGACAGAAGGAGACCTATTTTCTTTGACCCTGTCAATCCCTCGCCTATATACTGACCCATAGGCGTCATAGCCATGTCGGCACCCCGGTTGAAAAAGCTGATTCCTACGACAAGCAGCAGCGCTGCACCAAGGAATATAAGCAGCTCCTTCACGGAGAGGTCCACCCAAGGAGTCAGGGAGAGAACCACTACGATGAGGCACACCGGCAACACGGATACCAGCGATTCCTTGAGTTTCTCTCCAAGCGGCTTGAGCAGTGACCACAAGGTTAAAGGTATATCAGACATCATTATTGGTTTTATCCTGCAAAAATAACCAATTATTAAAAAATTTTCAATACTATGGACAAAAAACCGCGGATTTTTGGTCCGCGGCTAAGAAGCTGTTTTGCATATAACCTACTTTATGAAATCGTGCGAAGCGGTCATGGCCTTGGGGTCAAGGGCCTCGTCGAGTTTCTCCTTTGTCATGTAGCCATGCTCGAGGACGAGGTCATACACGCTGCGACCTGTCTCGAGGGCTTCCTTGGCAACCTTGGTGGAAGTCTTGTAGCCGATATAAGGATTGAGGGCCGTGACGATTCCGATTGAATTCTTGACCATTTCGTAGCAGTGGTCGGAGTTAACCGTAATGCCCTCCACGCACCTGGTGCGCAGGGTCTCGATGGCATTGCACAGCCATGTGACGCTCTCCAGGATGGACTCTGCGATGACCGGCTCCATGACATTGAGCTGGAGCTGTCCTGCCTCGGCTGCGAAAGCCACGGTGGTATCATTGCCTATGACCTTGAAGCAGACCTGGTTGGTGACCTCGGGAATGACGGGGTTGACCTTGCCGGGCATGATGGAAGAACCGGGAGCCATGGGAGGAAGGTTTATCTCATGCAGGCCGCAACGGGGACCGGAAGCCATAAGGCGCAGGTCGTTGCAAATCTTGGAGAGCTTGATGGCCAGACGCTTGAGGGCTGCCGAATAGCTTACGTACGCGCCGGTGTCGGGAGTGGCCTCCACGAGGTCGGCAGCCTTGACGAAGTCGTCACCGCTGAACTCGGAAAGAAGCTGCGTGCAAAGCTCGGCAAATCCGGGCACGGCGTTCAGGCCGGTGCCGATAGCGGTTCCGCCCATGTTGATTTCCTTCAGCAGGACGGCGTTGCGGTTGAGATTCGCAATCTCCTCTTCGAGGTTGGTGGCGAATGCATGGAATTCCTGTCCGGAGGTCATGGGGACAGCATCCTGGAGCTGGGTACGGCCCATCTTGATTATATCCTTGAACTCTTCGCCCTTGGCGCGGAAAGCCTCTATGAGCTTCTCCAGATTGGCGATGAGCTTCTTGTTCATGCGGACGAAGGTGTAGCGGAAGGCCGTGGGATATGCGTCGTTGGTGGACTGGGCGCAGTTGACATGGTCATTGGGCCAGCAGTACTGGTACTCGCCTTTTTGGTGTCCCATCAGTTCGAGGGCCCTGTTGGCTATGACCTCGTTGGCGTTCATGTTCACCGACGTGCCGGCTCCGCCCTGCATCATGTCCACGGGGAACTGGTCGTGCAGCTTGCCGTCCACGATTTCGCGGCATGCGGCCACTATGGCATCGGCAATCTTGCGGTCGAGCACGCCCAGACGGGCATTAGCCTCGGCAGCGGCCATCTTGACATAGGCCATGGCAATAATATACTCAGGATAGTCGCACATCCTGGTATTGGAGATTTTGTAGTTATTGAGAGCCCTCTGGGTCTGGACTCCGTAATAAGCGTCGGCGGGAACCTGGAGTTCGCCCAGCAGATCGCTTTCTACCCTGAATTTTGTTTCGACCATTGCAATTTGTTATTTAAATTTCCGCAAATATAATAAATTGCATGCAAATTCCCAATCCAAGATGACAAATCCTTATCATTATTATTTATCGGGGAATTATTCTTATCTTTGTGACCTAAGATATTCATTCATGAAAACAGCATACGTATTTCCCGGACAAGGGGCCCAGGAGCCCGGAATGGGCAGGAGCCTGTATGAGAATTCAGCCAGGGCAAAGGAACTTTTCGAAAGGGCCGACGACATCCTCGGTTTCAGGATTACCGACATAATGTTCGAAGGCAGCAGCGACGACCTGAAGGCAACGAGGGTCACCCAGCCCGCGATTTTCCTTCATTCTGTAATTCTCGCCGCATGCCTTGAGGAATTCCGCCCCGACATGGTGGCGGGCCATTCGCTTGGCGAACTGTCGGCACTTACGGCCGCAGGAGCACTCAGTTTTGAAGACGGACTGCGCCTGGTGGCGGCAAGGGCCAGTGCTATGCAGAAATGCTGCGAGAGCGTCCCGGGCACCATGGCAGCCATAATTGGCCTACCGGACAGCGCCGTGGAAGATGTATGCAGAAGTGCCGGGGGCCTTGTAGTTCCGGCCAACTACAACTGCGACGGGCAGGTGGTGATTTCAGGTCAGGCCGAGGCCGTTCGACAGGCCTGTGCGCTGGCAAAGGCGGTGGGAGCGAAAAGGGCTCTTCCCCTTGCCGTGAGCGGAGCCTTCCACTCCCCTTTGATGGAGCCTGCGAGGGCGGAGCTCGGAAAGGCCATAGAGGCAACAGTGTTCTCCAAGCCAGTATGTCCTGTATATCAGAATGTTACGGCACTTCCCGAGACTGACCCCGAGACTATAAAGGCCAATCTCCTTGCCCAGCTTACATCCCCCGTGCGCTGGACCCGCACTGTAAGCAACATGCTGGTGGACGGGGCAGACCGTTTCATAGAGGCGGGTCCCGGCACCGTGCTCCAGGGCCTCGTCAAGCGCATCAGCGCCGGCATGGCGGATATCAGCGGAATCTCATGAGCCGACACATTTATTTGAAGTTTTTTAATAATTGTTATATTTTTAGCCAAATTTTTCGGAATATCGGAAGATTTTGGCTATTTTTGTATGATTTTTGACCCATAAGAAACAACAACGACAATATAAACTAAAACGATTATGGCAAAAGAAAAGAAATTCATCACTTGTGACGGTAATACCGCGGTTGCTAACATCGCATACCTCTTCAGCGAGCACGCGGCCATCTACCCTATCACACCATCCTCTCCGATGGCAGAGAACATTGATGAATGGGCCGCCCATGGCAAGAAGAACCTTTGGGGCGAGACTGTCAAGGTAACCGAAATGCAGAGCGAGGCAGGTGCTGCCGGCACTGTACACGGTTCCCTCCAGGCAGGCGTGCTTACTACCACCTACACCGCATCCCAGGGCCTTCTGCTCATGATTCCGAACATGTACAAGATTGCCGGAGAAATGCTCCCCGCCGTCTTCCACGTTTCGGCCCGCGCCCTCGCATCACACGCCCTCTCCATCTTCGGTGACCACCAGGATGTCATGGCTTGCCGCCAGACCGGCTTCGCGATGCTCGCTTCAGGTTCCGTACAGGAAGCCCAGGACCTTGCAGCAGTGGCACATCTCGCCGCTATCAAGTCCAGCATTCCTTTCCTTCACTTCTTCGACGGATTCCGCACATCCCACGAAATCCAGAAAATCGAGGCCCTCGACGAGCAGGCTCTCAAGGACATGGTCAGCACCAAGTCGCTCAGCAGGTTCCGCCAGCGTGCCCTCAATCCCGACGCTCCCGTCACCCGCGGCACGGCCCAGAACGGAGACGTTTATTTCCAGGCCCTGGAGTCCCGCAACAAGTTCTACGAGGACATTCCCGACATCGTAGCCCGCTACATGGGTGAAATCAGCGAGCTCACCGGACGCGAGTACAGGCCCTTCACATACTACGGAGACAAGAATGCCGAGGACATAATCGTGGCCATGGGTTCCGTCACCGAGACCATCAAGGAGACCATAGACTACCTCGCCGCAAAGGGCAGGAAGGTAGGCCTCGTAACCTGCCACCTGTACAGGCCTTTCTGCGAGAAATACTTCCTCAGCGTGCTCCCCGCCGGCGTCAGGCGCATCGCCGTGCTCGACAGGACCAAGGAGCCCGGAGCTCTCGGAGAGCCCCTCTACCTCGATGTCAAGGCCCTCTTCCAGGGCAAGGACAAGAGTCCTCTGGTAATTGGCGGCCGTTACGGTCTGTCCTCCAAGGACACCACCCCCGCACAGATTGTCGCGGTGTATGACAACCTCGCCCTCCGCGAGCCCAAGAAAGACTTCACAATAGGCATAGTCGATGACGTGACCTTCAAGTCCCTCCCCGTCAAGGAAGAGATTTCCATAGTGAAGCCCGGCACCATGGAGTGCAAGTTCTACGGCCTCGGCTCCGACGGTACCGTAGGCGCCAACAAGAACACCATCAAGATTATCGGCAGCCATACCGACGACTACTGCCAGGCATATTTCGACTATGATTCCAAGAAATCAGGCGGATATACCTGCTCCCACCTTCGTTTCGGCCACGCTCCCATCAAGGCCCCCTATCTGGTATCCACTCCCGACTTCGTGGCCTGCCACGTTCCTTCATACCTGCAGAAGTACGATGTGCTCAAGGGCATAAAGGAAGGCGGTTCCCTGCTGCTCAACAGCCTTTGGGACGAGGAAGAGACCGTAAAGAGGATTCCTGACAACGTCAAGTCCATAATCGGCAGGAAGCATATCAACCTCTATATCATCAACGCCACCAAGATTGCCTCCGAGATAGGCCTCGGCGGCAGGACCAACACCATACTCCAGAGCGCATTCTTCAAGATTACCGGAATTCTCCCCTACGAGGATGCCGTCAAGTACATGAAGGATGCCATCGTCAAGAGTTACGGCAAGAAGGGCGAGAACGTGGTGAACATGAACTTCGCGGCAGTTGACCGCGGCGGAGAATACACCAAGGTGGAAGTTCCCGCAGACTGGGCTGAAATCAACGCCAAGTTCGAGAACCCCAACAAGGACCGTCTCGCTCCCGAGTTCGTCAAGAAGGTGGCCGACCTGGTGAACGCCCAGGAAGGCGATTCCCTCCCCGTGAGCACCTTCCTTCCCTATGCTGACGGCACCATGCCCGCCGGCACCACCGCTTACGAGAAGCGCGGAGTCGCAGTCATGGTTCCTTCATGGGATCCAGACAAGTGTATCCAGTGCAACAGCTGCGTGTTCGTATGTCCTCACGCCGCGATACGTCCTTTCCTGTTGAGCGACGAAGAGGCCGCCAACGCCCCTGCTCTCACCAAGATTGCCCAGGGCAAGGCCCAGCTCAAGGACTGGAAGTTCGCCATCGCCACTTCCGTCGCCGACTGTACCGGTTGCGGCAACTGCGTGGATGTATGCCCTTGCAAGCCCGAGAAGGCCATCAAGATGGTCTCCGCACAGGGTCAGGAGGCAGAGCAGGCCGCATTCGACTACATGAACGCCAAGGTCGGTTACAAGGACAACATCGTCCCCAAGGCCGCTTCCATGAAGAACGCCCAGTTCGCACAGCCTCTGTTCGAGTTCTCCGGAGCTTGCGCAGGTTGCGGCGAGACCCCTTATATCAAGAACATCACCCAGCTCTTCGGCGACCACATGATGATTGCCAACGCAACCGGCTGTTCTTCGATTTACGGCGCTTCCTTCCCCGCCTCCCCTTATTGCACCAACGCACAGGGCCACGGTCCCGCATGGCAGAACTCCCTGTTCGAGGACAACGCAGAGTTCGGCCTCGGCATGAAGCTCGGTTCCGACCGCGCCCGCGCTACGGTGGCAAGGCTCATGGCGGAAGGCCTGGAGTGCCCCCATTGTTCAGAGGCCATGAAGGCTCTCTACGCACAGTGGCTTGACAACCGCGAGGATGCAGCCATCACCCGCGAGGTCGCCGACAAGCTCGTTCCTCTGATGGAGGAGTGCGGCTGCGACATCAGCAAGCAGCTTCTCGAGTACAAGCACTTCATCCCCGCCCGCAGCCAGTGGATATTCGGCGGCGACGGCTGGGCATACGATATCGGTTACGGCGGTCTGGACCATGTGCTCGCCAGCGGCGAGAACGTGAATGTCCTGGTGCTTGACACCGAGGTGTATTCCAACACCGGCGGACAGTCTTCCAAGTCCACTCCCGTGGGTGCAATCGCCAAGTTCGCGGCCAGCGGCAAGAAGATTCGCAAGAAGGATCTCGGAATGATGGCAATGAGCTACGGTTATGTCCATGTAGCACAGGTCGCCATGGGTTCCAGTCCCGTCCAGTACATGAACGCAATCAAGGAGGCCGAGGCCTACGACGGTCCTTCCCTCATCATTGCATACTCCCCTTGCATCAACCACGGTCTGAAGGCCGGCATGGGTCTGAGCCAGAAGGAGGAGAAGCTTGCAGTGGATTGCGGCTACTGGCATCTGTACAGGTACAACCCCGCTCTGGAGGAGCAGGGCAAGAATCCTTTCACCCTTGATTCCAAGGAGCCCGACTGGACCAAGTTCCAGGACTTCCTCAAGGGCGAGGTCCGTTTCGCTTCCCTGTACAAGCTCTTCCCCGAGAACGCCCAGGAGCTTCTGGACAAGACCGAGGAGTTCGCAAAGGTGCGTTACAACACCTACAAGCGTCTCGCAGGCAAGTAATCGGCAGTATTCACATGCGGCCGGCCAGTCATGGCCGGTCGCTTCTTTTTTGAACCCATGAAAAAGACATTAGCACTTTTGGCATTGGCCACCATGCTGTGCGCCGTGCCCGCCGTATCGGCCCCCAAGAAGAAACAGCCCGTCAAGGAGACCAAAATGCTGCTTCTGTATCCCGAGGGCCAGAATGTGGACAAAGGCATAGTGGAGAACGGAGTGGAGGTTACCCTCGGCCCCGGCGAATCCAACGGCTGCACACGCCACGAGGAAATCAACGACTGGGGCGACCGCAGTTTCATAGGAGACAGCGCCAGGATATATCTTTACATTCCCAAGAAATGCAACGGCCAGATGGTCGTGGTATGCCCCGGAGGTGGCTACTGGATAGTGTCCACCAAGAATGAGGGCCACTACGCAGCTGACTACCTGATGGAGAAGGGAATAGCCGTCTGCGTGGTCTATTACAGGCTGCCCTACGGACATTGGGAAGTGCCCCTTCGCGACGTGCAGAACGCTTTCCGCTATTGCCGCGCCCATGCCGCGGAGTGGGGCGTCAAGCAGATAGGCGTGATGGGCTTCTCGGCGGGAGGACATCTTGCCGCCAGCGCATCCACCCTCTGGACGGACGAAATCACCCGCCCGGACTTTTCCGTACTCTATTATCCTGTAATTACTTTCGGGGCCCTGACCCATCAGGGCACCCACGACTTCCTCATAGGAAAGCGCGAGGACTGGGACGACAGGACGCTTCCCTATAATGAATATATCTCCCGCATGGAGCAGTACAATGCCTTGGAGGAGAAGTATTCATTGCAGAACAGGGTGAACGCCCGGACTCCCCCTACCCTTCTTCTGGCAAGCACCGGGGACACGACAGTTCCCGTTGAGAACAGCATAATGTACTACGATGCGCTTCGCCGCTGCGGAGTGAGAGCCGAAATGCACCTTTATGCCAACGGCAACCACGGCTGGGGCTTTACCACCCTCAAGTTCTGGGACAAGGATTACATGGAGAAGGACAGGGATGCCGTACATGCTACCCTCTTCCACTGGCTGGAATCTATAAGGAAGTAGCGAGAGCCTGACGGAGCAATTTGCAGACATCCTTTCCCGCAAATTCGGGAAGCGGATTGAAATGAATGTCAAAGGCGTGCTGGGGAAGCTGCACAGGCAGCTGAATCAGCGCGCCTGACTGTAGTTCGGAGCGCACCGATATGGCAGGCAGCAGGCCGGCCAGGGACTGCGAAGCCATGACCATGGACTTGACCGCCTCTATGGAAGAGGAATTGACCGTGGTCCTTGCGATTATGTCGGCGCTGAGCGAAGGCAGGTAGCGGTCCCAAACGGCAAAACGGTTGGACACATGCACTCCCGCAAGGGTGGAGAAGGGCTTCGCGTCGCCCTGCACGGAATTGGCCAGTGCGCGGTTGAGCGGCGAAGTGACCAGCACGGCGTCCATCACTCCCAGAAGCCTGCTCTCCCCTTCGAAATCCATGGTCTCCGGGCTTGGACTGACGCTCAGCTCCACGTCAGCATCGGAGGGAGTGCCGAAATGGGTCCCGGGGACGCTCCCGTCATATTCCAGGGGCACTTCGAACACATTGCGGGGAAGGCTTTCGCCTCCTATGGGGCCTATCTGGAAGCCAAGTTCGGGATGAGAAGCATACAGGGTGACAAGGGCGCGGGGCAGCAGATATGAAGCCAGGACCTCGTCGGCCGCAATGCGCACGGGACGGTTGAAAGTGAGCCTCCCGGAGGAGCCGAACATGCTGGAAGCGGCATCGTACCAGTAGAGTATCTTTTCCGCATATTCCTTGAGGGCCCGGCCCTCGGCCGTGAGATAGGCCTCGCCTCGGGCCCTGGTGAGAAGCTGTACGCCGAGAAGTTTCTCAAGGGTGTTTATGCTCTGGCTCACGGCCGGCTGCGAAATGCCCAGACGGCCCGCCGCCGTAGTGAAACTCCCGCAGGAAGCCACCTCCAGAAAAACCCTCAGTTTGAAATCTTCTAACATGTTGCAAATTTAACACATTTCAGCCAAAATCAAAAAAACTTGTACTTGTAGAATATTGGTCTTATATTTGCAGATAGAATATAGCTTGGGAGACAAACGAAATATGATATATTTTTTTTGTTTTTCGATAAAATAACCTATATTTGCAATGTATTTAACACAATTGATATGAGAAAAACTTTTTTAACCATCGCTGCAGTGCTTTGCTCGGCCTTCGCCCTTGTGGCCCAGGACCCCGCTTCCCAGCAGCTGCCCCTTGATCCCGCCGTCCGCAAAGGCGTGCTGGACAACGGCATGACCTATTACATCCGCCACAACGCCCTTCCCGAGGGCCGTGCGGAATTCTATCTCGCCACCAACGTAGGTGCCATCCAGGAAGCTCCCGACCAGGACGGTCTCGCCCACTTCCTCGAGCACATGTGCTTCAACGGTACCAAGAACTTCCCCGACAAGGGCATTCTCGACTATCTGCAGAGCATAGGCGCATCCTTCGGCGGCAATGTCAACGCTTCCACCGGAGTCGAGCAGACTGTTTACATGCTCAACAACATTCCCCTGCTCCGCCCCAGCGTCATCGACACCTGTATTCTCATAATGCATGACTACTCCCACTTCGTGACCAACGACCCTGTCGAAATCGACAAGGAAAGAGGCGTTATCCTCGAGGAAAAGAGGACCCGCAACAGCGCTTCCTGGAGAATGCGCGAGAAGTCAGGCGAATATATCTATGGAGACAGCAAGTACGCAACCACCACCGTCATAGGCACTGAGGAGCACCTCAAGACCTTCAAGCCCGAGAGCCTCGTGGCCTTCTACGAGACATGGTGCCGTCCTGACCTTCAGGCACTTATCGTGGTTGGTGACGTAGATGCCGATTACACCGAGAACAAGATCAAGGAAATATTCTCCGACATTCCGGCACCCGTGGACCCCAGGCCCAAGGATGTCATCAAGGTTCCCGACAACGCAGAGCCTATCGTTGGCATAGTGACAGACCCTGAGGCTACCGGCACCAGCGTGAACGTCATCTGGAAGAGCGAGCCCATGCCCGAAATCATGAACAACACCATTTCCGGTGTCATGGTCGAAATGATCAAGAACCTCATATCCTCCATCATGCGCGAGCGTCTGGATGATATCGCGGCCGCTCCCAACGCTCCTTTCCTGAACGGATTCTTCTACATCACCGACCTTTGCGAGACCGTCGAGGCCATCTATGGCGGCGTTTCCTCCAAGGAAGGCGATGCAGTCAATGCATTCAAGGCCTACTACACCGAGTGCGAGAAGCTCCGCAGGTTCGGATTCAACGACGACGAGGTCGAGAGGGCCAAGACTGAAATGCTCTCCCAGTACGAGCGTGCAGTCAACGAGGCCGACACCCGCAAGAGCCCGGAACTTGTCTATGAACTCATAAACAACTTCTTCGACAATTCTCCCGTGCTCGGTCCCGAAATGGAGTATGAGCTCGCAAAGCAGATACTCCCCATGGTCAACGCCCAGATTCTCAGCCAGGTAGCCGCCCAGACCATTACCGAGGACAATCTCGTGGTCGTTTACCAGGCTCCCGAGAAGGCCGGACTGAGCCATCCTTCAAAGGAAGACTTCCTCAAGGCCATCGAAGAGGTCCGCGCCTCCGACATCAAGGCCAATGAAGGCGAGGCCATTCCCGAGGCATTCCTCAACCCTGCCGCACTCAAGGGCGCACCCGTCAAGAAGACCCAGGAGGGCATACACGGTTCCACCGTATGGACTCTCAAGAACGGTGTCAAGGTTATCCTCTATCCTTCCGATTTCGAAAAAGACAGGATAGTCATCAATGCATACAAACCGGGCGGAACTTCAATAATAGCCGAAAAGGACCTCCCCAGCTTCGACAGCAACATCATCGCCCTCTTCCAGGAGAACAGCGGCGTATCCTCCTTCTCCGGCACCGTAAAGAGCAAGATGCTCGCCGGAAAGCAGGCCAACGCTTCCGCATACTTCTACGATTACCGTCACGGTATCAGGGCATGGTCCACAGTCAAGGACTTGGAGACCGCTTTCCAGATCCTGTACCTGCAGTATGTCGATCCCCGTTTCGACCAGAGCGAGTATGACAAGGGAATTGCCACCCTCGAGGCCGTCATCCCCAACTTCGTCAACCAGCCCAACTACAAGTTCTCCCAGAGGGCCCTCGAGACTCTCTATGGCAAGAACAACCCCAGGCATGCCATGATAGACGAAAGCACCCTCAAGAATGCAAGTCTCCAGACCATTGAGAGAGTGTATCGCAAGCAGCTCTTCAAGGATGCCGGCGGACTGACCGTCATCATCACCGGCGACTTCACTCCCGAAGGCATCAAGCCTCTGGTAGAGAAGTACATAGGCTCTCTGCCCAAGGGCAAGGCAGGTAAGTGGGTGGACAACAACGCCGAGATTCTCCCCGGCAGGCGCACAGTTGACTTCAAGGTCCCCATGGAGGCTGCGAAGGTCACCGTTGCCCATGTGTATTCCGCACCCATGAACTACAGCTTCGCCAACGAGGTCGCCCTCGATGCAGCAAGCTATATCCTCGACATGCGTTATGTCACTTCCCTGCGTGAGGAAGAAGGCGGCACATACGGCGCACATTCATCAGCCGACCTGTCCATCATTCCTCAGCAGATTGCAACCCTGCAGATTTCCTTCGACACCAACCCCGAGTCCGCCGACAAGCTTCGCGAACTGGCTGTCGCCGGCCTGAAGGAACTTGCAGAGCAGGGTCCTACCCCCGAGGAATTCGACATGGCCGTCAAGAACATGCTCAAGAACCTCCCCGAGAACCGTATCACCAACAACTACTGGGGTGCAGTACTCCGCCAGAAGAATGACTACGGTTTCGATGCAGACGTAGAGAAGGAGAAGGCTATCAACAACCTAAAGATTTCCGACGTGAAGGATGTCCTCACGACACTGCTTGGCAGCGGCAACTTCTGCGAGATAGTGATGAGAGCCGAATAGGCCCCTTCCATACGATACGACAAACCCTCCCGGCTGGGCCGGGAGGGTTTTTATTGTGTATCAGGTGAAAGTGTCACTGCTTTGCTCCTGCTATGAAAAGATTGATCAGAGGCCGAAGCGGAGTGTTTGTCGTGAGGGTCACTATCAGGGTGAATTCTCCCTTTTCAAGGCGCTCCACATCGACTTCCGCTTCAATCGTGCCCTTGCCTCCGGCAGGGACATCCTTGATATCGGATACGCTTACGGCCGGGTCTTCGCAGTCCGCCTTGTAGATATGAAGAGGGCTCTTGCCCCTGTTGGTCAGGGTGAATACGGCCTTGGCCTTGCCGCCTCGCAAAACTCCGAGATTGGCCGTACTGGCCTCGAAAACAGGCTCCGCTGCCTTGTCCCTGTCAGCCTTGCTCCAGGATGAAAAGTCCTCCTTGGTGAAGGCCCATATTTCTATCTTGTCCATCTTGGTGCCCCCGACGACGGGAGTCATGCAGTACCAGTTCTTGCCCCAGTGCTCACGTGAGGAAGTAACTGTATATGAGACCCTTGCAGTCTCGCCTGCGGGAATGGTCAGCCTCCTCGGGGAGACGCTCAGGCAATCGGAAATATCCTCGAAGGATAGTTCCATGGTCTTCTTTCCGATGTTGGCCACGGTGAAGGCATCGGTACGCTGGCTCCCCTGCCCCATGTTGCCTGCGGCGAACACCCTGTCCTTGAGGGCGAGGCTGCCAAGATGGACGGGATACCTCTGGGCAAGAGGCAGGACTTCGCTGCGGGAAGTGCCCCTGAATCGCAGCACAACGGGCTTGGGAAGGGAGGATATGTACACGGTCAGGGACTTGGAGAAAGGATATGCCCCTTCGTCGTTGGTATATGTGGCCTTGACAGTTCCGCTCTCCCCCGGCGCTATGTCAGTCCTGGTCCAGTCCACGTCAGTGCAGCCGCAGGACTGGGCCACGTTGTATATGACCATGGTCTCGGAGGAAATGTTCTTCACCGCAAAGGAACAGCTGATGGGAGTGCCCAGCAGGACATCTCCAAAATCATGTACGTTCTTGTCGAGCTCCACCTTGCCGTCAATGCTAATCCCGGAGGAGGAACTGCGTGTCTGCCCGGCCATTCCTATGGTCAGAATCGCGCAAAGGAGTGTTGCTATCTTTCTCATAACACGCAAATTTATACAAATATCCTACCTTTTTTTGAAAAATCGGAATAAATGTTATAGATTTGCAGAGTTTTTCCGGGCAGAAGGCCCTCAGGAATGAAGAACAACAACTAATAATAAGGACTAAGATTATGGCACACAAAATTGCAGAAGACATCTGTGTCGCTTGCGGCACTTGCATCGGAGAATGCCCCGTCGGCGCTATCAGCGAGGGTGACGTTTACAAGATTGACCCCAACGTCTGCATAGACTGCGGCACATGCGCAGGCGTATGCCCTACCGGCGCAATCGCTCCCGAGGAGTAAGCAGACACTTCAAAAGAAATCCCGGACTCAGGTCGCTGAGCCCGGGATTTATCGTATTGTGTCCCTTATTCGGCTACTATGAAGGTAGCGGCAGGGGATGTGGTGGTACGGTCGAAATCGTCGGTGACCTCCAGCTCGGCGGAGAGGGTCGTGCCGGCACCTTCACCAAGAAGGCAATCGGATACGAAGTCTGCGAGGTCGATTTCAACGGAAGTCAGTCCGACGAGGGCTTCGCCGACGGTTCCGAAGTTGAAACGCTTGACAAGGGCATTGCCTATGAGGTCGAGCCTGACGCTCTTTTCCGTGATTGCGACCTTGGCGTTGGAGGACGCATAATCAAGAGCATCATCGGAGTTGGAGCGGACGACAATGAAGAACTTCTGTATCTTGGCAGGAGCCGCAATCTTGAATGTGGCCTTGATTGCATCGGGATCCTCGGGATTCACTGAAAGAGGCTTGGTGAAGTCGCCGGAGGGCCATTCGTATGAAGGCTCGGCTGTCCAGTGGAAGGTATAGGTGGACCTGACTTCCTGTCCTGCAGCATCCTTTACATAGAAACTGAACACGAATTCGTCCCCGTCCTTTGCGGCGTAACCCTCCAGAAGGGCCTTTACCAGGATACCGGGGTCAACTACGGCGCTCTTGGAGTTCCTCACTGAGGACAATCCGAAGTATTTGGCGCATTTGTCGTCATTTACGAAGTCCAGAATTGCATTCTTCTTCTCGTCAGCCCAGTTGGCCTGTATGCCCAGAACGGTGGAATTGAGGGTGGAAGCCACCATTATGGATGGAAGGGTAAGCTCGGCGGTGAAAGTATCCAGGCCTTCTTCCGCCGTGATGGTCACCTTGGTGTTCTCCTTGCTGCCTATCTGCACCAGTGAAGCATTCTCCACGCCCCAGGAAATCGTAGGCTTGGTGGTAGGACCCTGGTTCCCGTCCTTTTTGCACGATACGCCGCTCAGCACTGCAAGTGCTGCGGCTGCTGTAAACAAAAGTCTTTTCATAATTTCTATCATTTACTTTGACATTTTCTGTTTCACCACAAGAGAGGCAAATTTACCACTTGTGGGCATTCCTTGCGGAAAACGTGCGAAATTAATCAAAATTTTTGTAAATTTGCAAGCTGTGACGAAAAATGATTATGGCTGAACTCGAAAAATTGAACTATACAGATGACAATATCCGCACCCTGGAAGGCGTGGAGCACATAAGATTGCGTCCCGGCATGTATATAGGCCGTCTTGGAAACGGCAACAACCCCGGTGACGGAATCTATGTCCTGCTGAAGGAGATTGTGGACAATTCCATCGACGAGTTCTCGGCGGGTTTCGGCAAGCAGATACAGATAACCGTCGAAGAAGGCACGGTGTCCGTGCGCGACTTCGGCAGGGGCATTCCCCTTGATTCCGTGGTCAAGGCTACCAGCAAGCTCAACACCGGCGGCAAGTTCGACGACGCTGCCTTCAAGAAGTCCGTAGGACTAAACGGAGTGGGCACCAAGGCCGTCAACGCCCTGTCATCCGATTTCTACGTGGAGTCATTCCGCGACGGGCAGAGTTCCTGGGCGGAGTACAACAGGGGCGAGCTCACAGGCAGCGGAAGGCGCGAGGGCACGGGCCAGAAGAACGGCACATTCACCCGTTTCACTCCCGATGGCGACATGTTCGGCAAGTTCGCTTTCAACATGGAGTATGTCGAGACCATGGTCAAGAACTATTCCTATCTCAAGAAAGGTCTCACGCTGGTGCTGAACGGCGTTACCTACAAGTCCGAGAACGGCCTTCTGGACCTGGTGAACGAGAATCTTTCCGAGACTCCCCTCTATTCCCCCATACATCTGGAGGACGAAGACATAGAGGTCGTAATCACCCACGGCAATTCCTACGGAGAGAACATTTCCTCCTTCGTCAACGGCCAGAACACCCGCGACGGAGGCACCCACCTCGCCGCTTTCCGCGAGGCCATAGCCAAGACCCTCAAGGAGTTCTACAAGAAGAACTACGACCCTGCCGACTGCCGCCAAGGAGTCGTCGGAGCCATAAGCATACAGATACAGGAGCCCAATTTCGAGGGCCAGACCAAGACCAAGCTCGGCTCCACCTACATGTGGGAGAAGTTCCTGCACGATGCCTCCGGCAAGCAGGTGAAGAATCCCGACGGGTCCAACGCCATCGACAGGGGCCCTACCATCAGGACCTTCGTCAACGACTTCATAGCCAAGCACTTGAACAACTATCTCCACAAGCACACGGACATAGTGCCCGTCATTGAGGAGAAGATAAAGGCCTCCCAGAAGGAGCGCGAGGAGATTTCCGGCATACAGAAGAAGACCCGCGAGCGCAACAAGAAGGCCAATGTATATAACCGCAAGCTCCGCGACTGCCGCTACCATTTCAACGACAAGGTGGCCAAGGACAAGGAGGCGTTCAAGGAGATGTCCAGCATATTCATCACCGAGGGAGATTCCGCAAGCGGAACAATCACCAAGGTGAGGGCAGCCAACTACCAGGCCGTTTTCAGCCTCAGGGGCAAGCCTATCAACTGCTACAAGGAGAGCCGCCGCAAAGTGGCCGAGAACGAGGAGCTCAACCTCTTGATTTCCGCCCTGGGCGTGGAGAACGACCTTGAGGACCTCCGCTACAACAACATAATCGTCGCCACCGATGCCGATGACGACGGAATGCACATCAGGATGCTGGTGCTGACCTTCCTCATGAAGTACTATCCCGACCTTATAAGGCGGGGCCACGTCCACATACTCCAGACTCCCCTGTTCCGCGTAAGGAACAAGAAGGAGACCCGCTACTGCTATTCCATAGAAGAAAAGGAAGAGGCCGCGGCGGAGATGAAGAGCGGCGTGGAAATCACCCGTTTCAAGGGTCTCGGAGAGATAGACCCGGAGGAATTCGTGGACTTCATCGGCGAGAACATGAGGCTGGACATAGTCAAGCTCAGCGACGAGGAGTCTCCCTCCGAACTGATGGAATTCTACATGGGAGACAACACCATGGAAAGACAGAAATTCATCCGCAGGAATCTCCGCAGCGAGGAGGAACTGGAGGATGTAAACATTTGACACTATGGCAAAAAAGACAAAAGACTCATACGGAAAACGATGGTCCTCCTTCTGCGGATGGCTGCTCCGAAAGCTCGGCTGGACCAGCGTGGGCGGACCTATGCCGGTCAAGAAAGGCATAGTGCTCGGAGTACCGCATACATCTATATGGGACTTCCTCATCTGCTATCTGTTCTATGCACAATACGGCAAAGTCGCCCACATCATGGTCAAGAAGGAGTTTTTCTTCTGGCCCGTCGGCCCCATCCTGAGGGCATGCGGCGCCGTGCCGGTCGACCGTCAGAGCCCTACCGCTACCATGCGCAGCTTGATTGCCGCGATGCAGGGCTGTGACGAATTCCACCTCGCAATAGCCCCCGAGGGCACCAGAAAAGCGGTGAAGAAGTGGAAAACGGGTTTCCATCTTATTGCAAGAGAGACGGGCGCAGAAGTGTTCGTCGGCTATTATGACTGGGGGCGCAAGGAAATCACCGTAGGCCGCAAGTTCGAGATTTCGGACAACGCAAGGGCGGACATGGACCGCATCCAAGCCTACTATGAGACCCTCGGGCTCCAAGGTAAAAACAAAGGCGGCTACGTAACCCACTGAAATGAGCAAGAAAACACCATACAAGAAGAAGGATTCCTACAGGGAACAGCATTGCAACACCCTTCTGAGGGTACTTGAATGGTCAACGACCAAGTTCCCCTACCGCATGGCGACCCAGTTCGTGGATGGCGGCCAGGAATATACCTACAAGGAATTCAAGGAGAAGACAGACAACCTCTCCGTTCGAATGTCCCGATTCGGGATAGGTGCCGGAGACAAGGTGGCAATCCTGTCGCAGAACATGCCCAACTACCTGATAGCGATATTCGGCATAACGGCTTTCGGCAGGGTCTGCGTACCCATTCTTCCCGACAGTTCCGAGCATGAGGTCACCAACATACTCACCCACTCCGAGACCAAGGCCATTTTCATTTCCAAGAAAATGCGTTCCAAACTGAGCCGGGAGTGCTGGGACAAGATGACCCTCGTAATAGACATAGAGACCTTCGAGTTCATAAAGAAGGACGAGGAGGACTTCCGCTGCGACGGCTGGGTGAAGGAGCCCCAGCCCGACGAACTGGCCTTCATCATCTACACTTCGGGCACAACGGGCAACGCCAAGGGAGTGATGCTCAGCCACAGGAACATCTGCCACAACCTGGGAGCCTCCTTCAAGGCCCAGCCCTGCTTCAAGAAAGACCGTTTCCTGTCCATACTGCCCATAGCGCATACCTACGAAATGGGAGTTTCATCGCTGTACTCCTTCTATGTGGGTGCCTGCGTGTATTTCCTGCAGAAGCCTGCGGCCCCCGCCGTGCTGCTTCCCGCAATGAAGCAGGTCAAGCCTACCATAATGCTCAGCGTTCCTCTGGTGATAGAGAAGGTCATCAAGAACAGCGTGTTCCCTACCATACGCAAGAGCCGCGTGCTGAGCTGGATGGAAAAGCACATGGCATGGCTGCTGCACTTTTTCATCGGCACCCGCCTCAAGAAGATTTTCGGAGGGAAACTGCGCTTCTTCGGAGTCGGCGGCGCGAAGATGGACGGTGCGGTGGAGCAGTTCCTCAAGGACTGCAAGTTCCCTTACGCCGTTGGATACGGACTTACGGAGACCTCCCCTCTCGTGTGTAACGTCATAGTGACCAAGAAGAAGAGGGTCGGTTCCATAGGAGTGGCCTCCTGGGGCGTTGATATCAAGCTGGACAACCAGAGTCCCGAGACTGGCGAAGGCGAAATCGTATGCCGGGGAGACAACGTGATGATAGGATACTATAAGGATCCCGCACGCACGCGTACGGTACTCGACGACGAGGGCTGGTTCCACACCAACGACGTGGCCACCATGGACAAGGACGGGTACTATTATATCAAGGGGAGGCTCAACAATACCATCCTTGGACCTTCCGGAGAGAATATCTACCCCGAGGAAATTGAAATGGTCATAAACGACATGGAAGGCGTGGACGAGTCCCTCATCATAGAGCGGGACGGCAAGTTGATTGCCCTTGTGAAGTTCGGGGACGACATCCTGGACTGGAACCAGGAGGGCGAGGACAAGTTCTTCGATATCCTTGAGTCCAAGCGCAAGGCCGTGCTCGACTTCGTGAACAAGCATGTCAGCAAGCAGTCCAAGGTCAACGACGTAGAGGTGATGAAGGACCCCTTCGAGAAAACGGCCACCCATAAGATACGCCGTTTCCTCTACAAGAACGCCAAAGGCGACGATAAGAAATAATCAATTAACAAATTATATTAAACTTAGGCAGCAAATCAAATTATGAAGTATTTGACAAGATTGGCCCCACTTGCCTTGGCGGCGCTTGTCTTTGCATCGTGCCAGAGAGACAAAACCGTTGATACCGACACCTCCCCTGCAAAGGGAGCGGTAGTGATTTGTCTTTCCCAGGATGCAACGGCACAGACCAAAGCCGAAGGCCATTTGGAGGCAGACGAATTGCCGTCACTTGACGACTTCGAGGTGGAGATTTACAATTCCTCCGCCATAAGGCTGTATCGCAAGCCTTATTCTGAAGCGAAGTCCGAAACAATTCTGCTCAATTCCGGCGAATACCGCCTTGTGGCGCATCACGGAGACACTCTTGGAGCAGGTTTCGGCAAAGCTTATTTTCTTGCAGACCAGAACTTTACAGTTCATGGCTACATCGAGAACGACAAAGAGCCCGACCATGTGTCGGCTACCGCTAAACTCTCCAACGTAAAGCTCGCCGTCAAGTACGGCCCCGTTCTGGAGGATTCCTATTCGAACTATTACGCCGTAGTGCGCCATAGCCGTTACAGCTCCAAGCAGGTCAAGTTCGCAAAGAACGAGACCCGCCCCGGATTCATTCCCGCAGGCGAACTCTACCTCGAGGTTTATGCCGACAGAGGTGCCGATGCTGGCGGAATGGGCTACTACAAGACAGACCCCGTCCAGTATGAGGCAGGAGACTTCGTTACATTCAACATCGAGGCGGGAGAGCGTTTCGGAGACCTTGTAGTCAACATTTTGGTTGACCGTGAGGTTGAAGAATTCGAAGAGAGCATCACCATTCCTTCGTCGGCACTCCCTTCCACGACTCCCGAATTCACTTTCAGCGACACGGAAGGCAATGATTTCGACTACAGCATAGTCGTAGGCCCGGGTGCTCCTGTCAACGATGCCATCCTGAACTTCCGTGCCAACGGCGGACTTAAGAGCGTTTCCCTCACCACGGAATCCGAGTATCTTACCGGTACTGCAGGTCTGCCCGCACAGGTGGACAATGTCATAGGCGCAGGCAACAGTGTTTCCAATAAATTTGCTACTGCCGGCATCACCTGGGTGGCCCTTACCGATGCTACATACGGACTCTTGGACTTCTCCGACGCTCTCCGGGCACTCAGCCTTTATTCCACCCTTGCGAATCCCCAGGTGGCCAAGTTCACCGTGACCGTGTCCGACAAGTATGACAAGACGGCTACAGCCACAGTCACCGTCACCGGCACACCCGTGAACGCAACCATAAGCGTAGAAGACTACAATATCTGGGGCTGGAAGATGGTGTCTCCAGTGGCAACGCTCACCAACGTTGACAACCTTTCCGCAGATGCCAACATCAAGCTGCAGTACAGCGCGGACGGCACTTCATGGATCACGGTAGGACATACCGCGGTAAACGGCAAGAAGATTACCTTCGCCGACCTTGCCTCCCTGACGGCCGGAACGGCATACAAGCTCCGTACGATATTCAACGACGACGAGAACAACGTCAGCGACCTGACTACGCTCAGCACCGAAGCCCCCGCACAGGTGGGCAACTCCGGCTTCGAGGAGTACACCGCGCAGACTTTCACCACCGATGTAGTATTGTCGTGGAACGACTGGAACATCACCTGGTGGCAGCTCTACGGAAGCGACAGGTGGTGGGCCGTCAACTCCCCCGTCACCCTCAATTCCAGCTGCGCTACGGCATATCAGGACTACAAGTCCTTCCCTACCGTTTCCGTTATTTCCGACGGCGCATACAGCGGCAAGAGCATAGCTGTCGCTACGATAGCCATAGGTGACGCAACTTCCGAAGTCGCTTACGGCGACTACCATTACGGTGCGATATTCATTGGCACAGCCAACGACAAGAACGAAGGAGACTGGGCTAAATCATCTGAAGGACACGCATTTACATCAAGACCTTCCGCCATTGAGTTCATGCACAAGTTCAACAGCAACGGCAAGCCCTACTACGTTACCGTGTCCATACTGGATGCCTCCGGCAATGTAATCGGCTCCGCCGAGAAGAACGACGTAAGCTCCTCCGTCAACAGTTGGACCAAGGTATCCATTCCTATAAATTACAGCGTGACCAACAAGAAGGCCGCAAAAATCAAGATGGAATTCCGTTCCTCTTCCAACGGCTCCGACAACGGCCACCGCTCGGTGACATTCACCACCCTCAGCGGCAGCCACAAAGTCCACGCAGGAAACATTCTGTACTTAGACAACATCGAACTTAAATACCAGTAGCATACAATGAAACGCACTATTATATTGACCCTTATGGCAGCCTGCGCACTGTTTTCAGGCTGTAGGAGAGATGCCATCACCGATGGGCATTTCGGTCCCGGTGAAGGCGGACTGAGTCTCAAGGTGGCATCCGACGGCCGTTACATCACCAAGGCCAACGATGAGATAAACAACTTCACCATCACCATTACCCGCCCCGCAGACGGCTGGACCAAAGAATTCGTCCGTTTCGGCGATATGCCCCAGGTACTTGAGCTCGGCAGCGGCGACTACACCATCGTAGCGGAATCCCCTTCCAAGGAGGATGCCGCATTCGACCAGCCCATTTACTACGGCACTGCCGATTTCACCATCAAGACAGGAGAACTGACCCCCGTGTCCCTCACCTGCTCTCTCACCAACATGATGGTCACCTTCGAGACCTCGGACAACTTCCGCAATGAGCTTTCCGCTTATACGGTGACCATCACCAACGCTGCCTCCTGGACTGCTGAAGATGCAGAGTCCCGCACCCTCGTATGGGACAAGGACGCAGTTGATGCAAACACTCCCGGATACTTCACCGTAGCTACCCTCCTCGTAAAGGTGGATGCATACAGGAACGTGGACAATTCCGAGACCCACGCGACCATGGTCATCCGCAACGTAGCGGCCAAGGACCACCATATCATCAACCTCGATGCCCGTGTAACCGGCCAGCTCGGAGGTGAGAACGGCGGCGTGGTACTCGTAATCGACGATACCGTAAACGACAAGGACCAGAACGTGGATATTCCCGGTTTTGACGAGGTTCCCGTTGACGGCGGAAACGAAGGCGATGACGAATCAGATGACCCCTCACCCGTCGAGGAGTCCGAAGACCCTGTTTCTTCTACCGCTCCTACCATGACCTGGGAAGCCAATCCTACCTTCGCTCCTACGACCATCGCCGATGGCATGGATGTCAACATCCTCATCAATGCTCCCGAGAAGATTGCAGGCTTCGTGGTGAACGTCAATTCCATGGAACTTGCACCTGTCATTGCAGTTCTCGGCGGCGCAGCTGATTCCGAGGTCAGCGAATATGATATGGACCTCATCAACGACGCTACCATGATAGAGTCCCTCGACTCGATGGGTCTTGGCATTCCTACCGGCGACGCGCTCAAGGGCCAGACAGAGGTTCTGTTCTCGCTTTCCGCACTCGTTCCCATGATCAGCCTGTATCAGCCCGAGTCCGGAGCAGAGCACATTTTCACACTTACAGTTACCGACGAGGCCGGACAGAGCCTGGTCAAAGCATTAACCTTTGTATCTGAATAGTTATGAGAAGCTTACATAAAGTTCAGGTTCTTGCTCTGGCCGCTTTGGCTACGGTTGCCTGTTCGCGCAGGGAACTGTCCGACGGTTGGGGCTACCTGGCTGTCTCGCTTGGGACCGACACTTCCAGCGAACTCGTCGTCAAGGCTGCGCAGGAGCCTGCGGCCGACGAAGTGTTCTCGCTGAGAGTAGTTTCCAAGAAGACAGGAATGGAGACCTTGGTCGAGGACTACAGGTCCCTGACGGAGGAGCCTCTGAAGCTGGCCAGCGGCGATTACACCGTGACCGCTTTCTGCGGCACTCCCGCCGATGCCGCCTGGGACGCTCCCTACTATGAGGGTTCCACCGACATTACAATCAAGCCCGACAAGGAGAATGTCGCCGACATCACCTGCCGCCTGGCTAATACCATGGTGACGGTGGAGTTCGCCGAGGACACCGACCTGTACTTCCCCGAATACAGCGTATCCATCGCAAACGACAATCTCAACGCACTGATATTCCACAAGTCCGCAACTGTCAACAACCTTGGCAAGACCGCGTATTTCGCAGCCACCGGCAGCCTCCGCTGGACTCTCAACCTGACCAACACCGACGGAGTGGAATACACTACAAGAGGCACGCTCTCCGGAGTTGAAGCCCGTCAGCACTACCACCTTACATTCAAGGTAGAGGAAGCCCCCGAAGCAGTGGGCGGACTGTATCTGAGAATCAAGGTGGATGACAGCATGAACGAGTCCATGTATCCCCTCACCCTCGACTTCGACAATGAAGGACTGCCCTTCACCACCGCCGACTTCGAGATAACCAACGAGATATCCGTACCAAAGGGCAGCGCCACTCCCATGAACCTCTATTTCACAGCCGGAAAGGGCATCAAGAGCCTTATTGTCAGCCACTCCGATGCAGCCCTCACCGCAGCCGGACTGCCTGCTTCCACTGAACTCATGGATGCAAGCGCAGCCGACATCGAGGCCCTCGCTGCTGCAGGAATCCAGACCGATGCCGTCAGCTTCGGCGAGACCACCGCTACCCTGGAATTCTCCACACTTGTAGCAGGTCTTGAAATAGGCAATTACAGCTTCACTACCACCGTAGTGGATGCAAAGGACCATGCCGACCAGAAGACATTCAACATCAGCGTCATATCCCCTGTCGATGCAGAGGCTGTGTCCGTAGTCTCCTACGCACAGTTCGCAATCGTAAAGGCCAAGTGGTTCGCCTCCACCCGTCCCGACGGACTTGGATTCCAGTACCGCAAGGCTTCCGAGAGCATTTGGACCGACTTCACCGGTGATATCACCTTTGACGATTCAGCCAAACGCTACAGCGCCGAAATCTACTCTCTCGCACCTGAGACCGAGTATGTAATGCGCGCTGTCTCCACCAAGGACAAGGATACCAAGGAAATCAGCTTCACCACCGACGCCGCTCCTACCATCCACAACCTCAGCTTCGACAGCTGGTATCAGAGCGGAAGCGCCTGGATGCCCAATGCGGAAGGCTACAGCGTTTGGGATTCCGCCAACCCCGGTACCGCAAGCCTCGGCGTTGTTCCTACAACTCCCGAAGAGAGCGACGTGGTCAGCGGCAAGGCTGCAAGGCTCCAGAGTTCCACGGCATTCGGCCAGTTCGCTGCAGGTAACATCTACCTCGGACAGTTCAACAAGGTCTCCGGACTGGGAGCTATCCTCGACTGGGGTGTTCCTTTCACGGGAAGGCCTATAGCCCTGAAGGGCCACTACAAATACGCCCCCAAGACCATAGACAAGGCCCAGTCCCCTTACTCCGACCTCAAGGGACAGACCGACAACTGTTCCATCCGTATCTGGCTGACAGACTGGACTTCACAGTTCACCGTCAACACTTCCCAGAAGAAGTTCCTGGAAGATGACGATGAGAGCATAATCGCATCCGGCTCGCTGTTCTCCAGCAATACGGATTCCGGTTACGTCGAGTTCATCATTCCTATTCAGTATCGCAGGAACGAAACACCTAAGATGATTGAAATCGCCTGTGCGGCAAGCCGTTACGGAGACTATTTCACCGGAGGTGTAGGCAGCGTGCTGCTCATAGACGAATTCGAGTTCGTATATGACCCGGCCGAGCTCACCGAAACCCAGCGGGAACTTGTCGGATATAGGCAATGAAACATTTTTCCATAGCACTTCTGCTTTGTCTCGGGCTGCCTCTGGCGGCCCGAGCTGCGGGTGTGCGGGAACGGACTCCATTTGACAGGGGCATAGACGGCCCGAACTCCCTGTTCATCCCTAAAGGGACATTCTGCGGAGGAGCAACCATCACCTTCAACTCCTACACTGCGGGAAACGGAGAGAACGGATTCACCGTACTGGCCCCTTTGCTGAAGGATCTGAGCGGACGCTTCAACAGTTTCGGCGTAGCCCCCGCCATATCCTATTTCGTATCAGACAATACCTCCCTTGGACTCCGTTTCGACTACGACAGGATGAACCTGGACCTCGGCAGCCTCAGCCTTTCGCTCAACGACGACCTTGGTCTGGACATCAACGACATAGGGTACAAGAGGCAGTCCTATAGCGGAGCCTTTACCGTACGCTACTACATGCCCATAGAGCACAGCCGCCGTTTCGCCCTCTTCGTGGAGGCCAGGCTCAGCGGCACCTACGCCCAGAGCATGAACTGGCGCATGGAGGACGGTCTCAAGCACGGCACCTACCAGGACATCTACAAGGCCGGTCTGGGACTCGTCCCCGGCATCTGCGTGTTCGTGATGAACAACGTCTCTTTCGACGTACAGATAGGCATCATGGGTGTTTCCTGGCAGAAGGTAAACCAGGTGGAGGACCAGGTACGCACCAGCACCGCAGGCAGCACGGGAGCGAACTTCAACATCAATCTGCTGTCCATAGGATTCGGAGTCAATTTCTACATTCTTGACAAATGGCACAGACCATGAGGAAATACCTGATACTGCTTACATTGCTTCTTGCAACTCTCTCTTGCAAGTTCAAGAACGATTTGGACTACCCCGTAGTGGAAGGCAGCTTTCTCTCCTTCAGCGTCGAAGGCCAGAAGAGCGTGCAGATTTCTCCCGCAGACAGGACCATAGAAATAGAGCTCGGGGAGAATGCCGACATAAATGCTCTCAAGGTCAGCTACACCCTTTCGGAGGGCGCAAGCGTGGACCTTCCGGATGTCATTGACCTCAGCTCCCCCATCAAGGTTACGGTCCGCACATGGCAGGATTACGAATGGGTCATTTCCGCAAGCCAGGAAATCGTACGCTACGTGCATTGCGAGAACCAGGTGGGAGATGCCAAGTTCAATCTCGGCACCAAGACAGTCCTCGTGTATGTAACTGAATCCCAGCCTCTTATATCGCTCAAGATTAACGACATGAAGCTGGAGCCTGACGGTTCGTTGATTAAATCGACCACGGGATATGTCACCAATGGTGACGGGGTTGATGTCATCAGCGAGCCCTGCCTCTTCCCCATGACCCTGGACTGCCTGCTGGAGCGCACCTTTACGGTAATGTACAACGGCGAGAGCATCCTGTGGAATTTCAAGGCCCTCCAGACCGAGAGCCTGGCGGAGATTGTTTCAGTGGACCCCCGCTGCTACCACGCCAGGGTGCGCGCCACCTTCGGAGGCTCCGGGACCCCTTCTTTGCAGTATTGCAAGGCTGAGGGTCAGGAATGGACGGCAGTTCCCGATATCACCGTCACAGGAGTAGGTATCAGCGCGGACATAACGGGTCTGCAAGCCGGTACGGACTACATGGTGAGAATCTGCGTGGATGACTATACCTCCGAGCCATTTTCCTTCACCACCGAGGAGGATGCCCAGCTGTACAATTCATCCTTCGACGACTGGACCAAGGATGGCAACGGCTGGTACGCATGGAGCGGGGACAATCCCCATATCTGGGATTCCGCCAACAAGGGCACGGCTTCCCTCGGAGTGGTGCCTACTACCCCCGAGGAGAACGATGTAATGAAGGGAAAGGCTGTCAGGATGGAGAGCACCACCGCTTTCGGCCAGTTTGCCGCAGGCAATATCTACATAGGCAACTTCGTGAAGGTCGCCGGACTGGGTGCAGAACTGAGCTGGGGTACGCCTTTCTCCTCGCGTCCCGTCGCGCTCAAGGGCTGGTACAAGTACAAGCCCAAGGCCGTGGACAAGGCGAAGGACCCTCACACAGACATGCTTGGCAAGTCCGACAACTGCTCCATCAGGATATGGCTGACGGACTGGACCTCACAGTTCTCCGTCAACACTTCCGCCAAGAAGTTCCTCGAAGACAACGACAAGAGCATAATCGCTTCGGCTTCACTGTTTTCGGACAAGACGGACTCGGAGTGGCAGCAGTTCGAAATCCCCCTCGAATACAGGGACGACCGCAAGCCTACATATATAGAAATCGCCTGTGCAGCATCACGTTATGGCGATTACTTCACAGGCGGGGTCGGCTCTGTCCTTCTTGTGGACGAACTTGAACTTGTATATGAATAACCATGCAACCATACCCCATACCCGATTCCGAGAGCTTCGAATCCATGCTTCTCGGCGACGGGGCCTTCCACATGAGGCAGGAGCACAAATCGCCCCGATACACCACCCGCTGGGACGAACTCCCCACCGCCTCGGTTAAGTGAATTTAAAAAAAATCTTGGAAAGAATCAGGAAAATTGCTATATTTGCAGTCCTTTTGCGCGGAAATCGACGCATAGGACAGTAAATAATTTATTAACAAACATTTAAGTACAATGGTCAAACAGTACGAAACCGTTTTCATTGCAACTCCCGTTTTGTCTGAAGCTCAGATGAAGGAAGCGGTTGCCAAGTACGTCAACTTCATCAAGGAAAATGGTGAGGTTGTGTACGAAGAGGATTGGGGCCTGCGTCAGCTCGCTTATCCCATCCAGCACAAGACCACCGGATTCTATTATCTCATAGAATTCAAGGCCACCCCTGAGTTCGTAGCAACTCTCGAAACCCAGTATCGCCGTGACGAGCGCATCATCCGCTACCTCACAGTATCCCTCGACAAGGACGCAGTCGCTTACGCCGAGAAGCGCAGGGCCAACAAGGCCGCCAAAGCTCAGGCAGCAGCCGATCCCGCACAGGAAACCGTAAACGAATAAGGAGGAAAGACTATGGCACAGAACAATGCACAGAACAATGGCTCTATCCGCTATCTCAACCCTCCTACAGTAGAGGTCAGGAAGAAGAAATACTGCCGCTTCAAGAAGGCAGGTATCAAGTACGTTGATTACAAGGATCCCGAGTTCCTCAAGAAGTTCCTCAACGAGCAGGGCAAGATTCTCCCCCGCCGCATCACCGGAACATCCCTCAAATTCCAGAGGAAAGTCGCCCAGGCCATCAAGAGGGCACGCTCCCTGGCACTTCTCCCTTACGTAACCGACCTTCTGAAATAATAGGAGACAGCAGTATGGAAATCATTCTTAAGAAAGATGTGGCCAACCTCGGCCATGCAGATGATGTCGTAAAGGTAAAAGCCGGATACGCACTCAATTATCTCATTCCCCAGGGTTATGCAACCCTCGCCACTGCCTCCGCACTCAAGCAGCACGCCGAGACCATTCGTCAGCGCGCTCACAAAGAGGCCAAGAAAGTCGCTGATGCAGAGGCTCTCGCACAGAAGATCTCCGGCGTTCTCGTAAAGGTCGCCGTCAAGGTCAGCGAAAGCGGAAAGATCTACGGTTCTGTCACCACCGCCCAGCTCGCAGACGCTCTCGTCGCAGCAGGTATCGAGGTTGACAAGAAGGATATCACCATCCTCTCCGATGTCAAGGAACTTGGCATCTACGATGCAGAGGTGAAGTGCTACAAGGCCGTCAAGGGCGCTCTCAAGTTCGAGGTCGTCGCCGAGTAAGGCCAACGCACAAAAATGCAAAAGAAAAGGTGACCGCAAGGCCACCTTTTCTGCTATTGTCACACACCTACTTCTCGGGAACGGCCTCGAGGACAGCCTTGAGATACTCCCAGGTGCGGCCCACGGAAGCGATGTTCACCCTCTCGTCGGGAGAATGGGGATACTTGATGGTAGGTCCTATGGACACCATCTCCCAGGCAGGATACTTGGCACCCATGATGGCGCACTCCAGACCTCCGTGAGTAGCCATGATCTTCATGTCACGGCCGTAAACCTTCTTGAAGCATGCCATCATGACATTGTTCATAGGAGTATCGAGCTTGGGGGTCCAGCCGCTGTAACCGCCTGCGAAACTCACCTTGGCGCCGGCCAGCTCGAACACGCACCTCACCCTGTCAGCAAGAGCACCCTTGGCGGAATCCACTGCGCTGCGCATGAGGGAATGGACGGTAACGTGGCCGGGAGTCGTACGGACTATGGCCATGTTGATGGAAGTCTCGGTAAGGCCCGGCATGGCGCGGCTCATGCGGATAACGCCTGAAGGGCAGGCCAGCAGGGCACGCACTATACGCAGGGCGGCAGGAGAACTGATATACCTGCCGGCATTCTTCCTTTCCTTCTCGAAAGACATGACCATGTCAGGGTCGCTCTGGCCGAACTCGGCCTTGATTGCGGCGAAAGACTCGTCCACAAGGTCCTTGATGGCACGCACATTGACGGCTGCGGAAGGCAGAAGCACCACGGCCTCGGCCTCGAAAGGAATGGCATTGCGGAGGGAACCGCCGTTGAAAGAAACCAGCTTCACTCCCCTCTTCTCCAAAAGCGGAAGGAGTATGCGGGAGACAGCCTTGTTGGCATTGGCACGGTACAGGGAAATGTCCATTCCGGAATGGCCGCCCTGCAAACCCTTGACATTCAGCTTGTAAGTGACATATCCCTCGGGAGTGACGCTGCCACGGTAGGAGAAATCCGCGGACACGTCCAGACCTCCTGCGCAACCGACGCAAAGCTCGCCCTCCTCCTCGGAGTCGAGGTTGATGAGGATGTCGCCCTTGAGAACGCCGGGCTTGAGGCTTTCGGCACCTGTCATGCCTGTCTCCTCGTCGTAAGTGACAAGCACCTCGACGGGACCGTGATTGATGTCCTTGGACTCGAGAACGGCAAGGCCCATGGCCACGCCTATTCCGTTGTCGGCTCCGAGAGTGGTCCTGTCGGCGGTCACCCATTCGCCATCTACATAAGCATTGATAGGGTCCTTGAGGAAATCGTGGCTGCTGTCCCCGGTCTTCTGGGGAACCATGTCCATGTGGCCCTGGAGAATCACTCCGCGGCGGTTCTCGTAACCGGGAGTAGCTCCCTTGCGGAAAATGATGTTGCCGGTATCATCGCGGAAAACCTCCACGCCGTGCTCCTTGCCCCACTGGAGCAGATAATCCTGCACCTTGGCCTCATGCTTCGAAGGACGGGGAATCCTGGTCAGTCCGTAGAAATTGTTCCAAACGATGGTCGGGTTCAAATCTTTGATAGACATAATTATCAGGTTTAATGGTTATTTTACGGGGATGGTACTTGTGGCTCCGAGCTGTGAAACGGGCATGCGGCTGGAAATCAGCACATTGACTCCGTCAGAGAGCCTCACCGTACAGATTGAAGGGATGCGGTAGTATATCACGTTGCCCTTGGAAGCCTTGGCATCGGTGACGGCCGCGACCTTCTCGGGCACAAGTTCCAGGATATAGGGCTTGCCGGAAACATTGTCAGAAGGCACCAGGCCCTCGTCCTCGGAAAGACGGAAGGCTATGTAGCGCTGGTTCTTGGCATCCTTGCGGGGAATCACGTCGAATACCATCTTGGAAGGGATGAACTCGCTGTAACCGATAAAGAGCGAGAGGTATTCCTGCTCCAGGCGGTCTATTTCCGCTATGGCGGCACCGAGAGCCTCGCCGCTGAATACGGCATCTGAATCACCGGTCACTATCTGCATTTTCTTGCGGCGAAGGTCGAATATGATGTCGGCAGCCTCCTTGGCCTTGGCCTCGGGGCTCTTCTCCACCACCATCTGCTGCTGCACTGCGGCCTGTCCTCCCGCTGAATTCCTGCGGTAGAGGGTGGCCGATTCGCTGGTAAGGTTGGAAGTCAGGCCTGCGGCGGCAAAACCTCCGTCCTCTCCCTTCTCGAAAGACCAGCGGGTGCTCCCGGGAGCATTGCCGCCAAGGGACACAAGGCCCTGCGCGGAGAGTTCCAGCACGGAAGGGAGGGTCTTAACCTGCGGCAAGGCATAGCGGGCGGCAGGGTCGGCCTCCGTCAGAGGCTCAAGACGCACGGACTCCAGACGGCAGGTGTTGCTGTCCTGTTCCCTTGCCTCCATGCCGAGATATTTCCATGAATAACGGGCGTAGGGCCCTGCATGGAAGACCTCGCGGACGGCCTCGGCCTCCACGCGTACGACTGTCCTCGGAAGAGAATAACAAACGGCCCCGGCATTGTCGTCCTGGGCATGGAGCGTCGCGCCGATAAGCAGGCACGACAGCAATGCTAACTTTCTTATTTCCATCTCTTATGGCTCCAAAGGTAATTGGCCGGCTGCGACTCTATGGCCACCTCCAGCCTCCTGTAATATTCGGCTATTATATCCGACACCTCCATCCGGGAAGCGTCGGGGCAGATGCTCCTGAAAGAAATCTCATAACGGCCCCTGCGCTTTCGGTCTATGCACATGAAATACACGGCCATGCCGAACTTGTGCGCCAGGGCTATGCCTCCCGTCATCACCTTGGTAGGCTGGTGCATGAAGGAGGGAATGTCGCAGGAGGCGGACCCGTAAGGATACTGGTCCGTGGGGAAGATATAGAACTTGCGCTCGTTCTTGTGCTCTATGGCATAACGCAGCACGGTGCGGGACTCGATATAGCCCTTGAAATCGGGCTTTATGGCGCACCTGTTCTCCCCTATGAACCTGTCCCAGAACTTGCTGGTGAATTCCTTATATACTATGCAGACATCGTCGTAGCTCATGTTGTCCGCCATATAGGGCGGCTTGTAGAAGAACTCGAAACAGCCTCCGGTGAGCTCCCAGTTGCCGTAATGGGTGTTGAGCACCATGACGCTGCGCTCCTTCAGGCGGTCGAAAAGGCCGTCCGTGTCCACTATCTCGGCAAGGTGGGAATCATGCAGCTTGCCGGGACGGTTGCGGCAGCCGCCGAAAAACATGGCCTCGGCGAAAATCTCGCCCATGCTCTTGTAGCTGTCCTTGCAAATCTGCTCGAGTTCATGATATTTCTTGTCGGGGAAGGAACGGGCCAGGTTGACCATGATGACATCCCTGCGGTATCTCAGCACGTCGCCCAGCATCCACGAAAGGAACCTGCCCACCCGATAATGGAAGCCCAGGGGCAGCCTCTGGAAAGCCCTGAGCACAGAAGAACCTATCTTGTATCCGAAATCGCTCATATCAGAAACAAATGTAAGGAAAAAATGCATCAAAAGCAAAAAACACCGTATATAAAAAATAATTAGTATCTTTGTAAGACAGGAAACAAAACAAAACGATATAACTATGTTCAAAAACCAGCCCAAAGGACTCTACGCCCTAGCCCTTGCCAACACAGGCGAGCGTTTCGGCTACTACACGATGCTGGCAATCTTCATGCTCTTCCTCCAGGCCAAGTTCGGCTTCGACGGAGCGGTCGCCAGCCAGATTTATTCCATTTTCCTTGCAGCCGTCTATTTCATGCCCGTCGTCGGCGGCTGGCTCGCTGACAAGATTGGCTTCGGCAAGTGCGTCGTCACCGGTATCAGCGTGATGTTCATAGGCTATCTCTGCCTTTCCATCCCTACCGCGGCGAACGGCCTCGGCATAGCCCTCATGATAGGGGCCCTGACCCTGATTGCAATCGGAACCGGCCTTTTCAAGGGCAACCTGCAGGTCATGGTGGGCAACCTCTACGACGACCCCAGGTACGCTGAAAAGAGGGATTCGGGCTTCAGCCTCTTCTACATGGCCATCAACATAGGCGCCATGTTCGCCCCTTCGGCAGCCACCGCCATCACCAACCGTTTCCTCGGCAAGGCAGGACTTATCTACAAGGCCGACATCCCCGCCCTGGCGCACCAGTACCTCGGCGGCACCATTACCCCCGAAAACACCGACAAGCTCGCTTCCCTGGCCTCCCAGATGCCGGGAGCCGAAGCAGCTTCCATGGACCTGGGCACATTCTCCCGGTTCTATATCGACAACCTCTCCTCTTCCTACAACATGGGATTTGCGGTTGCATGCGTGTCCCTGATTGCCTCCGTTGCGATTTACTTCGGATTCCGCAGCTGGTTCAAGCACGCCGATGTCAACGCCAAGCAGGCCGCCGCCAAGAGCGAGAACTATGTCGAGCTCACCCCCAAGCAGACCAAGGAAAGGGTCGTCGCCCTGAGCCTCGTGTTCGCCGTCGTGATATTCTTCTGGATGGCCTTCCACCAGAACGGACAGTCTCTCACCTGGTTCGCCCGCGACTACACCACCGCCACCGCAACAGGCTGGGTCAGAATTGGTTTCAATATATGGGCCCTCGCCCTGCTGGCAGTCTCCGTATATACCCTCTTCGCCACCTTCCAGTCCGAAAGCAAGAAGGGCAGAATCATCTCCGGAGCAGTTACGCTGGCGCTTTGGGGCGGAGCAATAGCCATTTACAACGGCCTTGCCAATCCCCTTGACATATTCCCCCAGCTGTTCCAGCAGTTCAATCCCTTCTTCGTAGTGGCCCTCACCCCCATCAGCATGGCCATTTTCGCGGCCCTGGCCTCCAAAGGCAAGGAGCCTTCAGCCCCGAGGAAGATAGGTCTTGGAATGTTCGTTGCCGCAATAGGCTATCTGATAATGATTTTCGCCTCCCTCGGACAGGCCTCTCCCGCCGAGCTCCAGGGTACGGTGTCCCCTGACCCCGTCATCCCCCAGTACCTCATAGGCCCCTATCTGGTGCTCACCTTCGCCGAGCTGCTGCTCTCCCCTATGGGCATCTCCTTCGTCTCCAAGGTGGCTCCTCCCAAGCTCAAGGGTCTGATGATGGGTCTGTGGTTCGCGGCCACCGCCGTGGGCAACTACCTCAGCTCCATTCCCGGCCTCCTCTGGAACGCAGTTCCCCTGTGGGCCAACTGGGCTATTCTCATGGCCCTGTGCGTGATAGCGGGTGCTGTCATGTTCGCCCTCATGAAGAAACTTGAGGCTGCAACGGCATAATGACTGAAAAAATACGCAAACAACTGATAGAGTGGGCCGCCAAATACAACGACCCGCTCTATTTCGTGGAAGACCCCATCGCCTTCCCCACCCGTTTCGCCGGACTTCTGGCACAGGGACGGGCCTGCCTCCAGGACGTTGAAGTGGCGGCTGTCTTCGCGGCGCATTTCGCCTGGGGACGCAGGGCCATGATAGTAAGGGACTGCGGCAGGCTGCTGGACGAAATGGACTGGAAACCATACGATTACGTGATGAAGGGCGAATGGCGCGGCGACGATGCCAGCATACACAGGACGGTCAAATGGTCCGAAGTGGCGGCAATCTGCGCCAGGCTCAAAGCCCTCTACGAGGGCCTGGGCAGCATCGAAAGCCTCTCCCCTGCCGAATTCCGCACCAGGGTGTTCGGACAGAAAGAGGACCCCAAGGCTCCCAACAAGAAAATCAACATGATGCGCCGCTGGATGGTTAGGCGCGACGGCAAGGTGGACCTGGGCCTGTGGAAAGACACGGACCCTCGCGAGCTGCTCATTCCCCTGGACGTACACGTCTATGACGAGGCTGCGGCCCTGGGGCTTACCACCAGAAAACAGAAAGACATAGACACGGTACAGGAAATCACAGACACCTTCCGTGAGATATTCCCCGACGATCCATGCAAAGGAGATTTTTCCCTTTTCGGCTACGGAGTCAGCCGTCAGGCAGAGCAGGGGCAAAACAGCCAAAGCTCTACATAATCTCCGGCTGCAACGGATCGGGCAAGACCACCGCGTCCTACACGATTCTCCCGGAGCTTTTCAGTGTCAGCGAGTTCGTCAATTCCGACGAGTTCGCAAAGGCCCTGTCGCCCTTCAGCCCGGACAGCGCACAGATAGCCGCCAGCCGCTACATGCTGATGAAAATCAAGTATTTGCTGGGCCGCAAAGCGGACTTTGCCATAGAGACCACCCTTGCCACCCGCAGCCTCAAGAAGATAGTCACGCAGGCCCAGGCGCAGGGCTATTTCGTGACCGTGCTGTACTTCTGGCTGGAATCCGCCGACCTTGCAGTGGCCAGGGTCAAGGCCAGGGTCGAGGCAGGAGGACACAATGTGCCGGAGGAGACCATAAGGCGGCGCTACGATACGGGACTGCATTACTTTTTCTACGATTACAGCCCCATAGCGGACAGGTGGATACTTGCCGACAATTCCGAGATTCCCTTCACCATAGTGGCCCAGGGATGGAAGGAGCACATGGTGGTAAAAGACAACAAAAAATACGAGGCCATAGCAAGACAGGCCTTGCAAGGACAAAGCGATGATAAATAACCCCACATTCTATACAGACCTTTTCAAGACGGACATCCGTACCATGGAAGATACCGTTGCCGCAGCGCTGGGCCGCGGCGGAGACTATGCCGACCTGTATTTCTACAGCAGCAAAGGCAGCGACATCATGCTGAGGGACTCCCAGGTCTCCTCGGGTGCCATTTCCATGGACTACGGAGTGGGAATCAGGGTGCTCAAGGGCGACAGGACGGGATATGCCTATACTGAAGACACTTCCCGCCCCGCCATGCTGAATGCTGCCAAAAGCGCGTCCGTGATAGCGGACGGCGCTCCCGAGACTCCTCCAAGGCCGACTTTCGCATTCAGCGGAAAGCCCAATCCGGCGGCCGACAGATATCCTTTCACGAAGGACTGGCGCACCGTGCCAACGACAACGGGAGCGGCCATGCTGACCACCCTCGAGAAGAAGATAAGGGAGAGGGACACGAGGATACAAAAAGTCATAGCCGTGCTGTCCTCGCAGGTGGATGACATACTGATGTTCAACTCTTTAGGAGAACTCAAATACGACACCCGCCCCATGGGCACCATAGCCGTGTCCATTATATTCTCCGACGGCAAAACGACGCGCAACAAGCATGTCAGCCGCAGTTTTCGCTGCGGAGCCGAAATGCTCTCCGAGGTTCTTCAGGAGCAGATGTCCGTGCAGATAACTTCAGGTCTGGACCAGGCCCTTGAAGCCGGCCGTCCCAAAGGCGGGAAAATGCCCGTTGTAATGGGGGCCGGTGCCTCCGGCATATTGCTGCACGAGGCCATGGGACATGCCTTCGAGGCCGATTTCAACCGCAAGGGGCAGTCCATATTCTCCGACAAGATGGGAAAGAGGGTCTGCATGGAAGGCATAACCATAGTTGACGATGCCACCATAAAGGGCAACCGGGGCTCGCTGAACTTCGACGACGAGGGGGTCCCCGGCCAGAGGACGGTAATGGTGCAGGACGGCATACTGACTTCCTTCCTGCATGACAGGGTCAGTGCCGCCCACTACGGCGTAAGGCCTACGGGCAACGGCCGCAGGGAGTCATTCCGCTTCAACCCCATTCCGAGGATGAGGGCGACCTACATGGAAAGCGGAAATGCCCGCCCCGAAGATATCATAGCCTCCGTGAGCAAGGGCATCTACGTGGATGAATTCGCCAACGGACAGGTAAAGATAGGCGAAGGCGACTTCACCTTCTATGTCAAGAGCGGAAGGCTCATTGAGAACGGCCGCCTGACCATGCCGGTTACCGACATAAACATCATAGGCAACGGTCCCGAGGCTCTTGCGGATATCCGCGCCGTAGGAAACGACGGCCTCGTGGACGATTCGGCATGGACCTGCGGAAAGATGCAGCAGGTACCCGTATCCTGCGGCATACCTACCGTCCTTGTTGGCTCCCTTACCGTCGGTGGTGAGTGAACGATTATGTTGCAAATTAGGCAGTTTCAGATTTTTTGATTATCTTTGTTTCTTGCAGCAATTAATGTACTAAACCAAAACACGCAAAAATGGAACTTAAAAGCATGTTGACAGCCAACTCCCTGCTTGGAATGGCAGGTGGCATACAATACATGAGCCTCAAGAGCGCGTCCAAGGACCCCAAGGCTTCTTCCGAGAAAACGCTCAGGGCGATTCTGGAATACGCCAAGGACAGCGAATACGGCAAAGAACACAATTTCGCCGCAATCCTCCAGGCAAAAGATGCCGACACTCTCTTCAAACTGTATGCAGAGAATGTTCCAGCAAACGATTACGAAGACCTCCGTCCTTATATAGAGAAGCACAAGCAGGGCAACCCCGACATCCTTTTCCCCGGCAAGCCCCTCCTCTATGCAACCACCTCCGGCACCACCAACGAGCCCAAGTGGATTCCCATCACGAAGGAATATCTCGAGAACATATATGGCAAAATGACCAAGGTCTGGCTGTTCAATTTCATAAAGAACCGCCACAAGGTATTCAGCGGCAAAATACTTTCCATAGTAGGCAAGGTCAAGGAAGGCGAAGCCCCGGACGGCACCATGTTCGGCTCCGTGTCGGGAGTTACCCAGAGGGACTGCCCCGGATTCGTAAAAGCCCTGTACAGCAACCCCCAGTGCGTTTATTCCATAGCTGACTATACCGCACGTTACTATGTGCTGATGCGCATGGGCATCGAGCAGGACATCACCCTTATCGTAACCGCCAATCCTTCCACCATAGTTGAACTCCAGAACAATGTCAACGAGTTCTACGACGAGTATGTAAAGGATATCGAGAACGGTACCCTGAACAAGGACCTGAGGATAGACCCCGAAATCCGCAAGGAGCTCGAGAGCCTTCTGAAGCCCAATCCCGCAAGGGCTGCCGAGCTTCGCGAGCTCAAGGCCAAATACGGCCGCGTGCTTCCCAAGCATTACTGGCCCAACCTCCAGATACTCAACACCTGGAAGTGCGGCAACACCAAGGTCTATCTGGACAAGTTCAAGGATTCCTTCCCCGAGGGAATGCTCCATCAGGAGTTCGGCTATTTCTCATCTGAACGCCGCTTCGGCCTGGTGCTGGACGACACCTTGAACACCGTCCTCTTCCCCCACTTCCACTATTACGAGTTCATAGACGAGGCCGACCTGGACAATCCGAACCGCAAATACATACAGCTCCATGAGCTTCAGGAAGGCAAGAGGTACTGCCCTTACGTGATCACTTTCGCAGGTCTGTACCGCTACAACATGAACGACCTCCTCGAGGTTGGTCCCAACTTCCGGAACACCCCTACCGTACACCTTATCCAGAAGGTCAACGGAATAGTCACCATAACGGGAGAGAAGCTCCATGAGCGCCAGTTCATCGAGGCCGTACACGAGGCCGAGGAGCAGACAGGCCTTAAGACCCGCTTCTTCGTCGGTTTCGCGGACCTGAGCATACTCGGATACCGCTTCTACTACGAGTTCGCCGACCAGGCCACCACCCAGGAGCAGGCCGAGAAGTTCAACGAGTGCGTCGATGCCATTCTCAAGCAGAAGAACGTGGAATATCTCACCAAGAGGGATTCCCTGCGTCTGAAAATGCCCGTGGCCCACAGGCTCGTGGATCAGTCCTTCGAGAAATTCAAGGCCGAGTGCATAGCCGAAGGCGCACGTGACGGACAGTTCAAGCTCCAGCTGCTCATGCAGGACGAGAAGCGTCACGCCAAGTTCAAGAAACTGGTTCTGGATGATTAGCCCCGACATCAAGGCCGTGGTCTTTGACCTCGACGGCACGCTATACGACAGGAGAGGGCTTCCGCGCCGCCTTGTGCTCGGAAGCCTCGCCAACCTGTACATCCTCGGAGCCGAACGCGCTGTAAGAAAGGAAATTGCAGGAGTGTACTACGGCAGCGAAGAAGCCTTTTACGAGGCCTTCTTTGACAAGATTGCGGCAAAGTCCAAGGTCTCCAGGGAGCATATACGACGCTGGTATTTCACCCGCTACATTCCCCGTATGGTGCGCCTGCTGGCCAAGCATCACCATATCTACGGATGGGTGCCGCAGGTAATGCAGGAGCTTCGCAACAAGGGCATCAAGATTGCTATTTTCAGCGATTACGGATGCGTCGAGGAGAAACTTCAGGCAGTAGGATTCAATACCGAATGGGCCGACTACATCTTCGACGTTCCCTCACTAGGCGGCATAAAGCCCTGCCGGGAGTGTTTTGAAAAAGTTGCACGTAAGCTCGGTCTTGAGCCCTCGCAGATAATGGTCGTGGGAGACCGCGACGATACCGACGGCGAAGGTGCCCGCAGGAGCGGGATGCCATTCCTGAAAGTAGATGTGGAAAGTGACGGGGCTAACGTCCCCGCCGGCCTTATAGGCTAGGCGGTGTCTTCCGAAGGTATAGGCGGCCAGGGATTCTGAAGGATTCCGGCCGCTTTTTCCATTTCCTGGTGTGCAAGAATCCTCATCCTGTCCACTTCCAGACGGCGCGGAGCGTTCCTGTCGGGCAGTATAGGCTCGCATACCGTGATATCGTAGCAAGGCATATCCTTTGGGCCGAAAAGGCGATACAGGCCCTTCCTCGGACGGAAAGTTATGACACAGGGCACCAGAGGAATGTCGTAACGGTAAGCCATGGAAAAAGCCCCCTTGCGGAAAGGTCTCAGCGGCTTGTAATCATTCCAGCGTACTGCCTCGGGGAACACCAGCATCCACTGCTTGCGGCGATGATACTCGTCGAAAGCGGCATTGAAAGCCTTCATGCCTTCCATGTCATCGGGAAGGGGTATACCGCCCAGATTGACCAGCATCCAGCGCTTGTTGCCGTTGAAATGGGCATTGTACATAGGAATCCAGAGCTTCCTGAGCGGACGGACGGCCTCGTTGACGCAGACTGCGTCGAACTGCATAACATGGTTGCAGATGGCCATAGCACCGTTCTTGAGGCTGTCTTTGTATTTATCCAGCACTCCCCTGCCATGGACCTTCACGCCGTAATGCAGGCGGTTGACCAGAACAACAGGACCCCAGAGGAAGAGATATCCAAGAAAACGGTTCCACTTCGCCTTGGGGGAATCGTCAAGATAGGGATAATCCTTGTCAAATGAGAGTTTATTGCCTTCTTCTACCGCCCCGGCAACCTCTACGACATGCTCGTAAGGATCGGTCTTGGAGTATTCCCTCTTGCTCTTGGGGACATATACTCCGGGCTCAAGTTTCAGTTCGCCGTATTCCATAATAGTACAACTTGCAGATGCAAATATATTAAATTAATCGGGCTTAACAAAAAATTGGTTATATTTGCGAGATTAAAACATAGACTGATGTTCACAAAACACGACATACCCTGGAGCATAAGTGAGAAAGAAGCCTCCCTGGTGAAAGAATATCTGGACAAGGCCCTCGCCTGCGGTGCGGACGCTGCCCGGATAAACCTCGCCAAGAGCATGATGAACCTGGTTTCTCTTCGAGACGGTGTGCCTGACAAGGTTACATCCTCAGGAGACATCATGTTGAGCATCAGTATTTTCCGCAAGGGCAGATTTGCCTCTTTCACCACAAACAGGCTGGATCCGGAGGCTATGGGTCCTTTCATCCGCGAAGCGGTTGACACCGTGGACATGTTCGAGGCTGACCCGCTGAGGAAACTTCCGGAGCCACGGAGGCTTTGCACCACGGCCCTCACCGGTCTCGAAATGGGCCTGTATGACGATGCATACGCAGCCGTCACTCCAGAATGGAGGATGGAGACCGCGACCAAGGCTTCCTGCTTTAGCAAGCCACACGGAGGAGACTACAAGGTCATTTCCGAGGAAACGGAGTATTCGGACTCTGTGTCCGACCTGATTATTGCCGACAGCAACGGACTGGATGTCAGGCATATAGAGAGTTCCTTCGAAATAGGTTGCGAATATACCATAGCCGACAGGCAGGGCCATAAGTACAGCGGATACTGGTGGGATGCCGCCATACGCCCCTCAGATATTGATTTCGCTTCAATCTGCCCGGAGGCCTTGCGCAAGGCCGAAAGCCAGATAGGCTCGACGACGGTTCCCGGCGGAAAGTACACCATGGTAGTCGATACAGAAGTGGCAGCCAAGATGGTCGCTCCCATACTCGGAGCCCTCGGCGGATATTCCCTGCAGCAGAACAATTCCTTCCTCACCGGGAGCCTCTCGAAGAAGGTGTTCAGCGAGGGGTTCACCATGATGGACCTTCCCGTAAGCCCCGGTGAATGCGGAGCGAAACTATTTGACAGCGAAGGAGTTGCCACGGCCAATGATGCCGTTATATGCGACGGACGCATAGACAAGTATTTCCTCAACACCTACATGGCCGCCAAGATGGGCATGGCGCCTACCGTTGACGACTGCACAAGGGCCAAGGTGATGCCCTGGTGGGGCCTTGGCGGCAGCAGGGAAAACATCACGGCAGATGACATCATGTCTGCCTGTGGCGAAGGAATACTGGTCACCGGCTTCAACGGAGGCAATTTCAACAAGGTCAGCGGCGATTTCTCATACGGCATAGAAGGATTTGCCTTCAAAGGTAGAGTCCTTACCCCTGTGCACGGCATGGTGGTAACGGGTAATATAACGCAGCTGTGGAACAACCTGCTCGCTGCCGGAAGCGATTCCAGAGCCTGCCGCATAAAGCAGATACCCACTCTGGCATTCGGCAACGTTGATTTCAGTGCATAATGAAAACGGCCATAGTCATACTCAACTGGAATACCAAGGAGCAACTGGAGCGCTTTCTGCCTTCGGTGTTGCTGTCGGCCTCCTGCAGTCCCGACGGCACTCCCCTTGGAGACAGCGAAGTGATTGTGGCCGACAATGGTTCCACTGACGGTTCCCTTGACCTCATGGCCGGTCTGTTCCCCGGTGTGAGAGTGATTGCCCTTGACAGGAACTACGGCTTCACTGGAGGTTACAACAGGGCCCTGGCTATGCTGGAAGGCTATACCTATTACCTGCTTCTTAACAGCGACCTTGAAGTACCGCAGGGATGGCTGGAGCCTCTTGAGCAGTGGATGGACAGCCACCCCGGATGCGCTGTCTGCGGGCCCAAGCTGCATGCCCTTTCGGACAGGGACAGATTTGAATACGCCGGTGCCGCAGGAGGCTTCATTGACAGGTACGGCTATCCTTTCTGCAGGGGCCGTGTCCTGAAGATGACAGAGAAGGACAAGGGCCAATATGACTCCGCTCCTAAGGATGTCCTATGGGTCACGGGGGCCTGCCTGATGATAAGGGCGAGCCTATGGAAGGGCCTGGACAGCAGATTCTTCGCCCATCAGGAAGAGATAGACCTATGCTGGAGGCTCCAGCTTGAAGGATACAAGATTACGGTCATTCCTCAGTCCACGGTTTATCATCTGGGAGGAGGTACGCTTCCTCCTGATTCTCCCGGCAAGCTCAAGCTTAATTTCCGCAACAATCTGCTGCTGCTGTCCAACAATCTCGGAAAAACATACGCTCTTGAGCTGTACCGGGAAGGAATACCCGCCGCCCGGGCCGCCGGAAAGGGACTTCGCCGCGCAAAGCGGATGATATTTAAGAGAATGGTGCTGGACGGTGGTTCCGCCCTTGTGTATCTGATGACACTGCGCCCTTCATTTTTCAGCGCCGTTGTCAAGGCCCACAAGGAGTATAAGCAGATGGTCAGTATGCCCGACCTAAGGGAAATTGTCAGGTATCTGGAGCAGTATGGCAAAAGCGCCTCTGTGAGCGGCCTGTATCGGGGCTTCATAGTTGCCGAGGGTGCAATAAAAGGAAAGAAAATATTTAAAAGCCTGAATATATGAGGATTATAATCGAGGGCGCAGGTGAGGTAGGGTCCCACCTGGCAAAGATGCTCAGCAGCGAAGCCAATGACATAACGGTCATAGACCCCGATGAGAGCAGGCTGACGCGCCTGTCCAGGATTGCAGACGTAGCCACTATCAAGGGTAATGTCTCGTCCATAAAGTCCCTCAAGAGTGCCGGCATACAGCAGGCCGACATGTTCATCGCCGTCAATCCGGCGGAGAACCAGGATGTCAATGTGGTCAGCGCCCTGCTGGCCAAGAAACTTGGCTGCCCCAAGGTCTGCGCCCGCATAGACGACGAGGAATACGTGGCCTACGACAACAAGTACATTTTCACGGAGATGGGAATAGACCTGATGTTCTATCCCGAGAAGATTGCCGCCGGCGAAATAGTCGAGCTTCTCAGGCACACTACCTCTTCGGAGAGCATGGATTTCGCCCGAGGAAAGCTGCAGATGGCCGTTTTCCGCCTCGATGACAACTCCCCTATCCTGGACATGAAGCTGGCCGAGTTCACCGCTGCCGTGAGTTCGGACAAAGTGCAGTTCCGTGTGGTTGCTATTTCTCGCGAGGACAAGACCCTGATGCCCCGTTTCGACACCCGTTTCCAGTACAACGACCTCATATACATCATATCCCGCCGCGAGGGTGTTTCGGCCTTGATGTCATACCTCGGAAAGACTGGAAGGGAAATTGGCAAGGTAATGGTGCTGGGCGGAGGAGAGATAGGGAAAATGGTGGCGGAGGGCATCTGCCATGACGTTGATACAGTGAAGATTATAGAGCGTGACCGGAAGCGTTGCATAGAGCTTTCATCCATGCTCGAAGACAATGTCATAGTGGTCAATGCCGACGGGCGCAATTCAGACACCCTGCTGGAGGAGAACATACGCGACTACGACGCTTTCGTGGCCGTTACCGGCAACGACGAGGCCAATGTTCTGGCCTGCGTCGTGGCTAAGAAATTCGGCGTAGGAAGGACTATCGCCCAGGTGGAGAACATAGAGTATATCCGCCTGGCCGAGGACATGGGAGTGGATGCCGTAATCAACAAGAAACTGATTACCGCGGGGCGCATATTCAAGATGACCTTGAGCAGCAAGGTGCGTTTCATAAAGTACATGAGCGGCACCAATGCCGAGGTGCTGGAGTACATAGTAGCTCCGGGCAGTTTAATCACTCGTAACAGCCTGAAGGATACCGACTTCCCGGACAATGCCATAGTCGGAGGCGTAATCCGCGGCAATGACTCTTTCATCGCCGTGGGTACCACGCGCATCGAGGCTTACGACAGGGTCGTCGTATTCGCCCTCCCCGAGGCCGTAAAGGAAGTAGATCGGTTCTTTAAATAAAAAATAACCGCATCACCATGAACCGTCGGGCTTTGCCCGACCCCTCCCATTGCGGGCAATGGGCCCCTCCCTCTTACGAGCCGAGGGTGGCTACGTGTTCATGTGTGATGCGGTTATTTTTTACAACTTCACACTATTTTCCTGCCGATAAGGCGCATGGAAGCGTCCCACCAGCGGGCGGGAAGAAGCCAGTGGAAAAAGCGCATCAGATTGGCTCCCGTGCCGGGGTGATAACGCACCTTGGGGCGGCGGCTGAGCGAAGCCCGCACTATGGATTTGGCCACCACGGAAGGGTCGGCAATGTATCCTTTCATCTTAGAGTACATAAAACGCATGGAAGCGGCCTCGTTAAGGGCCTCCTTCTCGTAAACCGTACCCTTGGAAGAAGCCTCGAGATTGTCCGCCGCGATGATGCCCCAGTCCGTAAAGATGGCCCCCGGCTCAATCAGGACCACATCTATGCCGAAAGGCCGGGTCTCTATGCGAAGCGCGTCGCTGAAAGCCTCCACGGCGAATTTGGACACATGATACCAGCCTCCGAAATACAGCACCACCTTGCCGGCTACAGAGGAAACGTTGATTATCCTGCCTCTCCCCTGCTCCCTCATGTAAGGCAGCACCTTGCGGGTCAGCGAAGCAAGACCGAACACATTGACCTCCATCTGCCTGCGGGCATCTTCCATGCTGACATTCTCGATAGCCCCGAAATAGCCGAAACCGGCGTTGTTCACCAGCACGTCTATCCGGCCCTCCTGCCCTATTACCGTTTCCAGGGCAGCATCAATGGAAGCCTCGTCGGTGACATCCATGCTCAAGGGTACTACACCTTCCGGAATCAGGTTTGTCCTTCTTGCGGCTCCATATACCTTATGGCCCGCTGCCGACAGCATCATAGCAGCATCACGGCCTATGCCGCTGCTGGCACCTGTAATAAGTATTATTTTCTTGTCCATAACTCCCCAAAGTTATAGTTATTTGAGGAAAATCCCAAAATTATCAGTACTTTTGTAGAACATTAGAGAACTTGGACAAATACTAAAACTATGATAGGATTCTTAAAGCAACCAGCCTACAAGGCAGAAATGCCCGCAGGAGCAGAAACAGATGCGAAATACAAGAGGATGAGGCTCCAGGTATTCCTCGGAGCATTCATAGGATACGCCGGCTTCTACATCGTCAGAAAGAACTTCTCAATGGCCATTCCGGAACTTGCTTCCTTCGGATTCGGCAAAGACGAGCTTGGAATAGTGCTGTCCATGAACGCTATAGCATACGCCCTCTCGAAGTTCCTCATGGGCAGCGTCTCGGACCGCAGCAACGCCCGGGTGTTCCTTCCTCTGGGCCTTGTAATGGCCGCAATATCAATGTGTTTCATGATAGTTCCCATCACCGCCATAGGTGCCGAACATAAGTTCGCGGCAATAGCTCTCATGGCCTTCCTGAACTTCCTTGTGGGATGGTTCAACGGCATGGGATGGCCCCCTTGCGGCAGAGTCATGACGCACTGGTTCTCGGTCAGCGAAAGAGGCACCATGATGTCCATCTGGAACTGCGCCCACAATGTCGGAGGCGCCCTCGTCGGCCCCATGGCGGCATACGGAGCAGCCTGGTTCGGCCACTGGTTCTACGGTTCAGCCACCGAGTATTACTTCCTCATCGGCACCTTCGCCTTCCCCGCCGCCGTCGCGGTCATGGTCGCCATCGTCGCCTACCTGCTGCTTCGCGACACCCCGCAGTCCGTCGGACTGCCCTCCATCGAGAAATGGCGCAACGATTATCCCAAGAACTATAGCGAGAAGCACGAACAGGCCCTGAGTACCAAGGATATTTTTTTCAAGTATGTGCTCAATAATAAGTTCCTCTGGTATATAGCACTTGCAAACGCCTTCGTCTATATGGTCCGCTACGGCTGCCTCGACTGGGCTCCTACCATCCTCACCGATATGGGCAAAGACCTCAAGGATGCAGGCTGGGCCTATTTCGCATACGAGTTCGCAGCCATACCAGGCACCCTTATCTGCGGCTGGATATCCGACCACGTCTTCAAAGGACGCAGAGCCCTTCCCACGATGATATTCATGGCACTGGTGGCAGTATTCATAGTCCTCTACTGGGTCTTCATCGACAACCTTACAATGGTGGTTATCAGTCTTATAGGCATAGGTTTCTTCATCTACGGCCCTGTAATGCTCATTGGTGTGCAGGCCCTTGACCTCGCCCCGAAGAACGCATCCGGCACAGCAGCCGGACTGACCGGATTCTTCGGCTACTTCTTCGGAACCGCCATACTCGCCAACATAGTGATAGGTTATGTAGCGAAGAACGCCGGCTGGAGCTGGACCTTCATGCTGCTGCTTGCCGCCTGCGCCATGGCCATACTGTTCATGGGTCTGACATACAAGGAAGAGCAGTATCTGGTTAACAAGAAATAGATATGACATAATGGCAGAATACGGCGGGTGGCAGGCTATTTGAAACTCCATCCGCCGGTTTTGTATGAAAAAGATGATTATGGAAGAGAACAACAAGAATACAAAGGCCGAGGAGAAAAACGGCAAGAAAGCAGAAAAGAAGGCCGAAAAGGTGCTGAAAGAGAAGATTGAAGCCCTGGAGAAAGAGAACGCAGGGCTCAAGGAGAGCGTCGCCTCAGGCAAGGACGACTATCTCCGTCTCATGGCCGAGTTCGAAACTTTCCGCAGGCGCAGCGCGCAGGACAGGCTCGATTTGGTCAGTTCGGCATCGGCCGAGACCATAAAGGGACTGCTGCCTGTCCTGGACGACTGCGAAAGGGCTATGGCCATGCTGGAAGAGTCCAGCGACGAAGCCGCCAAGGAAGGCACCAGCCTGATATACAACAAATTGATGGCATACCTAAAGGGCAAGGGTCTCCAGAAGATCGAGGCCAAAGGACAGAAGTTCGACACCGATTTCCACGAGGCAGTAGCCCAGATTCCCGTTCAGGACGAGGAGTCCAAAGGCCTTGTCTATGACGTAATCGAGACCGGCTATCTGTTCGGAGGCAAGGTGCTCAGGTACGCCAAAGTAGTCGTGGGGGCATAAACTATGGCAGAGAAAAGAGATTATTACGAGGTCCTGGGGCTGGACAAGAACGCCTCGGCCGATGACATAAAGTCAGCCTACCGTAAGGCTGCCCTCAAATGGCACCCTGACCGCTGGGTGGATGGAACCGATGAGGAGAAAAAGACAGCCGAGGAGAAGTTCAAGGAGGCTTCCGAGGCTTATTCCGTGCTCAGCGACCCCCAGAAGAAGGCCCAGTACGACCAGTTCGGATTCTCCGGCATGGGCGGAGGCCAGGGCTTCGACTTCAGCCAGGGATTCGGCAACCTGAACGACATACTGAACGACCTTTTCGGCGGCGGCTTCGGAGGTTTCGGCGGATTCAGCGGATTCGGAGGTTTCGGCCGCTCGCAGAGCTCCTCGCAGCAGAGGGTATATAGAGGAAGGGACATTCGCACTCGCGTGAAACTCACCCTCGAAGAAATCGCCAAGGGCTGCACCAAGGAAGTGTCCATAGAAAGGAACGAGCCCTGCCCCAAGTGCGGCGGCAAGGGTGCCAAGAGTTCCTCAGACATCCAGACCTGCCCCCATTGCAAGGGAAGCGGGCAGGAGCAGAGGGTCAGCAACAGTTTCTTCGGACAGACGGTGACATACACAACCTGCTCCCGCTGCGGCGGTGAAGGAAGGATAATCAAGAATGCCTGCCGAAACTGCGCCGGAACCGGTCTTGTGCGCAAAAGAGTTACCATCAAGGTGGACATCCCTGCGGGAGTCGAGGACGGAATGCAGCTTACCGTACGCGGCGAAGGCCATGCCGCCAAGAACGGTGGAGTCAACGGCGACCTGCTCGTGCTCATCGAGGAACTCCCTCACAGCCAGCTCAAAAGAAGCGGCAACAACCTCTTCTACAGCCATATTCTTACAGTGACCGACGCCATACTCGGAACGGAAATCGCCGTCCCTACGCTTGACGGGACCTACCGCATAAAGGTAGATCCTGGCACGCAGTCAGGTACCGTGGTCAGGCTGCGCGGAAAAGGCCTCCCTGCAGTAAAGGGATATGGCAGCGGCACTGGCGACCTCTATGTCAAATACCTCGTATGGATACCCAAGAAACTGTCCCGAGGCGAGAAGGAGGCACTGGAGGGAATGAGGTCCAGCAGCAGCTTTACACCCGACCTGAGCCGGGAAGACAAGGCTCTGTTTGACAAAATGAGGGAAAATTTCTAAAAAAATCGCAACAAAAGTTTGCAGATTGAAAAATTCTTCCTACATTTGCAGTCCCAAAAACAAAGCAACCTCTTACGGTTCGTTTATTAAGTTCGTAACGTTGCGCTTTAAAAGAATAAGAAAATGGATTTGATTAAATTAGTTGACCAGGCCTTCCAGAACGAGAAGACTGCTCAGTACCCTGAATTCAAGGCCGGTGATACCCTCACCGTTACCTATAGAATCAAGGAAGGTGACAAGGAGAGACTCCAGAAGTTCAGAGGAACTGTCATCCAGATATCAGGAGCAACCCCTTACACCAGGACTTTCACAGTCCGCAAGGTGTCCGGCGGTATCGGTGTCGAGAGGATATTCCCCGTACAGTCTCCCTTCATTGACTCAATTGAAGTCAACAAGGTTGGTAAGGTCCGCAGGGCCCGCATCTTCTACCTCCGCACCCTGTCAGGTAAGAAGGCAAGGATTCAGGAGAAGAAGTTCGTAGCAAAGCAGGACAATGCAGAATAACCCGAAAGGGAAACGGCTCCATAGCTCAACTGAATAGAGCATCTGACTACGGATCAGAAGGTTTCAGGTTTGAATCCTGATGGAGTCACCAAAGACCGGCAGCAACGCCGGTCTTTTTGTTAAGTCATGTTCAAAAAATAACTTGCATCATTTTGCGAATCTTGCCGGCTTCTTTGAATTTTGTCATCAGTCATGCAGCTACTGCTGCACTCCTTCTTCCCAAATCCAAACAACCTCGACAATCTTCTACAAAATTTGATGCAACTAATTTGTTTCGCATTCCTAACATGAAATATCTTCTTTTATACATAGAGCATGAGGAGATGCCGCTTTCAGACCCGGCAGTAATACCCGTGGGCATACTGAAAGAGGGTTATAACCTCACGCAGGTCATTCCCGGAGAAGAGCCTGCAAGGCTGACGGAAGACTTCGACTCCCAGGAGGTGAAATTCATCTTCGCCGGCTGCGGATACGCCGTCCCATGCGACGGAGACACATACGCCACAGCCATGCATTCGGGCACGAGGCTGGTACTCTGCTTTACTGACGGGATTTTCGAATGACGAAGCGCTCTATTCTGCGCGGCACCGAGGTCAGTATCTCGTATGGGATGGTACCCAATATGCCTGCCAGTTCGCCCACGGTAGGGTCCTCGCCGAAAATAGTGACGGTATCCCCCACCTCGGCCGGGACTCCTGTTATATCAAGCATGCACATGTCCATGCAGATATTGCCTATTGTCGGCACCCTGTGGCCGTTGAGGCTGAAGGAGGCATTGCCTCTCCCAAGGTGGCGGTCTATTCCGTCGGCATAGCCCACAGGAATAGTGGCGATGACTGAGCCTTCGGGGGCTATATGTCCGTAGCGGCCATATCCTATGGTCCCGTCCTCTGGGGTCAACTTCTTGATTTGCAGAATCTTGCACTTGAGCGAGGCAACAGGGGCAAGTTTCACTCCCGGCAGGGCGCTGATTCCATATATGCCTATACCCAGCCTGACCATATCGAACTGGTAGTCGGGGAACCTTTCTATTCCGGCAGAATTCAAAATATGCCACATGGGCTTGTACCCAAGGGCATCGCCTATCCTCTGGGCATTGCTGCGGAACATTGCTATCTGCCCGAGAGTAAAGTCGTCTTCTTCAGGCACTTCCGCCACCGCCAGATGGGAGAATACGGACTTGACGCGCACGGCTGTGCAATCCTTGAGGTAGTCGCAGAGGGCATCCAGCTCGCCCGTCATGAAGCCGAGGCGGTGCATGCCCGTATCAAGTTTTATATGGACAGGATAGTCGCGCAGCCCCTGCCGCCTCAGCTCTTCACAGAAGAGCTTCAAGGCCTGCAGGTTAGGGATTGACGGCTCCAGACGGTTTTCGATTATGTCCTGGAAGAAATCGGTGCCTGCCGTAAGCACCAGAACAGGAAGGCTGATACCGGAGCGCCTCAGTTCTATTCCCTCCACGGGATATGCCACTGCAAGATAATCCGCACCAGCCTGCTGCATAAGTGCTGCGAACTCCACTGCACCATGACCATAGGCATTGGCCTTTACAAGCACCAGCATTTTGGTGGATGCAGAGAGCCTGGACCTGAAGTATCTATAATTCTTCAGGCAGCCCTGGAGGTCTATCTCCAGCCTCGAAAAGTCGTCTTCCCTGTTCATTAAAACAATTTTGTCATACAAATATAGCGATTTTCTGCCTAATTTTAGTTAAATTTGCAAGATTTAAAGAATATTTATGGAAGTAAGGAACATAGCAATCATCGCCCACGTTGACCATGGCAAGACCACGCTCGTGGACCGCATGATTTACCAGGCCGACCTAGTACGCAGACCCGAGAATCTCGGAGAGCTTATTCTCGACAACAACGACCTGGAAAGGGAACGCGGCATCACCATCCTCGCCAAGAACGTTTCCGTAGTTTACAAGGGAGTGAAAATCAACATTATAGATACTCCCGGGCATAGCGATTTCGGCGGCGAGGTCGAAAGGGTTTTGAACATGGCCGACGGCGTGCTCCTGCTGGTGGACGCATTCGAAGGCTGCATGCCCCAGACCCGCTTCGTGCTGCAGAAGGCCCTCCAGATGGGCAAGAAGCCCGTCGTGGTCATCAACAAGGTGGACAAGCCCAACTGCCGCCCCGACGAGGTGCAGGAAGAGGTGTTCGACCTGATGTTCGCACTCGGAGCTGACGAAGAACAGCTGGACTTCAAGACCATCTACGGCAGCGCCAAGCAGGGCTGGATGGACAATGACTGGAAGAACCACGGGGACAATATCACTCCCCTTCTGGATGCCATAATTGAGGTCATTCCCGCTCCCGCCAAGGTAGAAGGCACGCCACAGATGCTGATTTCCTCTTTGGAATACTCCCCCTACGTGGGACGTATAGCCGTGGGACGCATCACCCGTGGAGAACTGCATACCGGCATGAACATCAGCCTCTGCAAGAGGTACGACATAGTGGAGAAGCAGAAAATCAAGCAGCTCATGGTGTTCGAAGGCCTGGGCAAGAGGAACGTGGACAGCGTACAGTGCGGTGACATCAGCGCCGTGGTAGGCATAGAAGGCTTCGAAATAGGCGACACCATTGCAGATTTCGAGAATCCCGAGGCTCTGCCGCCCATAGCCATAGACGAGCCCACGATGAGCATGCTCTTTACCATCAACAACTCCCCCTTCTTCGGAAAGGACGGCAAGTACGTGACTTCCAGGCATATAAAGGACAGGCTGGACCGCGAGCTGGAGAAGAACCTGGCTCTCAAGGTCAAGCCCGGCCTCAACGCGGATTCATTCATAGTTTACGGCCGTGGAGTCCTCCACCTTTCGGTTCTCATCGAGACCATGCGCCGCGAGGGCTTCGAGCTCCAGGTGGGCCAGCCCAAGGTGCTCGACAAGACCATCAACGGGCAGAGGTGTGAACCTATAGAAGAACTTTCGGTGGAGGTGCCTGAGGAATTCGTGGGCACCGCGATAGAGATTGCCACCCGCCGCAAGGGAGCCCTGCTCCGCATGGAGCCCAGAGGCGACAGGACCTTGCTCGAGTTCGATATTCCTACAAGAGGACTCATGGGTCTTCGCAGCAATATGCTGACAGCCACCCAGGGAGAGGCAGTAGTGGCCCACAGATATAAGGAGTACCAGCCTTTCAAGGGCGAGATAGAGCGCCGCAACAACGGTTCCCTCGTCTCCCTTGAGACAGGCGAGGCCATAGCCTATTCCATGAACAAGCTGCTCGACAGGGGCCGTTTCTTCGTAGAGCCCGGAGAGGAGATATACGGCGGACAGGTCGTCGGCGAGCACACCCGCGAGCGTGACCTCAACGTCAATATCTGCAAGACCAAGAAGCTCACGAACGTGCGTGCTTCGGGCAGCGACGAGAAGGTCATACTTCCTCCCGCCATCAAATTCTCCCTCGAGGAGGCCCTGGAATATATACAGGAAGATGAACTGCTGGAAGTGACCCCCCACTTCATGAGAATAAGAAAAATATTGCTCGACCCCCTCGATAGGAAAAGAAAATCTGACCAAGAGGGTTGATTATATCAATATTTTTCGTATCTTTGCATCCCCAAATCTGTTTACAGCGATGTTGAACATACCTCTAAATGGATTGAAGACCGGAAAACAGAGTTTTTCCCGGTCAGTTGGAAAAGAGTTCTTTGAGAGTTTTGACAATTCGGAAGTCCTCGATGCTTCCCTCCATGTGGAGGTGACGGCATTCAAGTCAGGGAGTTCCATAGACATCGACATGTCCCTGCGCGGCAGCCTCACCGTTGAGTGCGACCGCTGCCTGGAGGACCTTCAGATGCCTGTGGCCCAGGATGTACGGCTCTGCGTCAGTTTTACCCGGGACGACGGGGAAACTCAGACCAAGGGAGAAGGAGACGAAAGGGAGATACTTGCAGTCTCCCCCGATGATGATGCGATAGACCTGGACCAGACTGTGTATGATTACGCTATGCTGGCCCTGCCGCTCCAGAGAGTACACAAGGACGGGGAATGCAACCCCGCCGCGCTGAGGTACCTTGGCAAGCCTTCCGAAGAAGTCAATTCCGGGAACGATTCCGGGGAGAACAATCCTTTCGCTGCGCTCAAAGGCTTGTTTGACAAATAGACAGGGCGCAGTTTTGTTGAATAATAATTAAAACAGTATAACAATGGCACATCCGAAACACAAAGTCTCCAAACAGAGAAGAGACAAGAGAAGAACTCACGACTTTGCTGCCGTTCCTCAGCTGTCCACTTGCCCCAACTGCGGTGCAACAGTGATATACCACAGGGTATGCCCCGAGTGCGGATATTACAGAGGACGTCAGATTGTCGCCAAGGACGCTGAGTAATCAGCCTCCCCCGCCCCGGGTCCGGACCCGGTGAATGGCCCGATAGTTCAACGGATAGAACGGAAGTTTCCTAAACTTTAAATCGTGGTTCGATTCCACGTCGGGCTACAAGAAAAGGACTGGCAAATGCCAGTCCTTTTCTTGTAGCCATAATCTTCGATAAACCGGGGGCCTGATCCCCCAGACCCTCTGGGTCGCTTCGCTCCGGCCGGGTTTCCCGATTGTTCTGTAGATTCCACTTTTCTTTTCGATATAATATATTGGAATATTATGAAATATTCTTAATTTTGCAAAAAAGTTCACTTATGAAAACGACAACTGTAGCATTAGGACCTCACTTTGAGGATTTTATACAGGCTAGCATCCTTTCCGGCAGATACAACAATGCCAGCGAGGTTGTTCGGTCCGGTCTTCGACTTCTTGAAGATCAGGAATACGCATCACGTCTTGCCGCTCTTCGTGCTGCATTAGATGAGGGCGAAGCCAGCGGTGATTATGAGGATTTTGACCCTGCGGCGAATCTATCTGAACTTAATGCCAGACGGAATGGATAAACCGGTATTCACCAGAAAAGCCGCAGCTGACCTTAATGATATCTGGGATTACACCTACGATACATGGTCAGCGGGTCAGGCAAACACATACTATAACAACCTCCTTGCAGACTGTAGCAAGTTGGCGGAGAAACCGGAGCGACTGGGTCGGCATTTTGATGATGTAAGACCCGCAGTTAAAGGTTATCCCTCCGGGAAGCACATCATCTTCTTCAGAGAACTCCAAGACGGGAGGGTGCGTATCATTCGCATCCTGCATGAGAGGATGGATTTCAAACGTCACCTATAATTTTTTGAGGATTGGGGTTATTCCATCGTATCGCTTTTTGGTTATTAAATAATAATCCTTATATTTGCAGAAAAATAAGAATTACTTACTTTTCATAAATGTTGGACATATGGCAACTATTGCAGCTATGTCATCCAGAGGACAAATTGTTCTCCCTGTCGCTATCCGCAAGAAACTGGGTCTTGGGGAAGGCTCTCAATTTCTGGTCGTTACAGATAATGAGAATATCCTCCTCAAACCTGTTAAGGAGCCTTCTCTTGATGAATTCTACTCGCTGGTTGAACAGGCGCAGAGAACGGCCGCACAGTTTGGACTTACCGAGGAAGATATTAATGCCGAGATCAAGGCGATGAGAGCCCAGAAGCGCAAATGAGAATCGTTGTAGAGTTGAATGTCCGTGTCCGGGCCTTCCGGAAAACCCGGAAACGCTGCAGCCGCGTCACTGGACGGATACTAACCATTAGTAAGGCATCACTAACAATAAGTAACGGCTACTAATCCATCACTTCGGGTTAGTAGCCGTCAATGTACTATAATACTATCAGCTGGAGCCTATTACGGATAGAGGGGCTGCATCAAACTGTGATTATAATCTTTCTCACTTTACTTGATGGCCCAGCCATCGATAGTCCTGGTTTTTGAGGAAAAATTCAAGCCCAGTCTAACGATAGCATTTCCACTTCCTGCAAACCGCGTGGCATATCCTTTCTCCTCTATATATTCCTCTTAATTACAAGAATCGGCTCAAATTTCATCAAATCGGCTCAAAATTTTTGAGAATCGGCTCAAATATTGCCGAATCGGCTCACTTTCCGATAACTGCACAATGCAGGAGAGTTAGCCCCTTTTCTTGCTGTCTGTGTGCTGTGTGCTGTTTACCGCGTGCCTCCGCCATAACCGCCACCGGAATGGCCTCCGCCACCGCCGTATGAGGAACTGCCACCGCCTCCGCTGCTGCGTGACGAGCCGGAATCAGAGTCCGGATTTTTCGCCGAAGCACTGACAGGGGCGGAAAAACTTGACGTGAGCGCAAGGACTTTACGGAGGTCGTAATCCTTGGTGTTGAAGGCATTCCGGCTGAAGTCTTCGAACTCGGCAGGATACAGGTGCCTCAGATTTGCCGTTACCTTTTTGGCTATACCGAAGAGCTGCGCATATATCAGATACTGCTTCCAAAGTCCCACTTCCGGTGTCTGCCGCTAATGGACCGCTAACGTCACATATGTCGGAGGAAGCCTTTTTCCTGTGTATCTTTCTGACATGGTAGCAGCAGAGCATCCTGCAAGGGTGGTTGATGCTGTTGTAGAAGGCTTGGACATCAGTGCCCTTGAGCGTACATACAAAGGCGGCGGGACCAGTAGTTACTCGCCCCGTGCCATGCTGAAGGTCATCTTCTACGCCTATCTTAGCAACATCTACTCCGGTCGTCAGATATGTCGTCTATCTATATAACACACGACCAATAAGAATGTAACAAAGAATCACTGTACTTCTTTGTATAAAACTCAGCCAAAATGGGCTTTTGCTGTTGGTTTTGGCTGAATTATGCGAATAGAGAATCCAGCGTAACTATATCATTGATATGACTTTTGTGCTTGGATTCAGTCACGCCGATTGATGTCACGAGGGTTATATAAATGGAGTGGCTGGGCTTGTGAATGCTGGAGTTTCTTAAAGCAGCAATCTGATTGGTCAATTCGTTGACATCAGTATCTTTGAGAATATATTTCCCTTCAGAAAACTTCATCTCGCAGATGTAGTCGGCACGTTCGGCCATGGCGGGGATGAGGAGGTCAATTTGAACGCCTTCTCCGTCCGGAGTTTCTCCCTTCCAACTGAAAGGAGTAGCGTATTCCTTTATGCGGAGAGCATTGGCCAGCTGTGGCATATGTTCTATGACCAGGAGTTCGAAGGTGTTCCCCGCCCAAGTGTAAAATGGTTTACTCCGCTGGACTGAGCGCCAGGAGGTATAATCAGGATTCTCGCAGAAACGCAGATAAAACAGCGTAAAGAAGTCCATCAGCTGGTAGACCGTCTGCTTCCGGGGGCCGCCGTATAGGGTATAACTCCGGATGATGCCGGAGTCCGTCAGATTCTCCAGCACTTCCGAGAATGTGCCGCCGCCTTTCTTTTCTACTGCATCAAGCAGGTCATTTCTTGACATTCCATAGAAGTTTTTCCCAAGTTCCCGGATGACTCTTATATAAACGTCTGATGTAGAGTACAGGCCGGCGTAAACATCCTTAAACTCTTGTTTGGCTCTGTCCTTGCTGAAATATATGGTGTTTATGTTGTCCGCCATCGTTCGATCCGTCCGGAACTTGTCCATGTAGTAAGGTATCCCACCGATAACCATATAGGTTAAGGCGACCTCATACCGGGAGAGGTGGAAACCGCGCTTTTCCCAGTAATGCTCGCATTCTGCCAGCGTGAATGGCTTGAGGGCGATTGTCTCAGTGGTTCTGCCGTATAATCCTCCATATTCCCGAATCACATTGTCCATCATCCAGCTGGTAGCAGACCCACAGACAATAAGGAAAATATCCTTTCGTTTTCGTGCCCACTGGTTCCAGAAGAAACCGAGTTCGCTCACCAGTTCCGAGGATTGAGGCCCGGCCAGCCAAGGCAGTTCATCGATGAATACCACCTTGCGGCGGGCTCGTTTGCTCAGGAGAAGCTTCTTAAGCAAATTCATCGCGTCAAGCCAGTTGGAGGGCACAGGATTCTCTTCTTCCGGCAATCCATACTCCAGCAAGCTGCTGTAGAAGTGGCGGAGTTGCTGCTGGCGGTAGGATTCCACCTTCTCCGCATCATCCTTGTCCACCTTGATGTACAGGCCCACTGTCATAAAGGTGAATTTGTTCTCAAGGGCTTCCTCTATCAAGAAGGATTTGCCCACACGGCGCCTGCCGTAAAGGGACAGAAACTCGGAACGCTCTGATGTGTAGAGCCTTGAGATAGTGGCAAGTTCTTCTTCTCTGCCGATAACTGAAGATGGGTTCATACTTGTGCTAATTGGTTGATACAAAGATAGTAAATAATCTTTTACTTTCCTAGAAATTCAGCCAAAATTGATAAAAAATCTTCATTTTGGCTAAATTTCAAAATGTTGATTAGGCATTATTGTTATGTTTACATTGTTGCCCCCATTGTTTTACCCAATTTTTGAAAATCTTTGTAATTCGCTGTAAGTCAAGTTACTTTTTAGATAGAACACCTGTTCCCTAAACTTTAAATCGTGGTTCGTCCGGTACAGTATATTGGACGAGGAATGGGTTGTAAATCTGAGCATCCATATCGTTGCGAAATTATCGCAACACATATATCGCAATAATAATTTACATCTCAAAACAATTCCCACAAAAGTGCTCCATAATCCTTGAAGCCGGGTTTCATGCCTTTGGAATATTGAAACATTTTTTTAACTTTGGTTTCTGAAGTGCGCTGCACTTCAACCTGGTATTCACAAAGGCATTATTATGAAAAGGATATTTCTTGCTTTCAGCGCAGTTCTCTGCACGATTTCGGGATTTGCACAGCCACGCCTCAGCGCGGACAACATTGATGAAGTCCTCGCGGCAATGACCCTCGAAGAGAAGGTCCACCTGCTTGTAGGATACGACATTGGATGCACGGTTACGGGCACCACCGAGCCGCTCGCGGCATTCCGTGTTCCCGGTGCAGCAGGTTCCACCAGGCCCATCGCCCGCCTTGGTATTCCCTCTGTGATTCTGGCCGACGGCCCTGCCGGACTGCGCATCAATCCCAAAAGAGACGGTGAATCCAGGACATATTACTGCACAGGATTCCCTGTCGGAACAGTAATGGCCTCGTCATGGAACACAGAGCTGGTTGAAAAACTGACCACGGCAATGGGGCAGGAAGTCAAGGAATACGGAGTGGACGTACTGCTCGCTCCAGGCATGAACCTGCATCGCAACCCCCTGTGCGGCAGGAATTTCGAATATTTTTCCGAAGATCCTCTGCTGACCGGTCTTATCGGTGCGGCATATATCCGGGGCATACAGTCCAACGGCGTAGGTGTCAGTGCAAAGCATTTCGCCACCAACAACCAGGAAATCAACCGCGACCTTAATGAAAGCCGAGTCAATCCCAGGGCCTTGCGCGAGCTATACCTCAAAGGATTCGAAATAGCTGTGCGCAATGCCTCCCCATGGACCATAATGTCCTCCTACAACCAGCTGAACGGCTCCTACACACAGCAGAGCCACGACCTTCTGACCGGAGTTCTTCGTGACGAATGGGGATTCGGCGGCATAGTCATGACCGACTGGGGATTCAAGGAAGGGACGGTCAAGGCCGTGCATGCAGGCAACGACCTGATGGAGCCAGGTGCGGATTTCGAGGTCAAGCGCATACTCGATGCAGTTGCCGACGGCAGCCTGGACATAGCCGACGTGGACCGCAATGTACGCCACATGCTCGAATTCATTGTCCGCACACCGACTTTCAAGGGCTACAAATACTCCGAAAAGCCTGACCTTGAGGAGCATGGCCGCCTAGTCCGCGAAGCCGCACCAGAAGGAATGGTCCTTCTCGAGAACAAAGGCGTGCTGCCACTTAAAGGCATCAAGAAAGTAGCTCTCTACGGAGTAGGTTCCTACTATTTCATAGCGGGAGGCACAGGCTCCGGAGATGTCAACAGGCCCTATGTACGCAGCGTCGAGGACGGTCTGAAGGAGCACGGAATGATTGTGGACAAGGACCTCGCCGGCTGGTATCACGACTATATCACCTATCAGTTGACCGAAATCAGGAATACCGCAATGGGCGAGGGATGGTGGCCTGCCCTTCATCCTATGTTCCCCGAAATGAACATAGGCCGCAACTACCTGAAAAAGAATGCTATAGAGAACGAGGTAGCCATATTCACCATTACCAGGAACGCAGGCGAAGGAAAGGACCGCAAGGACGAAGAGGGCGACTGGACCCTGACCGGCACGGAGCGTGCCCTCATGCAGGAAATCGCCGATGAATGTCATGCCGCAGGCAGGAAACTGATAGTTGTCCTCAACATAAGCGGAGTCATGGAGACTGCCTCGTGGAAGCATATTCCGGATGCCATTCTCCTCGCATGGACTCCCGGACAGGAAGGCGGAAACGCAGTTGCTGACATACTTTGCGGCAGCGCATATCCTTCCGGCAAGCTGCCCATGACCTTCCCCGAGGATTATTTCAGCATACCTTCTTCCCTCAATTTCCCTTATTGGTATTACGGCAGCACAGGATTCGGCACGGAGTCAATCCGCAATGTCGGATACACAGAGTATCAGGAAGGCATCTGGGTCGGATACCGTTATTTCGGAACCTCCGGAGCGAGTGTCTCATATCCTTTCGGCTATGGACTGTCCTATACCACCTTCGATTATTCCAAGCCGGTGGTAAAGGTTGGAAAGGACGGCAAGGTAACTGCTTCAGTTACAGTTACCAACAGCGGCCAGGCTGCCGGAAAAGAGATTGTCCAGGTGTATGTAAACGCCCCCGCAGGTGGTCTTGTCAAGCCCGAACAGGAGCTCAAAGCCTTTGCCAAGACACGCGAACTCCGCCCCGGCGAAAGCCAGACCCTCACCATGACCATAGAGCCCTACACTCTGGCTTCCTTCAATGAGGAAACATCGGCCTGGGAGACTGCTAAGGGCACTTACGAGGTCCGTTTCGCCGCCTCCAGCGCCGACATCAGGGAACGTGCTTCCTTCCGCCTTGCCAAGCCCTTCTCATGGCCTGTCAAGAGGCTGCTTGTCCCTAAGGACAAAGTAGAAGAAATTTCTTTTTAAGAAATTGGCTTACACATATTTACAGCTACTATGAAACGGATGGAACACCTAAAACTTACAGCCCTGCTTATGCTGACTTCACTGCTCTCCTTCTGCTCCCCTATCAGGACGATAAGTTCCGGCAGCAATCCTAAGCCGGACGGCCCTGCCTCGTATTACGAATATCAGTATTCGGTGATGATGCGCTATCCACAGAAGTACTATATGGTGGAACGCAATGCCGAAGGAAAAACCACTCTGGCGTGGTCGGAGAATTGCGAAGAGGATATACGCGTAATCCTGGCCCCGGATGACTTGCTGACCCGCATTGACGCCATCGTTTCCAAGTACAAACTGTATAGGCTCAAATCATCTTACCGGCCGAGCGTTACTGTACTGGACGGCAACATGTGGGGCGTACAACTCCGTTTCGACAAGAATTCCATCTATTCCGGAGGAAGCAACGCCTGGCCGCCGAAGAAACTCTCCGCCGGCATTGCGGCCATAAACGACCTGATAGAAAAACAGATTGAATCAGCCTCTGAGGAGGACATTATAGAACGCCGCAAGCACGACTGACATCAATACAGATACTTCTGCTTCATCTGCTGCTGCTCTTCGGCGGTGAAGCCAAGGGCCTTTTCCAGATAGGCCTGGAGGGAGCCGTACTGAGACTCAATCAGGTCCAGGGTGCTCTCGAAGTTCTCCACGTTCACGCCCACCATGGAACGGATGAAGGCAAGCTCGGGCTCTCCGCCGCCGTTCTCAAGAACCTTGGCCGAAACCGCCTCTACCACAGGAGCATAGGAGACATTGGACAGGGCGAAGTCTTCGACTATGGTCTGCCGGGAAGCACCAAGGGAAGCCAGAACGAAGGCTGAACCCCAGCCGCAGCGGTCCTTGCCTTGGGAGCAATGCCACAGAGCGCCGCCCTTGGCCGCCAGGACTCCGCGGAGGAATTCTCCGTAGCGCTGTCGGGAAGTGCTGTCGGTCACGATTGCAGGATAAAGCTTGTCTGCCAACTCCTGGGCCTTGGGATGGAAGGCATACTTGGCCAGGGCATCCATCAGATTGGGAGATTGGACCATGGTACTGTCCGCACGGCCTGAGGCAAAGGCCTTCAAAAAAGCCGTCGGAAGCGTAGAAAGCCATATATTGCTGACTCCTTCAATCTCCCTGTCCGGCTTGCCGGCACGCTCGCGGTCGAAACGGAAATCGAACACGTCGCTAAGCGAAAAACGGTCTTTCAGTATGGCCACGTCGCTGTCGGAGGCCTTGGAGAGCTCACCGGAGCGGACCAGCATTCCGGGGCGCACCGTACGTCCGTCCTGCATCACGAGGCCGCCCAGTTCGCGGGCATTTTCAATACCTTCAAAAGCAATGGTCCTGTCTTTGGGAGAAGGAGAACAAGCAGAAATCATCAAAAAAGGGATTATAACTGTTAAAACACTTTTTTTCATGGCTACGGTCATTACATTCGTATATCACCGCTAAGTTAGCAAAAAAAATGGAATACGGGCCATCCTCCCCCCGCAAGATTGTTCAAATCATGATTATTTCATATATTCGCAGTTGTAACATCGGGATTATGAAAAGCAGAATCATATTCATAGGCCTGCTTCTGGCGTGCGGCACACTCGCCGCCGCACAGGAGAAGGATACGCTTAAAATGGTGCGCGTGGGCTATTTCGAGGGGGATTCGCGGGCCATTACCGGCACGGCCGACAAAGTGACAGAGGACAAGATGAACAAGGGACTGGTGAACAATTCCCTGGAGGCCCTCAGCGGCCAGTCGGCAGGTGTCACCATATCCAGAGGCAACAGCGCCATAATGCTGGATGCCGTCCGCGTCCGAGGCACCACGTCCCTGACAGGAGGCAACGACCCCTTGGTAATCATAGACGGAGTAGCCGCCGACCTGGCTACTCTCAACACCATCTATCCGGCTGACATAGAGAGTTTTACTATCCTCAAGGACGCGGCGCAGACGGCCCAGTACGGCTCCCGTGGTGCTTCCGGACCTGACGGGTTCCGAATACGAGAAGACGGCCGGGGCGAGGATGAACAAGTACGAGCCCGACCGCAGCAGCCTTTTGGACGGCAAGCTGCAGAGCAATGACATAGTGCTGTTCAGGTATGCTGATGTGTTGCTTATGCAAAGCGAAGCACTTGTGCGTCAGGGACTTGACGGCAACGCTCCCCTATTGCGTGTGCGTCAGAGGGCGGGTGCTCCGGCGAAGGATGCGACCCTCGATGCGATTCTGGAGGAGAGGCTTGTGGAACTGGCCTGGGAAGGTTGGAGAAGGCAGGACCTGGTGAGGTTTGGAAAGTTTACGAGGGCATACGATTTCCGTGAGCCTATAGAGGGCGAGGACAATGGATACACGATGGTGTTCCCTATCCCTGACAATGTAATTCTGTTCAGCGGCAACAATATCTCCCAGAACTTCGGGTATTGAAGGGCCTCACCGCAAAGGGCCCCTACCTTGGTCCCGCCTATGTAGAACACGTCGCAAAGGTCCTTCATGTCCTCCAGGCCGAAATCGCAGGCTGGACTCGCAAGGGCGTACCCAAGCCGCGCCCCGTCCACTCCTCACCATAGCCGTCCACCTGGACGAAATTGGTAGCGGCCAGACGATTCATAATCAGAGGGTGCGCACCTTCCTGGTAGTCACAACGGAAATACTGCATGTCAATGTATGAAACTGGCGAAATAGCCAGGGAACAATACATTTGTCAGGAGATATCCGACCACGGTCGAAACCGTCACGCAGATAAGGCCCGGCATCATGAAACTGTGGTTGAGCAAGTACTTGCCTATCACCGTGGTACCTGAACGGTCGAAGTTCACCGTAGCGATATCCGAAGGATAGTTCGGGATGAAGAAATATCCATAGACGCTGGGCAGCACGCCGAGCAGGACGGGACCGGCGATGCCGAGTTCATAGGCCAGGGGCAGCATGGCCACCACGACGGCTCCCTGGGAGTTGATAAGCACGGACACCAGGAAGAACACGAAGGCTATGGACCAGGGGTATGTGGCCACCACGCCGGAGAGCATTTCCTTCATCTGGTCCATGTAATTGCCAAAGTAAGTATCTGCAAGCCAGGCAATTCCGTAAATGGCGACTACCGCCACCATGCCGCTCTGCCATACCGCGCCGGCTACCGCCTTCTTGGGCTGGGCCTTGCAGAACATTATGTTGCAGGCTGCTGCCGTGAGCATTATAATCTGAATGATTATGTTCATCTTGGGGATGCCCAGATAGACCGCAAGTGTCTGTCCGTCAACATGTATCATCTGGCAGAAAGCGAAGAGGACAATGACGAGCAGGGCTGCGAGGAAAATGAATACGGAAGCCTTGGCCTCCTTGGTGATGACCTTGTCGAGGGTCGTGGCGGACTCGCCGTACATGTACCTGTAAGTGGCGGGGTCGGCGACGCGTTTCTGGAATTCAGGGTCCACGTCGAGGTCCTTGCCCCTCTTGTAGGAAGCGGCCGCGGCGCAAAGCAGTCCGCACAGGCATGCAGGGATGGTCACCATGAGCACCTGAGGGATGGCGACCATGTAGCCGTTGGCATTGGAAATAGTCACGAACGCCACCACGGCGGCGGCGATAGGCGAACAGGTAATACCCACCTGGGAGGCTATGGAAGCCACTCCGCAGGGCCTTTCGGGACGGATGTTCTTCTTGAGGGCGATGTCGCAGATGATGGGCATGAGGGTATAAACCACATGGCCTGTGCCTACGAGCACGGTGAGGAAGAAGGTGGTGATCGGGGCCAGGAAAGTGATATGGTCAGGATGCTTCCTGAGCATTTTCTCAGCAATCTGGATCATCCAGTCCATACCGCCCGAAGCCTGGAGCGTACCGGCGCAGGTGACTGCCGCTATTATTATGTATATAACGTCGGTTGGAGGAGTGCCGGGCTTGAGTCCGAATCCGAACACCAGGATGGCAAGGCCTATTCCTGAAATGGCACCCAGGGCAAGACTGCCGTAACGGGAACCCACATAAAGAGCCGCAAGCACGATAAGCAGCTCAACAATCATCGTAAAAGTCATAGCTTAGCGTATTATCAGGTCCGAAAGTTAAGCATTTTTCCTTTGTTTTCCGCGCATAAGTACCAAAGTTTTTTGATATATTTGCACTGCCAGGCCCCCGGGGGAATGGAATTTGAAGCAAAAAACAGGGCCTAAACGCTTTTGGGATGATGAAAAGACTTATCATGGCCGCCGCGCTCTGCCTCGCAGGAGGCTTGGCACGGGCGCAGGTGGACACTACAGGCATATATTCCGACAGGACAGATTCTCTGCAGGCTACCGTATTCACGGGAGATGCCGCCGGCACTTTTCTGTCCAAGGGAAAGGAACTCCGCACCGAGGTCATTTCGTCCGTAGGACTCATGAAAATGGCCTGCTGCAACCTGGCCGAGAGCTTCGAGAATTCGGCAAGCGTCACCGTAGGATATTCAGATGCCACCACTGGAGCCCGCCAGATCAAGCTTCTGGGCCTTTCGGGCATATATACCCAGATGCTGGACGAGAACCGCCCGGCGCTTCGTGGCATCACCGCCCCTTACGGCCTTTCATACATGCCCGGGCCCTGGCTGGAGAGCATACAGGTGGGCAAGGGCTCCCCTTCCGTCGTGAACGGCACGGAGTCCATAACGGGGTCCATCAACATGGAGCACCGCAAGCCCAACGACGACAGGATTCTGTATGCAAATGCCTCCGTGATGCATGACACCAAGACCGACATCAATGTCACCTCGTCTCTGCAACTGTCTGACAATCTGTACACTGTGCTGATGGGACACGCCGACGGCAACTTCGTTTCCTTCGACAGGAACGGCGACGGATTCGCCGACGAGCCCAGGCTGCTGCAACTTAGCGCCGCCAACCGCTGGCTCTGGTACTCCCCCGAGGTACAGGTGCGCTGGGGAGTGAAATTCATCCATGACCGCCGCCGGGGCGGGCAAATCGAAGGCCCGTGGAAGTCCGACGTGGGCAACAATGTAGGCAACGCATACCTCAAGGTGGGCCGTTCCCTCGCCGAGGACGGGTCGTCCAGCATAGCCGTGGTCGCGGACTACACGCTTCAGAAGATTGCGTCCGGCTTCGGCCACAACGCATACAACGCCACCCAGCACGCCATTTTTGCCAACCTGCTGTACCGCAATCAGTTCAGCGATGCCCACGACCTCATGGCGGGAGTCAATCTCACGCAGGACTTCATTTCGGAGGACATTGTCGGCGGAGGCCAGTCTCTTAGCGGCGTAAGGCATTCCCTGACCCAGATAGCCCCCTTCGTGGAATATACTTTCCGCCACGGCGAGGAACTTTCCGTAGTTGCCGGCTTCAGCGGCACCTTCATTCCCGGATACGGATTCCGCCCTGTCCCGAGGCTCACGGCAAAGTATCAGCCCATTGAGAATCTGGTGCTGCGCCTCAACGGCGGACGCGGAGTCAGGTTCACCCATCCCATCGCAGACAACATCGGTCTGCTTTCCACAGGAAAAACACTCACAGGAGACCTTGCACAGCGCATACTTGAAGATGCCTGGACATTCGGAGGCAACGCCACCTGGTACTTCAGCGAGACAGCCTGGCTGAGCCTCGATTACTTCCATACCCGCTTCGTATCGGCCCTGCTGCCCGACAGGGAAGCTCCCACGGAAATAGCCCTCTACACTCTTGACGGACACAAGGCCTGGTCGCAGAACGTGCAGGCGGACTTCAGCATAGAGCCCGTGGAAAGGCTGACCTTCTCCCTGACCGGCAGATTCACCGATGCAAGGGCCTGGCAGCCTTCTGGCGAAATCAGGGAAATACCGCTCACATCGCGGTTCAAAGCTGTTTTCAACGCCCAGTACAAGACCAGGGCCAACCGCTGGATCTTCGATTTCACTGCATCCCTCAACGGCTCCGCGAGGGTATATGACTTCATGAAGGAGCTCAAGAACCCTGACAGCGGCGAACTGCTCTATCCCAAGGGACGCACACCCGTCTATCCCCTGCTATACGCTCAGGTGACAAGGCGTTTCCGCGGATTCGACATCTATATCGGAGGCGAAAATCTGACGGGCAGCATGCAGAAGCATCCCATAATCAACGCCTCCGACCCCTTCTCCAGCACCTTCGACGCATCCAGCATCTGGGGCCCCCTGATGGGTGCGAAGTTTTACATTGGATTTCGCATAACAATTTGGAAATAAACATATTATATCATGAAAAAGTTTATATTCACCCTGATTTCAGTTCTTCTCGGCGCTATCGCCTTCAACTGCTACGCGGCAACGCCCAAGCATAAGACTCAGACCGTCACCTACGAAGTCGGCATGCATTGCCAGAAGTGCGTCGATAAGATTACCGACAACCTGTCATTCCTCAAAGGTGTCAAGGACCTCAGAATTTCACTCAAGGAAAAGACCGTCACCATCGAATACGACCCTGCCAAGATACAGGAGAGCACCTTCGTGGAGAAGATTCAGAAGATGGGATATACCGTCACCAAGAAGGAGCCCTCACCTGCACCCCAACCTGCTCCGGCCAAGCAATGAGAGCTGTTATCCAGAGAGTTTCTTCAGCTTCCGTCACCATAGGCGGAGCCGTCAAGTCTTCCATAGGGCAGGGCCTTCTGGTGCTGCTCGGGGTAGGTCATGAAGACGGTCCCGAGGACATAGACTGGCTGGCAAGGAAGATTTCCGGCCTCCGCATATTCGACGACGAGGCCGGAGTGATGAACCGAAGCGTGGTGGACACTGGCGGAGAAGTGCTGATAGTCAGCCAGTTCACCCTTATGGCCTCCACCAAGAAGGGCAACCGTCCGGCATACATAGCCGCTGCCCCTCATGAAATCGCCATACCTGCCTACGAGCAGTTTTGCGCCTCAATGTCCTCTGCAATAGGGAAGCCTGTCGGCACGGGCGAATTCGGGGCCGACATGAAGGTGGCGCTTGTAAACGACGGGCCTGTAACGATATGCATTGATACAAAGAACAAGGAATGACACCTTCACTTGTCGAATATATAGAGCACAACATCATCCCCCGGTATGCCGCCTTTGACAAGGCGCACAGGGAGGACCATGCCAGGGCCGTCATCGAAAGGGCTTTGGAAATGGGCAAAGGTTATGATATACAGGAAGATATGCTCTATACTGCCGCCGCCTGCCACGACCTTGGAATGGAGGTGGACAGGAAGACCCATCACCTGGAAAGCGGGCGCATTATCCGCGAGGGCAGGAGGCTGGCTGAATGGTTCACCCCGGAGCAGATAGAGACCATAGCCCAGGCCGCCGAGGACCACAGGGCATCATCTACCACACCCCCGCGAAGCATTTACGGGGCGTTCGTAGCCGAGGCCGACAGGATGATAGAGCCCGTAACCATAATAAGGCGCACTGTGCAATTCGGCCTTTCGCATTATCCCGAACTGGACAAGGAGGGCCACTGGCAGCGTACCCTGGAGCATCTGCATGAGAAATATGCCGAGGGCGGCTACATGCACCTTCTGATACCGGGCTCCCCCAACGAAGAGCCGCTGGAGAGGCTGCGTGAGATAATCCGCGACGAGAGCCGTCTGCGCTCTATCTTCGAGGAGATATTCGGCAGCGAAGCATAGCCTCGCATCCTGAGAGTATATCTTGGAACGACCTCTCGAAATCACCTGTGTACCAAGGGTCTGCGACATCCCGGCCCGTTCCGGTGTACGACATCAGCAGGTGTATCTTGCCCTCGGGGTCTTCGGGAATGAGCCTTTTTATAAGGCGCAGGTTGGATGCGTCCATGCAGATAATCCTGTCAAACCTGCCGTAGTCCGCCGCCGTGACCTTGCGGGCTGTCTTGCCCGGGTCGAACCATACCCCGTGCTGGCTCAGGCAATGCTTTGCCGGCGGATAAATGGGATTGCCTATCTCTTCGGAAGATACTGCGGCGGATTCTATATGGTAATCCTCTTCCAGGCCCCGGGACTTCACGAGGGCCTTCATTATGAACTCAGCCATAGGGCTTCGGCATATATTGCCATGGCACACGAACAATATTCTCATCTTTTTTCGCGCATTGGAGCCGCGCCGTGCAAAGATACGCACAATCTATCATAAAAATCCGTAATTTTGCAGAAATTGTCCATAAGAATGAAAGCATATTTTTTGAGACACCTGAGTATCACCATATTGGCTTGCATCCTTATAGCCGGATGCAACGGACTGAAGATTACCAAGCCCATGCTGTCCATGGCAGTCGCCAGCAGCAACAAGCTCTCCACGGCCCTCACTTTCGCCGATTCGTGCGAAAAGAAGACAGCACTCCCCTATGTCATGGGCGGCAGTCCTTCGCAGGTGGTGGACCTTTATTACGCACCCTCGGATATCCGCAAGGGCGTGCTGCTGATTGACATACACGGAGGATTCTATGTGGCCGGCAAGCGGGAGAACAACCGCACTTTCGCCTCCGCTTTCCTCAGGGACGGCTTTGACATGGCTCTTCTTGAGTACAGGCTCAATGACGGGACCCTCGACGTGCAGGACGAACTGGGCGACTGCGCCGCCGCTCTGGACTACCTCGCATCCAACGCCCCGGCCCTGGGACTTGACCGGAGCCGCATGTTCCTGACCGGAGACTCCGCAGGAGGCCATCTGGCCCTGTATATGGCCGAAGGGGCCGAGAATCCGGCCATGCCTGTCCGCCCCCTGACATTCAGGCCAAGGGGTGTCATGCTCAACTGTCCGGCCTATGATTTCGCGTCATTCTCCAATCCCGCCGGCTTTACCCAAGGTACCCTGGAGTGGTTCATAGGTCCGAGATATGAGGACAAGGCCTGGCTGGAGTCCATGTCACCGCGCACATTCATAGGCAGTTACACCGGGCCGCTTTTCGTATCCACCTGCAAGAACGATTTCATTCGGGACCAGTCAATGCTCATCAAGGCGGATTGCGATTCTCTGGGCAGGAGCATGGTGCTTGTGGACATAGTCGCCGACAGCAAGAAAGTGGGCCATGTACATAATGTAATCAACCTCTCCCTGCCGGAGTCCGTCATGGTCAACGACAGGATGAAAGAGTTCATGGAGTCAGCCCTGTAGGGAGTTGAGCCTGTCTTCTATCTTGTTCAGGGTGTCGAAAAACCGCGCCGTAGCCACCGCCGGGCCCATCAGCGGCAGTCCGAAGGTGTTCCATCCGAACATATGCCACCAGGAGGTCCAGGGGCCTTCTATTCCCATGTTCCTGGCTATTTCCTTGAGTTCTTCGGCTATGCGGGACATCCATACGAGAGGATAGATGAAGAGCGTCGGAATGCCCAGCAGATATGCCACCCAGTAGCGCCGGGTGCGTCTTCCCAGTATGCCGTCCAGCTCATCCTGCAAGCCGCCGAGGGGCATGTACAGGAGGAAGAACAGGCCTGCCGAGAAAAAGTCTATGAAGCCCAGCCAGAAACCGGGCCTATGGGTATGTGGGTACTTAAGTCCGTTAGTATCAGGACTTTTGACCGTCATGGACATTATTCTTTTGTCACAATCAATTTGCCGTCGGAATCCAGAAGCGGGGTCAGGCCTCCGCCATAGCCGCGCTGTACATAAAGGTAGTTTACGCCCGTGACCTTGTCCACGATTATTACGGCATCAGTCACCAGGTTCATGAATTCCTTTTCCTTGATATCGAATCTGTCCTTTCCCATAACGAATTTGTTTGCAAATATATACTACTTTTTGGCAAATGGCAAAAAATTACCCGCATAAGCATGAACCCGTGATATTTGTTTATTGTTCATTTGCAGAGATTGTCCCCTGAGCATCCTTCTTGGCTGCCAGCCGTTCCAGAGCCTCCATGGCCCTTCGGACCTGGCCCTGCAGCGTGGACTTCCCCTTCGGCCCCGTCCTTTTTGGCTCCGGCGGAGCCACCTCGAGCACCCTCTCGCACAGGCTCTGCAGGGCTGGAACGGCCTCCCAGCCCTCTACGGCGTAGATTTCATCCAGACGGGCGCTCAGCGTCTCATAATCCATTCCGGCCTCTATGCAGCGCACCGCGAAGGTATGCCTAAGACCTGTCGGCGTTATGGGCGGAAGCACCTGCTCCTTCACTATCCTTCGGAACCTGTCTTCCAGACTGGCCCTGCCCATGGGCCTGGAGGTGCCGGTCGCGAGGTAGGCCTCTTTCGTCGAGGCGGCCATACGGCGAAGGTACAGTTTCTGCCTCTCGCCTATCTTGAGCCTGCGCACCCTGCGCTTGCGGTCGGTGACGGGCCCCCTTTCGGTCAGCACCCGGATTTCCCCTTTGCCGATGGAGACATCCTGCCACTTCAACAGCAGGGTTTCGCCTATGGTCATGCCTGTGGTGAGCATGAGGAAAAGGCACAGATGCTTGCCGCTCGGATTCTCCACGAGGTAGTCGCAAAGTTGCTTCTCCTCGGCCGGGGTCAGTATCGAAGGCTCGTTCTTTTTTTGAGGAGTGGTCATCAGTGCGTCCCACCCGGGAGCCGTGGTAAGCCCCTGGGAGGCCCCATACTCAAGGATGCGGCGCAGCAGGCGTATCATCACAAAAACAGTATTCTCCGAAAGGCCCTGCCCCTTCTTCGCCTGCATGAACGCCCTCGCGTCAGCCTCGCGCACCTGCGTCACATTCCCGAACCACGGCAGCACATGCTGCTCCAGCAGGTTGCGGTAATGCACCAGCGTCTCCTGTCCTATGACTCCCCGGCTCTCCTTGAGCCAAAGCCCTGCCACATCCGATAACGTCGCCATTTATTGCTGATTTAAGGTCCTTTCCCCTCCCCAATCGTCCACATTGGGACGGTACTTCAAAGGTAAAAATTTTCACTGGCATTTCATATTCTTTCGAGGATATTTTTTGTCGCAGGCGCATTTATGTGGTTTTGCTCAGGCCGTATTTCGATGTGGAGTCTCTCCTTTGAACTGGCCGATTTGGCCGTGGAGGCTAAGTTGCTGATTGACAGTAAAAGAAGGGGTAGGCCTTTACCCGGTTCCGAGGAAAGACCTACCCCTTAAAGTGCTTGTTTACTGGTGTTTATCCTCCACGGCTACCGCCATGGGAACCACCGTATGAGGCTACAGAGCGGCAATTTCTTCCTCGGAAAGTCCCGTATATTCCGTGATGAGTGCTATGTCCTCACCCTTTTCAAGCATCTTCTTGGCAACACCAGTTAAACCCTTCTTTATACCATTCTCTATCCCCTGCTCCATACCCACCTTAACCCCTTCCTCGAAGTAGGCCTCGCCGATAGTCCTCTTGTCGTAATCAGATAACATGGCTCTAAGGTATTTGATTCTTTCGTTGTCCGGAACGAGGTTGGTCTTCGCCGCCTCGAACACCTTGTCGTAGCGCGGGTCCAGCCCCTCCGGCTTATCCGCAAAGGTACTACAATTTTTCAAAATATAAAACCAGCTCTCAACTGGATTCATGTCCTTCGGTGCTTTCG
>JAFVCK010000057.1 GCA_017479265.1 Bacteroidales bacterium | reverse complement strand
GCTTCCTTCCACCGTGGAGGCGATTGAGGCTGAGGCGTTTTACAGGTCTGCCCTTGAAAAGCTGACTGTCCTCGCCGCTACGCCTCCCCATACCCCCGGCGCGGATATCAGCTCCAACTTCCTGCCCCGCCGCTTCGACTTTGAAATCCGCGTCCCTTCCGGCTCCGTGGACGCCTACAAGGAGGCCGAAGGCTGGAACAATTATGCCGACATCATCGCAGCGATTGAGTGAGAAGCTGTTTGCATCTGGTAAGGAATCTTGGACTTTGCTTCACCCGAGTATCCTCATAAGCATCTTATCCGGGAGGTCTCCACAGGCCTTCCGGATTGTATCTTTCAGGAATTCAAGCGGAGTATGAGAGGACTTGAGAGTGCGGGGTTTATATCCCGGAAAGGGGAAGTCCATTTCTTCGAACAGCGCCTCCGGAGCGCAGAAACTGCTCCGCTGCCATTTTCTTCCATGAACGACAGGATTTTCTGCTGCTGCGCGGAATGCCGGTATTTGTCCAGGGACCTGCGCCAGTTGACCTGTTCCCGGTAAACATCGACCGCAACTGTCCTTTCTTGAGTATATAATCGCACTCCTCTTTTTTGTCGTTGCGCCAGTAGAGTAGCTTGATGCCATCCAGAAGCGAACGGTTTGCAATCATTTACCCCAATAATTGAACGTAGATAGCAAAAAAAGAAGTAAATTTGCAAGATATAGCGGGGAAAGCCCGCGAGCTTAAATTGTGAGATATGCATGAGTTTCTGTTCGGGTCGGGTACCGGCCACTCCTTTATGCTCCTGTCCGTAGTCATCGGCCTGGGGCTTCTGCTTGGCAGAGTCAAGATTTGCAAGATTTCCCTCGGTGCGGGATGGATACTGTTCATAGGCATACTTCTGAGCGCCCTCGGCATGAAAGCCGACCCCTCGCTGCTGCACTTCATGAAAGAATTCGGCCTCATACTGTTCGTATTCTCCATCGGACTCCAGGTCGGCCCCGGATTCTTCAGCAGCTTCAGGAAAAACGGCATGAAAATGACCCTGTTCTCCATAGGCCTCGTGCTGCTTACAGTGCTCACTGCCATATTGATAGGCATGGTGAGCGGAGAGGAAATGCCGGCCATGGTAGGCGTAATGACCGGAGCCGTGACTTCAGTCCCCGGCCTCGGCACCGCCCAGCAGACATTCTTCGACCTGTCCTTCGGCACCTTCCTCTCCGAGACGGATGTCTCCGGAGTAGCCTCGTCCATAGTCAGCGGCTTCGCTATGGCATACCTCATAGGAGGATTGGGCGTAATGCTCATAATAATGCTTCTGGAAAAGATGTTCAAGGTCGATATCAACAGCGAAAAAGCCGCCCTTGAACTCTCCATGCAATCGGAAGAAGACAGCATAGAACTCAGCCTGCAGGTCCGGAATCCGGCTGTCATAGGCAAGAATCCATTCGAAGTGCTCAGAAAGTTCGACGGCTCCTTCGCCCTTGAAAAACTCATACGCGGCGGAGAAGTATCCACCCCCGATTCGAATACCGTTCTCCAGATGGGAGACACCGTAGTCGTGATGACTCAGATAATGCATATAAACACGGTCAAGACCATATTCGGCTCCCTGGCAGACTCCTCCGAGAAAATCCCTGCACTCAATGACATGCCCGCCACCAAGATAGTGGTCTCCAGCTCTTCGGTGGAAGGCGAAAAGCTCAAGGACCTGAAACTGAGGGAGAAATACGGCGTTACCATAACGACGGTCTATCGCGCCAACGTAGAAATCGTAGCCAACCGCAACGTTGCCCTCCAGGTAGGCGACACCGTACTTGCAGTAGGCCCCGCCGACGGCATCAAGGAAGTCGCCGCCAGGCTTGGCAACAGCAAAGGCAAGCTGGAAAAGCCTAACCTGCTCCCCATTTTCTTTGGAATAGCCCTGGGCCTGTTCATAGGATACATACCTTTCAAGTTCTCCGGAATGACCCATCCATACCGTCTCGGCATCGCCGCCGGTCCCTTCATAGTGGCCCTTGTCCTCGGATACTTCGGCCCGAAATGGAAGATAACCACCTACAACACCCACAGTGCATATCTGATGCTCCGTGAGCTCGGCCTGGCCCTGCTGCTTGCCTCCATAGGCCTCGCCGCAGGTGAAGGATTCCCGGATGCAGTAATGTCGGGAGGTTGGAAATGGCTGCTCTACGGTGCCATTATCAGCCTGGTGCCGGCGCTTGTGCTCGGAATAGTGGCAAGGCTCTTCTTCAAGATGAATTTCTACACCATCTGCGGACTTCTGTCAGGAGCCACCAACAACCCCCAGGCCATGTCCTTCGCACAGTCCAGATATGGCACATTCGGCTATATATCAGAAAGTTATACGGCGGTTTTCCCTGTCGCCATGTTCCTTTGGATTATCTCCTCTCAGCTCCTGATGATGTTCTGGTTCATATAGCGAGCCTACCTGGTCAGGACAGGAAATTCGCTGATACGAAGAGTGGTGCAGCCGTAGGGTACGAGTTCTATCGTCTCTATGGCTGCTGCCGCATGAGAGGACATGTCGTTGGCTCCGCGCACAGGCACCTGGCTGTAAGGCATTTGCCCGCAATCGCCGTTGTACTCCTTCCAGTCGTCGATAAGGGCCGCCTTCACCCTGAGTTTCAGAGGGGCTCCGTCAAGGCTCCACCACCAGCGGGAAGCAAGCTTGTCCCCGTCTGTGACGACCTCGGCCTCGCCCTTGTAAACAACGTCTTTCATAAGGCCGTAGTTCCATTTACCCTCGGGGAAAACCTCGAACCATGTGTCTCCGAATTCCCTGGCCATGTCGCCCTCGAAACGGCGCTCTTCCCAGCGCTCGGGGATGCCGAGCGCGAACACCAGGGGCCCTCTCTCCACGGAAGCCGCGTTCTGGTACCAGCGGGAGGACTTGACTTCCATGGGAAGGCTGAGCCTGACAACGTCGCCTTTACGCCATTTGCGCGACACCTTCACCATGCCGCCCTCGCAGGGAACGGACTCTCCGTTGACGCTCAGCGACGGCCCGGAGCACCAGGCGGGAATCCTGAACGACAGGGAGAAAACGGCTGATTTGCAGGGATTTACTTCAAAGACTATCTCCCCGTCCATGGGATAGAAAGTCTTCTCCTGTATGCTCACCTTGACCTTGCCCACCGTAGCGTTGACATGGCAGGGGGCATAGACCATGGCGGCAAGTCCGTCTTCGCTGCTGTACCACAGGTTCTGGGTGAACTTGGGCCAGCCCTGATGCATGTTGCAGGTGCAGCAGGGATATCCCGTCAGCAGGCCGAACACCTGGCCCGTGCCCTTGTATCCTATGTCGAAATTGTGGACTCCGAAAGAGCAGCTTATCTGGTTGGCCTGCTGGAGGTACTGGTGCCAGCGGAAATCATCGCTAATCTGTGCCGGCAGCATGTTGAAAGCCACCTTTTCGAGATAATCCGCGAAGAAGACGTCGCCGGTGACCTTGAGCATCTGCTCCATGGAATACATCATTTCAACGGAGGCGCATAGCTCCGAGCCCTGGGAAGGGTTGTTGCCGTGCAGGGCCTCGTCTCCGCCGTACATCCCGGTAGGGATGCCATTGAACTTACGAAGGTCCGCAAGTCCCTGATACACAGATGCCAGCAGTTCTTCGCGAGGGTCCGCCTGATAGTATATGACGGGCTCCTTGAGGCCCTGGGCGAGATTGACGCAGTGTATGCTGCCAAGCGTCGAGAGCATTTCCCTTTCGGTGAAGGCCTTCTCGAAGGGATAGGCCTGGCTGTGCAGCAGGGCGGCAAGCTCCAGGAGATAGGGCTCGCGGGTCTTGTCGTAGAGCCACAGGACCACGTCTATGTTGTCTCCGGCCCTGTACTCGGCCCAGAATGTCCAGTTGCCAAGGGGTTTCTCGGGCAGGGTCCGGAGCTGGTAGCGGAAATACTTCTCGAAGAAGGGAATGACCCTTTCATCTGCGGTAGCGTTGTAATACTGCTGCATATATTTGAGGGCCACTATTCTCGGCCACCAGTCGTGCGCCATTCCTCTCTGGAGCCCTTCCACGTAGGGATAGGACTTGTCAGGGCCGAAGAATCCGTCTTCCTTCTGGGAGGCGAGCGTCCATTCTATCCATGCCTGTGCCTTGTCCTTAAGCGCCTGGTCGTCAAGTATATAGGCCATGGGGACCAGTCCGTCTATCCAGTAGGGTCCGCGCTCCCAGCGGTCGCCTTCGCCGCCGAGCCATCCGTTGTCCGGTCCGCAGACCGAAGGATATATCTCGTCGAGGTTCGCCGTGATGCCGTCCCTTTGACGGAGCAGCATCTCTTCAAGCCAGCCGTCGGGCCTTGTCGAACCTAGCGGAAGTTCGTGGAAAACAGGTGCTGAGAATAGCAGTATCGCAGTCAGAAATTTTATCATGATAAGTGCATTTTGTCCCCCAAAATTAGCAAATTGGAAGCAAAATAGCAATAATTTGAAAGAATATGACTATCTTTGCAGACTTTGAAAAAGAAAATTTGACATGAAAAAAATATACTTACTTATTGTATCTCTGATATTTGCGACCGGTCTGCATGCCCAGTCCGGACCCCAGCTTTACAATATGAGTTTCGACCACTGGTCGAAGAAAAAGGCCCAGTGGTGCCCCTGGGAGCAGAACGGTCCCCAGACATGGGACACTGCCAACAAGGGCCTGAGCATACTTGGCAAGAATGGTGCGCTTCCCGAGGACGAGAAGGTGGCCGTCAAGGGCCCCGGCAAGCGGGCTGCCAAGGTGCAGAGCATGAATGTTGTCTGGGCTTTCGCCGCTGGTGCCCTCTATACAGGCGATTTCGTGAGGATAGTGAATTTCAGCGGAGCCGAGCTGGCCATGGGCGTGCCTTTTACGGCCCGTCCCAAGTCGCTTGACGGATATTATTGGTACACTCCCGGCAAGATCAACCATGCCAAGGCTCCCTACGAGGACATGATGGGCAAGACAGACGTAGGCCAGATAGAAGTGATACTTGCTGACTGGGATTCTCCCCAGACCGTATGCACCAACACGGGACAGTTCATAGATGTCGAAAATGACCCCCATATCATAGGAAGGGGCAACCTATATCTCACCAAGGACAGCAAGGGCTATGTGAAGTTCTCCCTGCCGATAGAGTATCGCAGCGACAGGACTCCCAAGTATGTAGTCATAACGACGGCCTCCAGCCGTTACGGCAGCCATTTCACCGGTGCCGACGGCAGCGTGCTGTACCTTGACGAATTCGAATTTGTTTATTGACCATTCACCTGGATAAGATGAATATACTCTTCGTAGTAAACGGTTTCTACCTTAAAGGCAACGGCCTCAGCGCGTCCGCAAGGCGCACAGTGCAGAAACTTAAAGAAGCAGGGGAGAACGTGCGCGTACTTTCCGCTCCCAACACCGACCCTGACGGCCCCCAGCCTGATTATCCGCTTAAAGAAAAGCATTATCCCATAATAGACGGCCTTGTAACTTCCAGCGGCTATACCTTCGCGACCCGCCCCCTCAAGGTGATTCGCGAGGCCTTGCGCTGGGCTGATGTCGTCCATATAGAGGAGCCCTTCAACCTCCAGAGGCGTACCGTGCTGGTAGCCAAGGCGATGGGAGTCCCTTGCGTTGCGACCTACCATCTCCATCCGGAGAACCTGCTTTCCGCAGTGAGGATGGGCCGCTGGCGTTTGCTCAACGATATCATACTGTGGTTCTGGAGGTTTACCGTTTTCGATTTCTGCAAGGATATACAGTGCCCGACCAAGAATGTCTCCGACAGGCTTGCCCGCAACGGCTTCCGTTCCCGCCTGCATCTGATTTCAAACGGCCTTATCATAGACGGCGACTCTCCAGAAAAGGACCACGGAGCCGATTCTGACGAGGTGTTCAATGTAATCTGCGTGGGTCGTCTTGCCGTAGAGAAAGGCCAGGATACCCTGCTTAGGGCCATGCGCTGCAGCCGCTATGCCGACAGGATACAGCTGACCTTCGCAGGACAGGGGCCTCAGGCCGACAGTTACAAGCGCAAGGCTGAGGAACTGTACAAGAGCGGGGTTCTCCGTCATGAGCCCAAGTTCGTGTTCCTGGACCAGAACGGCATCAGGGAACTTGCCCGCAAGGCTGACCTGTACATACACTGCGCGACCATAGAGGTCGAAGGGCTTTCCTGCCTTGAGGTGCTCCGCGAAGGCGTAGTTCCTGTCATTGCCGACGGCCCTCTCTCGGCTACGGCGCAGTTCGCCCTCGACGACAGGAGCGTTTTCCCCGTCAGGGACTACAAGTCATTGGCCATGAAGATAGACCGCTGGCTGGATGATAAAGAAGAGAGGCACAAGTGTGAAAAACTTTATGCCTCTTCAGTGTATCGTTATGACATCAGCCGCAGCATAGACGACATCCGGCAGATGTACAAGGATGCAATCGCCTCTATGCCGGGCCGTAGTGCCTCCTGATGTTCATTGCCATCTCGTGAGCGAGCCTTGCCTTGGCCTCTACGCTTGCCCATGCCACATGCGGTGAGAACAGTATTCTCTCGGGGTGGCTCGTGTGAAGCAGGGGACTGTCAAAGGGCAGCGGCTCCTTCTCATATACGTCCAGGGCGGCTCCGGCTATGATTCCTTCGTCTATGGCGCGAGCCAGGTCGGCCTCCACGGCTATGCCTCCGCGTCCGTTGTTGACTATGAACGCGCTCCTTTTCATGCGGAGCATCTGCTCGTATCCGATAAGGCCGTTTGTCCTCTCGTTCTTGGGGGCGTGAATGCTGATTACGTCCGACTCCTCCAGAAGGGTGTCCAGGCTCACCGAAGGATAGTCCTTGCAGTGGGAAGTACCTGATGTAGAATAATATATGACCTTCATTCCAAGGGCCGTGCCTATCTTTGCCACCTTCTGTCCTATGGCTCCCATGCCCACGATTCCGAGGGTCTTGCCGCAGGCCTCGGTAAATGGATTTTCCGGGTCTGTGTGCAGCTTGCCGGCGGAATACTTGCCCGACTTCACCACATTGTCATAGTAGAATGCGTGCCCGAGCAGGTTCAGAATGTGCATTATGGCATTCTGGGCCACTGAATCCGTGGAATAAGCGGCCACGTTGCGCACGCTCACGTCGTGGCGTGCGCAGGCGGCCGTGTCAATGTTGTCTGTTCCGGTGCCGGCCTCGCAGACAAGGCTCAGGCGGGGAGTGTGGCTGAGGAACTCTTCGTCAATTCGTATTTTGTTGACTATCAGTACCTCCGCATCCGCTGCGCGGACAAGGGCCTCTTCCCTCGAAGAGTCCTTCCAGAGAGTGAAATCACCGAGGGCTGCAATCTCGTCCATGGGAGTGACACCCATGGTGCCGGCATCCAGAAATACAATCTTCATTCTGCCTGAAGTTTACGAGAGCCTCTTCTCGAGCCTTTCCCTGATGGCCTTGAGGAAGCCCAGGGATGTCTGGGGCTGGGGAATGATGCCCTCCATGAGGTTGACGAGGTCCTTGGTGACTATGCCTGCATTGAGGGTGTCGAAGCAGGCGGCCTCCAGCTGGTCGGCGTAGTTGACCAGCTGGGGCAGGTTGTCCAGTTCGCCTCTCTTGCGGAAAGCGCCGCTCCAAGCGAAGATGGTAGCCATGGGGTTGGTGGAAGTTTCTTCACCCTTGAGGTACTTGTAATAGTGGCGGGTCACGGTGCCGTGCGCGGCCTCGTACTCGTACTTGCCGTCGGGGCTGACGAGAACGGAGGTCATCATGGCGAGGGAACCGAATGCGGTGGACACCATGTCGCTCATGACATCTCCGTCATAGTTCTTGCAGGCCCAGATGAAACCGCCCTCGGAACGCATTACGCGGGCGACTGCATCGTCAATCAAGGTGTAGAAATACTCGATTCCTGCGGCCTCGAAGGCATCCTTGTACTCCTGGAACACTTCCTCGAATATGGCCTTGAAACGGCCGTCGTACTTCTTGGAAATGGTGTCCTTGGTGGCGAACCAGATGGACTGCTTGACGTCGAGGGCGTACTTGAAGCAGGAATGTGCGAAGGAGCGTATGGACTTGTCGGTGTTGTGCATGCCCTGGATTACGCCGGGGCCGTCGAACTTCTGGATTACGACTTCTTCCCTCTTGCCGCTTTCGCCTTCGAACACGAGCTTGGCAGTGCCGGCCTCCTCGGTCTTTATCTCGACTCCCTTATAGACGTCGCCATATGCGTGACGGGCGATGGTGATGGGCTTCTTCCAGAACTTCACCGCAGGGTGTATGGAAGGGATGGTGATAGGGCAGCGGAACACGGTGCCGTCGAGCATGGCGCGAATGGTGCCGTTGGGGCTCTTCCACATTTCATGGAGCTTGTACTCGCTCATTCTCTGGACGTTGGGGGTGATGGTCGCGCATTTCACCGCAACGCCGTATTTCTTGGTTGCGAGGGCGGAGTCCACGGTCACCTGGTCTGCAGTTTCATCCCTGTGGACGAGGCCGAGGTCGTAGTATTCGGACTTGAGGTCCACGAAGGGAAGAATGAGTTCGTCCTTGATCATTTTCCAGAGTATCCTGGTCATTTCATCGCCGTCCATCTCGACGAGCGGAGTGGTCATTTTTATCTTTTCCATAATGAGTGCTATCTGCGGTTTTTGTACCAGTTCATAAGGCAGCCGTCGGCGAGTATTTCGCGCTCGGCCGCTGTGAGATTGTTGAAATGAAGATGTATGGGAGTGGTTTTTCCTTCTGATGTAATTACCTGTGCGTCAATTTCTTCGAGTCCTTCGAGAATGGCTTTGCGTATGCCGGGGACAAATACGAAGTCGCCCGTGGAGAAGTCGAAGGCAGTCTCGGGAGAAATGGTGAAAGGCACTATGCCCCAGTTGATGCAGTTGCTGCGGTAGCGCTTGGTGGCGTATTCATAGCAGATGTTGGCATCGCCGCCGAGCACCTTCTGGCAGGAAGCCGCCTGTTCGCGGGCGGAGCCGTCTCCGGGCTTGCCCGCGAAAACGCAGGAACCAAGGGAAGTGTTGTCTGCCGAGGCACCGGCAATGGCGAGCACCCTGGCGAGCCTGTCGGACACCCTGCCGGCCCTGCGCTCCAGGTCTTCGGCCTGTATCCTCTTGCTGTCTCCAACGTATGAAGGAACGCGGCGAGAAAGTGCGAACTCGCTGAGCTTGAGAGGATTGGAGCGGTAACTTGAAGTTTCGCCCGAAGGAATGAGCTCGTCAGTGGTGGTGACGGGGTCGTGGATTACGGCCGCCAGTTCCAGCAGCATGTTCTCCTCCATGGGATACATTCTGGGCCAGTCCTTGATATTGGGTCCGTAGCGCAGTTCGACGCTCGGGTCGGCCTTGCCGAAACCATTGAAGACGCGGCTGCGGTAGATGCGTCCGTCGAAGCTGTAGGGCTGGTGCTCATCAGTATATTCTATATCGGTAGCCGCAGTGATTACGCCTCCGTTTGCGGCGGTTGCCGCTATGGAACGTGCGTCCATCAGGGCTACGAGGGAAAGCTGTCCGTTGCCCGGCTTGGAACCTTCGCGGTTGGGGAAGTTGCGGGTGGTGTGGCGGATGGAGAATCCGTTGTTGGAAGGCACGTCTCCGGCTCCGAAGCAAGGGCCGCAGAATGCGGGCTTTATGACTACGCCGGCCTCAAGCAGTTCCTCGGCGATATGGCCGCGGGTGGTGGCCAGATAGACGGGAGTGGACTGGGGATATGCCGACATGGTGAAATAACCGTTGCCTATGGATTTGCCCTTGAGTATGGACGCGGCCTCGGAGAGGTTGTCGTAAGTGCCGCCGGAGCAGCCTGCAATGATGCCCTGGTCTGCCATGACCTTGCCGCCGGAAATCTTGCTTCGAAGGTCTATGCTCACCTTGTCGCCGAAGCGCTTGCGTGCATCCTCCTCGACGGCGGCGAGTATGCCTTCAGGGTCGGCCTGCAGCTCGTGTATGCTGACCGCGTTGGAAGGATGGAAGGGGAGAGCTATCATGGACTCCTGGCTGCCGAGGTCTATGCGGACCATGCTGTCGTAATATGCGACGCTGCCAGGACGGAGGGTCTTGTATGCCTCGGGACGGCCGTGCATTTCAAAGTATTCGCGCACCTTGTCGTCCGTAATCCAAATGGATGAAAGACAAGTGGTTTCGGTTGTCATAACGTCTATTCCGTTGCGGAAGTCAATCGGAAGAGCGGCGACTCCGGGACCTGCGAATTCGAGGACCTTGTTCTTGACGAATCCGCTCTCGAATACGGCCTTAACGAGAGAAATGGCAACGTCATGCGGGCCTATTCCCTTCCTTGGAGCGCCTTCGAGCCATACCAGCACCACTTCGGGGGCGTTGATGTCCCAGGTGTTGCGCAGCAGCTGCTTGACGAGCTCGCCGCCGCCTTCGCCCACGCCCATGTTTCCGAGGGAACCGTAGCGGGTGTGGCTGTCGGAGCCTAGAATCATGTTGCCGCACTTGGTCAGAGCCTCCCTGGCATACTGATGTATAACCGCCTGGTTGGCAGGGACATAGATACCGCCGTACTTCTTGGCGGCGGACAGGCCGAACACATGGTCGTCCTCATTGATGGTACCGCCGACCGCACACAGGGAGTTGTGGCAGTTGGTCATCGCGTAGGGAATTGGGAACTCTTCGAGTCCGCTCGCACGCGCGGTCTGGATAATGCCCACGTAAGTGATGTCGTGGGACACCATGGCATCGAATCTGATGCGCATTTTCCGGCCCTTCTCACCGGTGGTGTCATGGGCGCGGAGGATTCCGTAGGTGATAGTGTTTTCGCGGGACTCATCGGGAGATGGCAGGCTCGGCGAAGGGGAGACTATCTTCTCTCCGTCAAGCAGGTAAACACCGTGTGGAATCAATTCTACCATAGTTCTGTTATTTAGTTGTTGTGTTTTATGGCAGCAGGGAGTCTGCCAGTATCGTAAGCGCCAGCATGTCCGCACTACCACCGGGACTTATACCTTTGCTTTCGAACAGGCTCTTGCATGCCTTCGTTTTCAAGGGATTGCGTACAGCCTCGGCCGCCATTTTACGGGCGGTATCCAGGGCCTGCGGACCCTTCCTGTACAATATGTTCGTATCCTCCAGGGAGGACATTATCTTCATCAGGGTGAGCATCAGGGCGTTCTCCCTTCCTTTGACCCCGCGCCAGAAAGGCAGCCAGTCATTGAAAAGGGCAGGGTAGCCTTCGCGGGCATTCTGCAGCGCCCCTTTTGCCTTGTATTTCTTTGCGGCGAGGGCCCCGTGGCTGTCCTTGGAGCGTGGCACACCCTCGGAAAGGAATATTATTTTCTTGCGAAGGACCTTGGGCGTGACGGTCTCTCCGTCCCAATAGCAGAGCGCGAAGGCCGTACACATGAGCCCGAGGGCGAATATTGCACCTCTGTGGGTGTTGACCCCGCCTGTGGCCTCGAGCATGGCCTTTTCTGCATCCAGGCCTGTCTGTATCATGTCTTTGTGGACATCGTCGTCTGGATTGATGCTGGCGAAATAGTGGAAATACGGGCCTATTGCATCTAAGCTCCTGAGCATCAGGGCGTAATCCATATCCTTGTGGGAGCCCTTACCGTCGGGACAAACGAGGCCCGGCTTGGAAGGGAGGTCGAGTTCCATCCGCAGGGCCCTTACGGCGAGGTGCCTCAGCATCATGGGCATGGACTCGGGATGCGCCAGCATGTCGGCCTTTATGAAACTGCCTTCGGAAAGGGCCTTTCTCACCGCCGAAGCGCTGATTGGAGAACCGTCCTCAGCGAGCCTTGCTACCTGCACCAGTTCCATGCCCCGGGAGGGGAGCATTGCCGCCAGCATGTCGTTGTATGCCGCCGTAGCCTTGTCCGTAGGCTCGCTGCCGACATACCTTATTGTGGCTCCAAGCGCGGGGGCTATATGCCTTGTGAAAATGTCTATGTCAAGTTCCATCTGGGCCTTTGCCGCTTCGTCTTCGCTCTTGAGGAAATAAGAGGGGAAAGTGGCTCGGGAAATGGTGTACGGGCTGCCTTCCAGTACATCCACCTTCAGGTTCTCAAGAAATGCGCTGCAAAGTGCCTGTAGCCGCTCGGGGTAGGAGAACATCTGCCGCTCGTCGCCTACGGGAATCAGGAACAGCTTGTCGCAGTCCTGCGATGCCGCCTGCACCAGATAATCGTGCCCCCAGGTGAGGGGATTGGCATTGAGGACTATCACTCCGGCGCGTCCTTCCACCCTGTGGGCCTCGAGGCTGCGGAGATATTTGTCCAGAGCGCCGCCGTTCTCGAGCATTATAGCCTTGGAGGACACGCCTATGCACTTGAATCCGAGGCTTTCGAAAATCTCCCTGTTGGAGGGCTTGGTGATGACTTTGAGATTGAATATGCCGCTCTCGGCAGCCACGGATATGATTCTGGAAATGAGGACATTGCTGCTGCCGTCGCCCCGGAGTGACTCCGAGACCGCCACGCATTTGACCAGGTCCTTGTCCAGTCCGGCACCGGCGAGAATCTGCCCGTCCTCGTCAGTGAGTGCGAAATAACGCCCGCAGGCCTCGAAGCCAAGGCCGTTTTCGGAGAGGAACTTTTCCACGAGCGCGCGTGAGAAATCATCGGTGAGCGGTATTTCTTCTATGCTGTACATCAGGAGTTTACGATAGTCTCTATGGCTTTTAACAGTTCCTCGGTGGAATGGGCGTGGCTTCGCGAGCATTCCTTTGCAGGAGCGCCGCAGATAAGGCATTTCCTTGGCTCGCAGCCAACAGCCGACCTGTCCACCGGACGACCTCCGGGCCCTATGACATCTATGTCGAAGAGCCTCCCCAGGGGATGGTTCTCCTCAATCAGGCATACGGTTTTCTTGACAGAAAGAGGCTCGTCTTCAGTGAGGAGATATATTTCATAACCGGTTTCCAGGTCGAATTCCTGAAGGGTGGAGTCGAAAAAGGTCGTGGCCAGGGCCTCGGATTCCTGCCGGGCTATGGCCAGTGACAATTCGTTACGTTTGGTCTCTCCGGGCATCACTACGGTGCCGCATACAAGGGTAAGCCCGGGGTGTGCGGCCAGAAGTTCTTTCTGCCGCCGGCACCTTTCATCCCGGGCCGCAAGAATCTGCTGCAGGCTTACTGTCATCCTATGGCGTGTATCTCGTCAAGTTTGCGTCCGTCCCTGTTCATCATTATGCCTACCACCTTGTCCCTGAAGGGCAGGGGGTCGGGAGTGCCGGTCATGCTTTCGGCCTTTGCTGCAAGTGCCTGGATATCAACAATCTTAAGCCCTGCTGCTTCAAGCCTTTCTTTAATCTCCGGTCTTGCGGGGTTGACCGCTATGCCGTATTCAGTCACCACCACGTCCACGCTGGAACCGGGGGTAATCAGGGTAGTGACCCTGGGCACCACGCAGGGTATCCTGCCGCGAAGCAACGGGCATACTATTATGGACAGGCGGCTGTCGGCTGCGGTGTCCTGGTGTCCGCCGATTGCGCCGCGTATGACTCCGTCAGAGCCAACCAGCACATTGACATTGAAATCGGTGTCCACCTCAAGGGCGGAGAGTATCACTATGTCAAGGGCGTGTACTGCCGAGCCCTTGTGCATTCCGCTGGCATATTCTATGGACGAAACCTCCTGATGGAAGGGGTCGTTCTTTATGGATTCTGCGGCTACCTTGTCGAAGGACTGCACGTCCACAAGGCGGCCTATGAGGCCTTCCTCATGCAGCTTTACCATGTGGGCGGTGATGCCTCCGAGGGCGAAGGAAGCCTTTATGCCTTTCTCCAACATGCTCTCCCTGAGGTATTTGACTACGGCAAGGGAGGCTCCGCCGGTACCTGTCTGTATGGAGAAACCGTCCTCGAACAGGCCGGAATTGATAACCACCTTGGCGGCCTGCTTGGCAATGAGTATGTCGCGGGGATTCTTGCTGTCGCGTATGGCTCCGGCAGAAATCTTCGAGGAGTCGCCTACGCTGTCCACAACGACTACGGATTCAACGTCGCAGGCTGATATGGACTTGGGCATGTTGGGATATTCGACCAGGTCGTCGGTTATTACAACTACATGGTCGGCATAGCGTGCATCGGGGAGGGCATAACCCAGCGAACCGCAGATGGACTTGGCATTTTCGCTGCGGGAATAGCCGCAGGCGTTGCCGAGTTCGTCAGAAGAGGATGCGCCGAGAAAGGCTACGTCTATGTGCAGCTCTCCCGAGGCTATTGCGCTGCCCCTGCCTCCGTGAGAGCGGAAAATGACAGGCTCGTCCATAAGCCCCCTGGAAATCTCCTCAGCCAGACGGCCGCGGAGGCCGGATGTTGAAATGCGAGTAATAACGCCGTTCTTTATGTGCTCAATAAGGGGAGCGTGTACGTCGGAGAGGCTGGAGGCCGCAAGATGGAGGTTCTTGAAGCCCATTTCAGCGAGTTTGTCCATAACCATGCAGACCACCTTGTCACCTCCGCGGAAATGGTGGTGGAAACTTACCGTCATCCCGTCCTTGAGGCCGCTGCGTAATATGGCCTCTTCCAGAGTTGATATCTTGCTGTTTCTCATATCTGCTCCTCCTTTGGCAATATGCCCGCCGCTACGGCAAGGGCTATGGTCCTTTCGGCCCTCAGCACGACAGGCCTGTCAACCATTTTCCCGTTGACGGCGATGACGCCTGAGCCTTTGGCCTTGGCCTCGCGTATGGCCGCTATTATGGTGCGGGCCTTCAGGATATCCTTCTCGGAAGGCGTAAACACCTCATTAACAACCTCTATCTGGCGGGGATTTATGATGGACTTGCCGTCGAATCCGAGGGACTTGATAAGCTCGGTCTCTTTCCTGAAGGACTCCATGTCGTCCAGGTTGGAGAACACGGTGTCGAAGCAGGCAATTCCGGCCGCGCGTGCGGCGACCACTATGCTTTCGCGGGCGAGCAGCAGTTCCGCTCCGCCCCGGGTGCGCTGGGTCTTGAGATTGGCGCTGTAGTCCTCGGCTCCGAGGGCTATGCCCATCATGCGCTTGGATGCGGTGGCTATGGCGTATGCGTTCACCACGCCAAGGGCGCTCTCAATAGCGGCCATTATGAGGGTCCTGCCGGGGCAGCCAATTTCGTTCTCTACCTTGAGAATCTCGGCCTCGAGTTCCCTGACCTCGTCAGCGGTCTCGGTCTTGGGCATGCGGATTACGTCCACGCCGGCCTTGACCACAGCCTCCACGTCCTTGCGTCCGTAGGGAGTGGACAGGGGATTGATGCGGACCACCATTTCGCAGCCGCCGTAGTCTATGGATTTGAGTGCATTGTAAACCAGCAGCCTGGCGCTGTCCTTCTCGGCCATGGTCACCGAATCCTCGAGGTCCAGCATTATTGAATCCGGACCATAGATATGGGCATCGGCCATCATTCCGGGGTTGTTGCCCGGAACGAACATCATCGTTCTTCTCAGTCTTTCCATACGTCCTTTCCGCTTGCCCTGACGGCAGCCGCCGTCACCCTTGCCCTTATGGTGCAGTCCAGGGCACCCTTGTCTATCGCTTCGACCTTGGCGTTTTCTATGCCCAGAGAGCCGAGAGTCTCCCTTATGAGGCTCTCTATCTGCCTGCCGAACTTAGCCTTCACCGGGCTCTCCAGGCCTATCTGGAGGCCGCCGTCCGAAGGCTCTATGCGGACCATTATGTCGCCGGATTCCAGAGTTCCGGCCACTGCGTTTTTCAATTCCATATCTGAACTTTTAATCAGCAAGCGAAATTAGCATAAATTATTGAAATAATGAAATAATTTGCACTATTTTGCTATGATTTTATAACATCTTCCAATTCTTCTATGTCCATTCCGAGAATTTTGCGGCAGGTCTTGTCCATGGCGGACAGGCTGGGGAAGCCGCAGTCGGCCGCGATGCTCTCCGAGGTGCGTCCGTCGCTCTCGCGCATTGTGCTTATCGCATAGTCCAGCCTCCATTTGTTGACGTATTCGCCGAAGGAGCGGTCTCCGAGGGCCTTGTATATCTCCCTTTCCTCCAGGCCTGTCATCATCGTGAGGTCGCTCTCGCTGAAGGAAGAGCGAAGGTAGGCGTGGGAGCGTTCCATTGCCTCGTCCAGCTTTTCGATGGGGGAAATCCTCGGTGCGCTGACTGTGCCTTCCGCGACGGGTTTGCCCGCTAGGGCGTCGTTTGCCGCGTATGCGGCTTCAAGGGATTCCTCGGCCCTGGTGCGTGCGGCTGACTCTTCGCGAATCCTGGCGTGAAGATCCTGGATATCAAGCTTCTGACGCCATATATAGCCGTTTTTGCGGCGTATCCTGTTCTTCAGTATAAGTATCCTTATAAGCGAAATCAGCCACAATACGAGTACTATAGCGCCAAGTACCATGATGAAGATTGAAGCGTTGTTCAAGGCAGTATTTTCCATATTTAAAAAAACATTTGTTACACTTATGCAAATTTAGCCAAATTTTCCTTACATTTGCAAGGTAACACAAACCTTATTGATATGGCTCAAGATTTCAATGCAGCAGCAAAGGCCTGGCTCGAAGGAGATTTCGACCCCGAGACCAAGGGAAAGATACTTGAATTGCGCAACTCCGACCCCGCCGGTTTCGAGGATGCGTTCTACCGCAACCTGGAGTTCGGCACCGGCGGCCTGCGCGGCATAATGGGCGTGGGCACCAACAGGATGAACCGCTATACCGTCGGAATGGCTACCCAGGGACTTGCCAACTACATAAAGTCCCATGTGCAGGGGGAGGACCTGAGGGTGTGCATTTCCTACGACAGCCGCAACAACAGCAAGCTGTTCGCCCGCATCACCGCCGATGTCCTGGTTTCCAACGGCCTGCATGTGTTCCTTTTCGAGAACATACGCCCCATACCTCTGCTGAGTTATGCCGTGAGGGCCAAGAAGGCCGTTGCCGGCGTGATGATTACCGCCTCCCATAATCCCAAGGAGTACAACGGATACAAGGTGTTCTGGTCTGACGGAGCACAGATTATTTCTCCCGTGGACAAGGACATTGTGGCTGAGGTGGCCAAGATTACCGAGCCTTCCATGGTGAAGTTCACTCCCGGCGACGAGTGCGGCGAAATCGAGCTTATGGGCCGCGACATAGACGAGGCATACTTCAATGACGTGCTGACCCTGATGCTTTCTCCCGAGGCCAGGGCCGCCCATTCCGATATCAAGATAGTCTATACGCCCCTGCACGGCTGCGGGGTGCGCATAGTTCCCGAGGCTCTGGACCGCCTGGGATTCAAGAACATAATCCACGTCCCGGCTCAGGATGTCAGCGACGGCGACTTCCCGACAGTGGCATCTCCCAATCCCGAGGAGGCATCCGCCCTCAAGATGGCCATAGAGGTGGCCGACAGGGAAGGGGCGGACATAGTGATGGCGACTGACCCCGATGCAGACCGCATGGGCATAGCGGTGCGCGACGAGCAGGGCCGCATGGTGCTGTTCAACGGCAACCAGACTGGAGCCATGCTTACATATTACATACTGACCCGCTGGAAGGAGCTGGGCAAGCTGGACGGCAGCAAGTATGTCGTCAAGACCATAGTCACCACCGAGCTGATACGCCAGATTGCCGCTTCGTTCGGAGTGAAGTGCTATGACGTGCTGACCGGATTCAAGTTCATTGCCGATGTGGTGCGCCGCAACGAAGGGAAGGGCGAGTTCATTTGCGGAGGCGAGGAGAGCTACGGTTTCAACGTGGGCGAGTTCGTGCGCGACAAGGATGCTCCCATTTCCTGCTGCATGGTGGCTGAATGTGCCGCCTGGGCCGCCGAGCAGGGTCTTACCCTGTATCAGCTGATGCAGAAGATATACAAGGAGTACGGCTATCGCAAGGAGGGCCTGGTGTCGCTGGTGCGCAAGGGAAAGAGCGGTGCAGAGGAGATACAGCAGATTATGAAGGACATGAGGGCCAATCCTCCGGCAGAGCTGGTGGGTTCCAAGGTCAACAAGGTCATAGACTATCTCGATACCGAGGCTACGGGGCTGCCTTCATCCAACGTGCTGCAGTTCTTCGATGAGGACGGCGATGTGGTGTCCGTGCGTCCTTCGGGTACCGAGCCCAAGATCAAGTTCTATTTCGGTGCGGCTGGAGACGATGCAGATGCCAAGATTGGCCGTCTAAAGGAGCAGTTCGTCAAGTAACTGTCATTTAGATAATTAAAAGCGCCGGGCCCTTTTGGGGGTCCGGCGTTTTTAGTATCAGTGCGGCAATTCGGAAATGACGATGGCCGATGCTACGGAACGCTCTCCTCCTGAATCGCTCGGGGCGTTGAGAATCTTCCCTTCTGCGCCGACTATGCAGGAAGATCCGCCTCCGTCCAGGTTCATGGCATCCGTGCATCCCAGGGATATGAACTTGGCCGCGAGTTCGGCCAGGGTATAACCCTTGCTGTCGTTGGAGCCGCGCCCGTCTGCCACTATGAGTATCAGCTTGTTATCTTCGGTGATTCCGGCGGCGGTGCGGTTCACCCTGTAGAATCCGGAAGTGCCTCCGGCATCCAGACATTCGCCCCAGTAACTCTCGGCGGAGACATCCTTTCCGTCCTTGACGAGCCTCGGGCCGCCGCCTATTGCGTCCTGGGGCTCCCAGGACCATGTACCTTCGCAATAATCCGCCTTCGGAGGTTCCGTCATGAAGGTCTTGGTCTTTTCGTTGTTGTCCAGAGGGGAGGGGAATACGGTATGCGTGCGGAAGGCGGGGTCCGTGCAATAGGTCCACTGTATTTCGAAATGTCCGTCGCCCATGCGTCCTATTGCCGAGCGGACGGGGTACATGGTGCATTCCGCATGCTCGTCATTGGGCCAGTTGAATGCCCGGAACGCTGAGATTACGAGTTTGCCGTCGCGGGCTACAAGGCTGACGCTGGTGCTGCCGGCGAAATATCCTCCGTTGATGGCAAGGCACGGGGTGCCGTTACTTTCCTGCAGGTCGGCGAAGAATCCCGTGGGTTTCTTTTTCTTGGATGAATTCAGGCAGTTGAATTTCAGGTTGGGATTGATGCTGAAGTCTATAGTGGCTATGTATCCGTGGCATTTGCCTCCGTCAGAGAAATCCTCGTCGAAGACTTCAACGCTGACTCCCTTAGGATATCCGTTTTCCCAGCTCCAGTCTTGCGAAGGTTCCTCGGGTGCCGTTGAAGGATCTTCGGATAATGCAGGCTCCTCTGAAGGGACTGGGTCGTCCGAAAGCACGGGTTCCAGTGACGGGGTTTCTTCCTGTCCGCTTTGTGAAGGCTTGCATCCTTGCAATGCTGCAAGCATGGCAATCGAACAAAGAATTATGGAGAAATATTTTTTCATGTTTTGAAAATATTTTAGCAAATATAGGAATATTTATGAATTTATTTGTAATTTTGAAGTCAATAAGATGCAAACTACATAACACTTAACATGCATAAATTATTAAATCACAGACTGTTTGCACTATTTCTATGCTCTGTGCTTACAGTCCTTGCGTCGGCCCAGGCCTTGGCGCAAATCCCCGTCAGCGGGACAGTGACGGACACCTCCGGAGACGGAGCATCAGGTGTTTTCATTTATGTTAAAGGCAGTTCCAAGACCGGTACGATGACTCTCGCGGACGGAAGTTACAAGATTTCCGTACCGGACCGCAATTCCGTTCTCGTTTACAGCATGCTCGGATACAAGGAAGTCGAGCAGACCGTAGGGGAGAGGGTCATCATCAACGTGCAGCTCGAGGAAGATGTCAATCTGCTTGAAGGTACCGTGGTTGTAGGTTACGGTACCCAGAAGAAGGAATTTGTCGTGGGTTCCGTTTCACAGGTCAGCAGCCAGGAGTTGCTGAAAGCCCCGAACACCAACGTTTCTTCAATGCTCACAGGCCGCCTTGCCGGTATGACTACGGTGCAGACCACAGGTATCCCCGGAGGTGATGCCGCAGCCCTTCTCGTGCGCGGTACTTCGACTTTCAACAATTCCTCGCCGCTTATCATCGTGGACGGCGTCGAGCGTTCCATCACCTACATCAACCCCAACGACATCGAGTCCGTTTCCATTCTGAAAGATGCCGCCACTGCGGCCATCTACGGTATCCAGGGTGCGAACGGAGTCGTGCTGGTGACCACCAAGAAAGGCCGCCAGGGCAAGCCTGAGATTGTTTATGACGGTTCCGTATCCTTCGATACCAACACCGTGACTCCCGACCTTCTGACCGCCGACGAGTATATCTACTGGCACAACAAGGCCCGCGAGCTGGACGGCCAGGCTCCGTATTGGGACGAGGCCCGAATAGCTTCGCTCAAGGCAAGAGGACTCTACGGCGAGACCGACAACTGGGCCCTCATATATAATAAGATGGGTCTTACACACCAGCACAACATTTCCGCCACGGGAGGTTCCGAGCGCCTGCGCTACTTCACGTCCATAGGATATATGAACCAGCAGGGTATCCTCAAGAACACCTCGCTGCAGCGTTTCAACGTGCGTGCCAACCTGGATGCCCAGCTTACCAAGGGCCTGCATTACAACATCAACCTTTCGGCTGCCAATTCCGCACGCCACTGGCCCGGACTCAGCATGAGGACCAGCAACGGTTCATGGCAGGGTGAATTCTCCCCTCTGCGGCAGGCCTGCTACGCTATTCCTATCCTCGCTTCAGAGTATAACGGACTGCCCCTGGGATACACCAACGGAACATACACCTACACCCCTCTGGCCGCCCTGAACACGGGTTTCCAGACTGAAGACAGATGGATGGCCGAGGTCCGTTCCAACCTTGATTACGATTTCACCGCACTCAATGTGAACGCGCTAAAGGGCCTGAAGATAGGCGTGAACATTGCCTATAACTTCGATTATACGCTGAACCGAAACTATCTAGAATCCTTCCAGCTCTATTCTTACAGCGCTACAACGGACGAGGTCAGCCAGAAGACTTCCCTCGGTATAGGGGAGAACAACTTCAACAAGTCCCATTCCATGGGCTACAACCTGACCATACGTCCACAGATCAACTATGACAGGGATTTCGGAAAGAACCATGTTTCCGCCCTGCTCTTCTGCGAAAGATATACCTATCACGGCGATACCATGACAGGCTACAAGTCCGGATATTCCGAAGGCTCTCCTATAGATATCAACCTCGGTACCACCTACCCGTCGGTTCCGGTTTCCGGAGGATACAGCGACTCCGGCCGCTTCGGTGCCGCAGCCCGCGTCAATTACGCATACGCCAAGAAGTATCTCGCCGAGGTCACGTTCCGTGCCGATGCATCCTACAAGTTCTCTCCCAAGAACCGCTGGGGAATGTTCCCCTCGGTCGCCCTCGGCTGGGTGCTCTCCGAAGAGAATTTCCTCAAAGGCGTTTCCTGGATTGATTTCATGAAACTCCGTGCTTCCTACGGTGTGCTCGGTTCGGACGACACCAACCCGTACCTGTACATGCAGACCTATTCTTCGATGTCTCCGTCCATCACCCATTACATAGGCGGGACTCCATATTCCATCTATTATACCACCGGGTATGTGTATGAAGACCTTACATGGTCACGCACCAACACCTACAACATAGGCTACGAGGCCAAGCTCTTCAACAGCAGGCTCTCCCTCGAACTGGACGTGTTCTACAAGTACACCACCAACATCCTCGAGTACGACAGCACCGGTTACTATTCTCCTTCACTGGGAGGCAACAACCCCGTCTGGATGAATACCGGTATTGTGGACAACAGGGGATTCGACATGACCATAGGCTGGCGGGACGCGTTCACCAACGGCTGGAGCTACGGCATTACGGGTATTCTTTCATGGTCCCGCAACCGCCTGCTTTCCAAGCGTTTGTCTGATTCATATCCTTCCTACAGGGCCCAGCTCGGCCAGCCTCTCGGAGCATTCTACGGCTTCCATGCACTCGGCCTTTTCCAGACCGATGAGGAAGTGGACGAGTATCCCAACGCTCCTTCAGGATGGGCTGAGAAGGGCGCCATCAAGTATCAGGATGTCAACGGCGACGGCAAGATCAATTCCACCGAGGACTTCGTGAAGATAGGCCGCTCCAGCACTCCTGAAATGACATTCTCCCTGAATTTCGACGTGGCTTACCAGGGTCTCTCGCTGAGCGTACTGCTCCAGGGCGCTACACTTTGCAACTACGCCCTTTGCGGTACCTGGTCCAACGGAAACATGGACAACACCATGTACACCCGCGCATTCTACGGCGGCGGAAACACCCTCCGCTATCTTGTGGAGAACGCCTGGACCCCCGAGAATACCAATGCCACATATCCCCGCCTGGCCGCCGGCACCAACGCCAACAACGCATGGCTGTCCGACTGGTGGATTCGTGACGGAAGCTATCTCCGCGTGAAGAACGTGCAGCTCGCATACGACCTGCCGCGCAAGATTTTCACAAAGACTCCTCTTTCAGGATGCCGCTTCTTCGTAGCAGGAACCAACCTTCTGACCTTCTCCGCGTTCAAGTACATCGATCCGGAGAACCCCGGCATCAACAATGGCTATTATCCTCAGCAGCGTACCGTCAGCATCGGTGCCAAACTCACATTCTAACAGGAGGAAAAGATATGAAAAAGTCATTTGCAAACATCATTGTCCTGCTCGCCGCAGTCCTTGCGCTGGGCGCATGCAAAAAGTGGGTGAACTCGGCTCTTGACATAGAGCCCTCCGACAGGTATTCGGTAGCCTCCGTATGGTCGAGCGAGAATTCCGCGGACACCTATCTTCTCGGCCTGTATTCCTTCCTCAAGGAAAATGACGGAATCATTGGCGGAGATGCCAACCTGACCCGTTTCTGGGATGCATATTCCGATTTGATAAAGTCCAATTCCTGGAACCAGTACAACCATCCCTACAACGCCTCTTTCCTGCAGGGACCTTCCAGTTTCAACGGACAGGGTGCTGGTACTTTCGAGTGCTGGTCCGATTGCTATACGCGCATCCGCAGGTGCAACGAGTTCCTTCGCGACGCTCCTGTCTATGGACCTAAAATAAGCGATACCTATGCAGAGACCCGCAGCGGAGAAATCCGTTTCGTGCGTGCATACTGCTACATGAAGCTCATGGCCATTTACGGAAAGTGCGTCCTTCGCGATGCCGTTGACGGTCCCGACCAGAACAACAAGGCCCTCGCCGACCCCGAGGAAATATGGGACCTTATCGAAGGTGACCTGCGCTATGCCGGAGAGAATATCGACGAGAAACTTCCCCGGGGACGAATCTCCAGGGCGGCGGCATGGGGTCTTCTCTCCCGTGCTTCCCTGTATGCAAAGCGTTGGGACGTAGCCATAGAGGCGGCTGACAAGTGCGCGGATTGCGGCGGCCGGCTCGACCCCAAGTCCTATGCCAATGTATTCGCCGACATAGATTCTCCCGAGAACCTTCTCGTGTTCGAATATGTTTCCAACAAGCTGACCCACCGCGCCGACGTATTCTTCCGTCCCCTCGGAGACGGCGACCAGGACGGAAAGCATCCCGGTGCCAACGTATATGCAGTGTTCGGTCCTACTTCCGAGCTGGTGGACAGTTATGAAATGGCTGACGGTACTCCTTTCAGCTGGAGCACCCATGGCGACGACCCCTATACAGGACGTGAGCCCCGTTTCTACGCTTCCATTCTATATAACGGCGCAACTTGGGAGGGCCGTACCATAGAGACCTACGACGGAGGCCTTGACAAGATAGTGGCTTTCGATGTCTCCGGAGCCGCCGGTTCCACCGTCACGGGTTACTATCTCCGCAAGTTCATCACCGAGAACCAGGAAGGCTGGGAGAAGTATGGCAGCGACCATTTCTCCATCTTCCAGCGCTATTCCGAGGTGCTTCTGAACAAGGCCGAGGCTCTTGCACAGAAGGGTGACTGCGAACTTGCGAACATTGAACTCGGCAAGGTCCGCGGCCGCGTCGGTCTGCCTGCCAAGAGCGGCACTACCACCGAGGCCGTCATGGCAGACATCAAGCATGAGCGCATGGTGGAACTGGCAGGCGAAGGCCGCCGTTTCTGGGACCTGCGCCGCTGGAGGGATGCGGTGGAGGTAATCAACGAGAAGAATTTCCACGGATGCTGGATTACCAAGAACGATGACGGCACCTTCACCTACAAGCAGGTCAGCTGCGACGGTGCGGGACGCACGCATACCTTCCTTGAGAGCTACTATGCATTCGCTCTTCCTATCACCGAGATATCCAACAACGAACTTATCGACCAGAAGGACAACAACCCCGGTTGGTAGCATAAACAGACAGCATATATGAAAAGAATAATCACAATATTGGGCATGGCCCTGCTTCTTGGCGGACTGTTTTCCTGTGCCAAGCCGGATGCCGATTACGTCCACGACGATGCGAGCCTGAGCGCCATCTATATCTGCTCCACTATGAAGGATGCAACAGGAAAGGAGCTTTCCTTGAGTTTCCCCGGTGCAATCAACCAGGAGACGGGGGAGGTTTCATTCCTTGTCACCAAGGACAAACGCAAGCAGATCGACCTTACTGCCGTGAAGATTCGTGCCAACGTGGCCTTCGATGCATACGTAAAGGTGACTTCCGAAGGCGGAGCGGAGGTTGACCGTACCCTGTACGGCATTCACGACATTTCCCGGGGAATGGATATTACCATTACGGCAGATATGACCGGAAGGACCAAGGATTATCACCTTACAGCCAGATACGAAAAATAATAAACCACAAACAAAATTAAGTAATGCTTAAAAAATAACTTGGTTCAATAGAGAGGTTTGACGAGGTAGTTCCACTTGGGGAGATTCGGGTCGAAGACAACCTGCCAGCGCAAGCGGCGCTCATAGTCCTTATCAATGGCTCTCTTGATTTCATAAGTTT
>JAFVCK010000056.1 GCA_017479265.1 Bacteroidales bacterium | reverse complement strand
GATTCCTGCTGGGCGGCATGTCAGCCAACATGGTGTATTGGATCAAGAACAAGGTAAAGACCCAACTGCTGGAAATGGACACCGAGAACCTGGACCTCTACGAAACTCTGTTATAGAAAAGGGTTGTTGCCTGGAGGTTTATATTGCACTGTACGTCCGTATGGGCAGCAAATCACTTCTTGGGCAGGCGAATCGTGAAGCAGGCACCGCCAAGGGAGAATGAGCGGCTGTAGGATATATCGCCTCCGCAGCGCTCTATGATGTTCTTGCAAATCGCCAGGCCCAGTCCGGTTCCGGAACTCTTGGTGGTGAAGTTGGGGGTGAAAAGGCGGCTGCGGTTCTCGTCTCGCACTCCGGGGCCGTTGTCCTCGAACACTATGTCATAGAATCCGTCACGGGCCGAATTGCGCAGCGAAACCAATATCTCTCCATGCCGGCCTTCCCCGTCGAGGGCCTGTACGGCATTTGTCAGCAGGTTCACGAACACACGGGTAAGCTGAGGCTTGGGACCCTGCACGAGGGCTCCCTTGAGGCCCATGTAATGGAAACTGATATCCTCCTTGTCGTCAAAGAGCGCCACCTGGTCCGAAAGCAAGGTGTCCAGGTCGATGGTCACGGGCTCCTCGCTGTAGAGCTTCGCGAAGGTGGAGAACTCGTTGGCAGTATCGGTGAGGCCGTCTATGCTCTCCAGTATCACAGGCACCATGGCATCGAACTTCTCCTCCCACTGAGGGTCGTTCTTGCCCTTCAGACGGATTATTCTCTGAATCTGCAACTTTATGGGAGTCAAGGGGTTCTTGATTTCATGGGCCACCTGGCGGGCCATCTCGCTCCATGCCTTGTCCCTCTCCACCTGTGCCATCTGCTTGGAACTCTCCGAAAGGTCGTGGACCATAAGGTTGTACGCCCTCACCAGAGCCGAAATCTCGTCCTCCCGCTCGTATATGATATACTCAAGACCGTCCGTCCTGGCCGAATTCATCTTCTCTCCCATCTCGGTAAGGGGCCGGAACATATTGTCCACCACCTTGGCTGTCAGGAACCTCGTTATCAGCAGCAGAAGGAGGAAAACAGTGATTATGAAAACGGTATGGAACAGGGCTTCGGAACGGAAGTCCAGCCCAGAATCGGTATAAGGGGCGCTGATTATGGCCAGCATCCTGCCCTCCCCGTTGAACACGGGGGCATACATGGAATAGAAGGTGTGCGAAGCGAACTTTTCCTTGTGTATGTAATAGCGGAGGTTGCGGTACATTATGCTCTGATAGGCATCCTCGTCCAGACGCGAACCCAGCATCATTCGCTCGAAAGCCTGCGGATAGGTGGACTTGAACACACGGCCGGAGGTAGTGTACAGGGAAATGTCGGACTTGGTATAGGAGGCTATGTTCTCCAGGGTGCCGCTGAACTCCTGGGTGTTGAAATCCTGACGGGAGGAATAGTAGCGGGCCGAAGCCTCGACCAGGGACTGTATGGTGCCTATCTTTCCCGTCATCAGGTTCATGACATTGCTCTCGTTGCGCCTGTACACGAACAGCACGCTGATGACCGCCATGGTCACGAGGGTGGCTATCAGGGACAGATACAGTACGGTGTTGATCCTGGACTTGTAGTAGTTTCGGTCGAACACCTTGCGAGGGCGGCGCCTGAGGGAGCCGAGGCTTATGCCCAGATATGCGGCTATGGCAACCAGGAAGCCGGCCACCAAATAGCGCGTCACATTCTCATTGGGCCTGGAAATCACTATGGTCTCCTCGTCCGACACTCTCGTGACGAAGTGGATATACTTGTCCGTACCTATGAATCCCGAACCGCTGGAACCCTCGTTGGAAGACAGCAGGCGGCCGCTCAGAACGGTGGGATAGGCATAATCTCCCTGATAGCTTACCAGCTTGTCATCCAGGTACTTGCCGTAGGAATACCGCTGCGGGACCACTATGGAGCCGGGGCCGGAATCGCCGAGTATGGAAGAATACCCCCTGCCCACCTTGTCCGCCTTGGACTCTATTCCGAGGAAAAGACGGGTCACGCCCTCGGGAGGGGTATAATAAACAAAGAGACCAGTGTACTGCGCCTTGCCGCCGACGGAACGGGAATAGAAGAAACGCGAACTGTCGGCTATGGCCGTACCGCTGCGCAGCCTTTCGTTGAAGAACCTCAACGCGGAGGGATCGCCGTCATTGTCGCCGGACATATACATGACGACATCGTAGTCCTGCACTATGCGTCCGAGATAATTCTCAGTAATCCTGTCATTTATGATACGGTAATCCTTCTTGCCCATGATGAGGTCCGATATGACCGGGTCGCTCTCTATGGCCCTTTCCACCCCGCGCAGCTGGAGTTCCAGGGCGAGGTTGCGGTCTATGGCAAGGCGGTTGGCCCATATTCCTATGCGGCTTTCCTCGCGGCGGAAACCAAGCAGGGAAGAAGTGGCCACCAGATAAACGGCAGCAAGGGAGGACAGCACTATCCGCGACCAGCGGGAGAAAATGTCTATCCTGAGCCCTGTCCAGCGCAGAATCAGCGGAGCGGCCATCTGCAGCAGCAGAGCAAGCGACATCAGCAGGCTCATTCCGGCCAGATAGACATATACCGTAAAGCGGGTGAGGCTGGTGATACGGTACAGTTCCAGCACTATGTTGGAATTGAGGATTATGCTCTTGAAGGAAAGGTGGGTATATACGGCTACGCCCGCGAAGGCCAGGACTATGAGGCTGATATACAGTACTTTGCCGAAGGTATTTCTGACGGCAATCCGAAGCAGGGCGGCCCTTCCCATGAAAAGGCAGGTCACCATGGACACCACCCATACGGCTATGATAAGGGCGGCTCCGAGCGAGTATAGCACGGGACCGTCGGCATATACATTGGGAGAGAACAGTTCGGAGACGTTACGCATGCCGTGCCCGAGCAGGTAGAAAAGGCCGAGGACAATGGTCAGCCCCGCCATCACCGTCCCCGTCACCCATGGAAGCGGATGACGGCGAAGTATGCTCAAGGCACCAGCCACTATCAGGAAAAGCGCCAGCCACAGCGCCGTCGGATGTGGCAGAAGAGGGATTACGCCTACGTTTTCGCGAATAATCTTTATCATGGGACGGCCTTTCACCTTGACAGGCACTCCCCCGCTGTACGAAATGGGATTTATGACGAAACGGTCGGGCAGTCCAAGGTGGGGGTTGACCCCGTTGCCTATTCTGCCGTCATAGCTGTGCTTGACTTCCAGACCGCCTATCACCCAGCAGCCGCCGGGACCCGTCATGCCCTTCACGAGGTACCATTTCGGGCCCATGTTGAGATAGCTCACGGAGGTGTCCACGTCCGTGAGCGGGGACACGAGATTGAAACGCAAGTTCCTGATTCTCTGGATATAGGACCTACGGGATATATCGTCGTTGTCAAGGGTGAACTGGTTGCACCACGAGCGCAGGGAATCGTCTTCGTACCTATATACGACCATATCCTCGGGGAATCCCTTCAGGCTGGGCCATGTATCGCTCTCCAGCGAGGCCACCTCAGCCATATAACCCTCCAGCATGGCCATTCTTGCGGCAATCTGCCTGGAAGTCCTTGCTGCAGCCCTGGAAGTATAGTCCGTTTCCCTATTGAACGCCAGCGAAACTCCGAGCACCAGCAGGGCGGCGGCCAGCAGCACCAGCCACAGATATGAATTTATGAACCTCCCCGCCTTATTCATTGTGATATGGTTCGCCCCTGATTATGGTAAACGCCCTGTACAGCTGTTCGGTGAAAAGCACCCTCACCATCTGGTGCGAGAAGGTCATCGGAGAGAGGGACAGCATGCCGTCGGCCCTGTCATAGACCTCTTTGGAAAAGCCGTAGGCCCCGCCGACGACAAAGACCATGTCTCTTGCGGAGCGGCTCATTATCTCCTGGAGCCTCGCCGCGAAATCCACGGAACGAAGGCTCCTGCCCTTCTCATCCAGAAGAATCACCTCGTCGCCCGGCCTGACCTTGGACAGCAGCAACTTGCCTTCCTTTTCCTTTATCTGTTCGGGGCGCAGAGCGGAGACATTTTTCATCTCGGGCAGTTCGCAGATTTCAAAACGCACATAGTGCGAGAGTCTCGAACAGTAAATCCCGAGACCTTCGCGGACCCAATCCACATCGGTCCTGCCCATTGTGAGAAGCGTAATCTTCATACTTTGCAAATATACATAAAATTATCGGATATGGCTCGGAATTTGTTGGATGAGCGCAAGGATATGAAAAAATATATCGTATTGATTGCCACGGCGCTGGCCCTGTTTTTCTGGACGGATGTTTTCGCCCAGACCTCTTCCGAAAACTACGATGTCTTCGTCCCTATCGCCAAATACATACGCAACGGAGACGCGGAAAGGCTGTCCGCATGGTTCGCCGAGAATCTGGAAGTCACCGTGTTCAGCAACACCAACGATGCCAGCCGCAACCAGGCCAGACAGATAGTCAAATCATTCTTCGATACTTATAAACCCCGCTCCTTCGAAATCAACCACACAGCCGGGAGGCCGAACATGAAGTATGCGTACGGCACCCTGACGGCGGGTGGAGAAAGCATGAGCGTGACGATTTTCGTCAGTTGCTCCGAGGGGAAAAGTTACCACATACAGCAGTTGAAATTCGAAAAAAGCAACTGAGAAGCCGTTTTTGGCACGGCCTTTGCTTTAAATAGTCAACGGTTAGTTTAGTTGATAATAATAGGGTTGAACGACGGCCACTCCGACAGTAATGGAGCGGCCGTCGTTTTAATTATTGAGTCCACTTTAAAATTGCTCCTGTTTATGGAGTTTATCTTCATCACGAGCTTTTCCATGTCCTTCAAGTAATTATCAGGATGGGGGCCGGAGAAATAGAATGTCCAGAATGATATATTCTTCTGTATCACAATCGCAAATATAGTAAAGATTTTTGTTGTCCTTGTAAAGAAAAGTAAATTTTTGTAAAGATTCGTAAAAATCTGCAAATCTTGGGACACAAACGCTTTGGGGCTGGTTTTTTCTATTATATATTTGCCGGCGAAAAAATGTTTTCGACATGGCAAACACTCTGTTCGACAGGCTTTCACCCGGGGACCTCGACACCCTGGTGGCCCTCTATGACTCCTCCAACATTGGGGCAGAACTATCGCGCGAGGCACGTTTACAAGAAATCAGGCGCATACTGAGCCGGCCCTACCGCGACATCCTCAGCGACTACGTGCTCAAGGACGTCTTCCTCGACAACCCCGACTTCGTCAAGATGTTCCTCAACGACCTACTCCCGGTCAGGGTCGATACCGTGGAGATGCTCCCCCAGGAACTCACCGTCCAGGCCAAGGGAGACAAGAAGTCCCGGGTAGACCTCGTCTGCAGGACAGAGACCGGAGAAAGGGTCATCATCGAGGTCCAGAAGTGCTACGAGTCCGACTTTCCCAAACGGCTCCTTTTCTTCGGCTCGCATATCATCTTCAACCAGGTGCGCAGCGGAAGGCCATATAAGGACCTTGCCCCGGTCAACGTCGTCGCCATAGTGGACAGCGGCATCCCGCACAACCCGAGGCCCGCCAATAAACAGAGCCTCTTCCACTACGAACTGCAGGAGGTCGACACCAAGGAAGCCTACCCCGCGAGGCTCGGCATCTACATCCTCGAACTGCCCCGATATGACGGTTCCGGTGATGAAGGTGGCAAAAGCATTTACGAATGGTTTTATTTCTTCAAAAATTTGCATACCTTTGCACAGTTACCCAAGGAGTTGGAAAGGTTCGCCCCCATTGCCGAGGCGGCCAAAACCGACAAGGTGAAGAACATCGATTCAATCATTGAGTATATGAAGTCATTGATATCAGAGCAGGAGCGCGAACTCCTCAAGTCCTCCGGCTATGAGCTCGGAGTGTACGATGGCGAAGCACGTGGGGAGAAAACAGGACGGGCTGATGGTCGCAAGGATGAGAAGATGGATAACGCCCGCAACCTTAAAGGGCTCGGCGTATCGACAGAAATAATCTCCAAGGCATTGGGCCTGTCGCCCGAGGCCATCGCCGCGCTGTAGGACGGGCTACGGAGGGTTTTGGCCGTGGAGGCTAAAGCACTGACAATGAACACTTAGAGGGGTGGGTCTTTCCTCGGTATAAGGTAAAGACGCACCCCTCTTTTTGCTGCTAATCAGGCACATGCCCTCCACGCTATTTTATGAGGATTCAGAAAAACGCCCTTGCATCACGGAAGGTGCAGGGGCGCAAATAATGGCTGCCGGAGCATATCAATCCAACTTTTTCAGCATCTTGACAAGATCCTTATCTTTCAGATACGTTTCCATCTCCGAGTATAGCAAAGGCCCGGTCACTTCTTTAGCTCTCTTGTCGATGAAGAAGTAATAAACAGTATCTCTTCCATGAGGATAGACGTATTTTGTATCATCAAGAACATCAGGGTATTGAGCAGGACGCTGCTTAACCAGAAGATAGTTCAAAGTATTTTTATATGATAGCACGTCTTTTGGAATATCAAGATGGAGAGTATCCTTCATATTCCAATAGCTAATCATCCTCGGTGATTCAAAGTAAGTAAAGCCTCCACCCAAAGGATGTTCCCCGCAAGGCCCCAAAATTAAGAGCACAATTACGAGGATTATTGACAGTATGGCTATACCTCCGTCTACTTTATCCATGGTAGAATTGGTTTTAATCGTTTGGACCCATATATATTAATCTCGTAGTCTTGTCCGTCACCCGCATACTTTTTACCTATTTTTGTCGCAATATTTCGAGGCCAGTTCAGAGGATTCCACCAATTGTGCATACTAAAATCATAGCTATCAGCATATGCCCTCACGGAATGATTGGGATATCTTTTCAAAGAAATTTGTCCATAAACCAAAGCATCGTTAATTGATGCGCTATCGAAAAATAAATGAGTAACCTTTTCAGTACCAACGGAATGTGCACCTAAAGAAAATAAATTAGATAAATCAATCTTCTCCAATGCAACATACAATGGCTCTCCGTTACCATTTCGATACCATTCATTTGCTTCATCCAATGTCAGGTACCCATCCCAATCAGGACGAGAACTCAGGCTACTAAAACTATCATCGAAGCGCGACTTCGCGTCAGAATCAACTAATCCGTCCATGCCCAAATCATACTTTAACGCTTCTTCCGGGTTCATGTTCGGATGGAAGTTTTGCGGGTCCATAATTATTGCATCACCTTGAAGTCCGTTGTCATCAGTACCCAGCAAGTAACCTTGCGTTGAATAAACCGGTCGTCTTCCATCCGAATCAATTGCATTTACCGGATTATTGGCGCAGTAGGCGTAGGGGCTGATGCCGTAGTACTTTTCGCTTAGGGGGTCGGGGACCATCCAGCGGCGAAGGGCCGGACTGTATTGGCGTGCCCCGAAGTCAACGTACGATATGCCGAACTCCGTGTCCTGGTTCTCCTTCCCGGTGAAACCCCACCTGAGCGAAGGCTCCGCACCGGACGGAGAACACAGGCGAGTGCTGCTCTCCTTTCCGAACGCATCGTAGATGTTGTACACCAAAGGGGTGGAGGAACCGCTCATCACAACGCTCTTGATGCTGCCAAGATGGTCGGTGATGTCGTATATCACCTCTCCGCAGGTCATCCTCCCAGCGCTGAAATCCGCTCCCTCGAATGTCAGGCTGCCGTCACTATTCTTTCTGTATGTCAAAAGACCTCTTCGCACAAAACCCGTCCCGTCCGTGCGGATGGTACCGGTCAGTGTTCCGTCGCTAAGGTACGAATATTTTCCGAGAGTTGTACCATTACCAGTGATTTTTCGAGGCAGGTCAAGGTAATTGTAGGAGATATCATACCCCGACCGGCTGACTATCCTTGAGGGCTGGCCGTCGAAGCAATATTCCGTCGTCACTGCAGAATATGTGGACGGGGTCCATCTTGTGACCATAATGATGTTTGTTTTGGTTAATAATAGTTTTGTTTTGCACCTGCAAAAATACATCTTCATAGCCTTGCGCACTAATTAATGACGATTTATTATTATAGTTTGCGGCTTTACAATGCATTGATTTTCAATAGATTACAAACAGCCCAAAAATAAAATTATAGTTGTGCCTCCGTAAATTCCTGATTGACAGCAGTTTTTCAGAAAAGCGACATTTCGGATGCCAGTTCGTT
>JAFVCK010000055.1 GCA_017479265.1 Bacteroidales bacterium | reverse complement strand
CTACTAAAATACACTCTTTTGGTTAAACTTTTTTCCACATACCAGACTGGGGAATCACGTTTCCGAAAAACGGGAATCGCATTGCCGATTTCCGGGGATTCTCAAATTTCCGATATCTGGGGAACAAATTTACCGATTACACCCGGGGGTGTGAAAGGGCCTGGAGATATACCTCGCGCAGCCTTTCCAGAGGAGCGTAAGTATTTGAAAATGACTGGAAATAGGCCAGATACCAATGCGCCCCCGGATATCGCACGCGGTGGAATTCTATGCCCTCGTCCAGTTGCAGGGAAATGGGCTTTCCGCTGGTGCTGTAGCCTGGATGGAAGGCTGCATTGTCACAGAAGGTGCAGCCGCCGCGTCCAAGGGTTCCGTCCCTGTTGGGGCAGGTGAAGCCGGCATCTATGACAAGCTTCTGGAGACGCTGTCCGTAGCGCCGCCTCAGATAGCCTGCATAACTGTTGTATCTCTTGCCGTCGGGGAAGCCTTCCATGTTTTTGCAAATAATCTTCACAAAAATAAATAAAATCATCCAAATCGCTGCCTCAAAAGTCATTTTCTTCAAAGATATTTTGTACTTTTGTAAGTTGCACTTATCAGCGGGAGACGGTTCTCCCGGCATATTTTTAAAGTAAAAAGACAATACTACATGAATAAGTTCTTTTTGGCGATATACAGGTTCTTCAAGAGACGCAAACCCTTGATGTACTTGATAATAGCAATCATCACCCTGGGCTTCGCATATCTTGGCAGCCGCCTGCGGTTTGAGGAGAACCTGCTTAAACTCTTCCCCCTTGACAACGAAGAAAGCGAAATCGCCTTTGAGAACCTCAAGGTGAAGGACAAGGTGTTCGTGCAGGTTACCGGCAGGGATGAAGTGCTTGGCACAGAGGACCTTGCATATCTGATGGACGAATATATGGACGGCCTTCTCGCCCGCGATGAGAAGACCGGCTACATAGGCTCCTGGCTGTACCGCCTCGAAGACGACATGATGATAAACGGCCTTGAATTCGCCATGGCCCATGTCCCTTCATTTGTTGACACATCGTGCTACAGCGCCTTCGACAAGGCTCTGGAACCCAAGGCCATAGCCGCACAGATGAAGAAGAACAAGGCCATGATGGCCGCTGACGAAACCGGCGACATCACCAAGATGGTCACCTCCGACCCCCTCGGCCTGCTGCCCATAATAGGCAACACCCTTCTCGGGGGCAAAGGCCTCGAAGCGGCAGGCGGACTGACCATAGCGGACGGCCACCTGTTCTGCGCCGACAGCACCGTTGCCATAGCCTTCCTCAATCCCAACTTCAACTCCCTGGACTCCGGCACCGGCACCAAACTCACCACCATGTTCGAGGATGAGATAGAAGCCTTCGAGCAGGCCCATCCCGAAGCTCAGGTGTTGTTCCACGGCAATGTCGTAGCCAGTACCAACCACTCCCGCAGAATCAAGAAGGACCTCACCCTGACGGTAGGTATCTCATTGATACTCATAATCATAATCCTGCTCGTCTCCTTCAGGAACGGCCGTTTCCTCTGGCAGAACGTCATCCCGATAATCTTCGGCGCAATAGCCGCCATGGCCTGCATGTACCTGACCAAGGGACAGATGTCGCTGATGGCCCTTGGGGTCAGCGCCATAATACTCGGAATAGGATTCAGTTACTGCATGCATGTCACCATACACTTCACCTACGTACAGTCCCCGGCGGCTGTGCTGAGGGATGAATCCGTAGCCGTATGCATGGGCTGCATCACCACGGTAGGAGCCTTCCTCGGCCTGATTTTCACCGAAAGCGAACTGCTCAAGGACTTCGGCCTCTTCGCCACTTTCATGCTGGTATTCAGCACCTTGTTCGCCCTGGTCTTCCTGCCTCCCATGCTCAAGCCCGGCAAAGTTGCATACAACAGGACCGTATTCAGAGGCATAGACAAACTGAGCGCATACCCCTTCGACCAGAAGGGCTGGCTGATTGCGGCGGTAGTCATCTTCGTGGGCATAGGAATATGGTTCTCCCCCCGCGTCGAGTTCGACAACGACATGCGCAACCTGGACTATGTCCACCCGAGCGTGGCAAAGAGCCTCTCCCTTTATGAGGAAAAGAACAACAACGGATATTACCAGCTGTATTTCGCTGCCATAGGAGACACTGCGGACGAAGCCGTAATGGGCGGCCGCAGGATGAACCGCAGGCTGGATTCGCTGGTAGCCACCGGCGATGTAGCATCTTATTCCGGTATGGTCTCCGAGCTCTATTGCACCATGCCCGAGCAGGAGCAGAGGATAGCCGCCTGGAAGGAATACTGGACCCCCGAGAAGGTCAATACCACCATGGCCAAGATTGGTGCGGCGGCACTTGCAAACGGCCTGCACCCCAGGATTTTCGAGCCGTTCAAGGCTATAGCCACGGCCTCCTACGAGCCTGCCGACCTCTATGATTCGGGAGTCATCCCCGAGAGTCTCATGTCCAACTTCATAGAGAAGGGTGATGACGGTAAGTTTATGGCTTTCAATTCGATATATGTCGTAAAGGAAAAGCAGGACAAGCCTACCCGGGAGATTACATCCCTGCCTCATACCATAGTTCTGGACCCCTTCTGGTACTGCCGCGACATTGTTTCAGTTGTGCATAGCGACTTCAATACCGCCCTGCTGATTTCCTCCATTCTGGTGTTCGTGATTCTGCTGCTGTCCTTCCGCAATCTGTGGATTGCGCTCATAGCCTTCATGCCCATGTGCCTGAGCTGGTATGTGGTAGAAGGCATGATGGCCCTGCTGGGAATCAAGTTCAACCTCATCAACATAGTGATTTCCACCTTCATATTCGGCGTAGGCGTGGACTATAGCATATTCGTGATGCAAGGCCTGCTGAAGGAGGTCAGGGACGGAGACAAGAACCTGCTGGCCTACCACAAGACGGCCATATTCTTCTCGGCCCTGGTGCTGATAATAGTGGTGATGTCGCTCATATTCGCCAAGCATCCTGCCATACAGTCAATAGGGACCAGCACCCTCATTGGCATGGTCACGACCATAGCGATTACATACACGCTGGAGCCCTGGCTGTTCCGCAAGTTGCTGAAAGTGCCTTTCTTCAGCCGTAGTTTCCTCGGTAAGAAATTCATATAGAGATGGACGCGGGAGGCAGATTTCTGCGCCTTGACGGCGCTATGGGAACCAGAATCCAGGCCGCAGGGCTTACGGAGGATGATTTCCGGCGCGGCCTGCCGGGAGGTATCGTGGTCCCGCTGAAAGGGAACAACGAGTGCCTGAATCTCAGCCGTCCGGATATCATAGAGGCCATACACAGGGAATATATCGCGGCCGGAGCGCAGATTATCGAGACCAACACCTTCAGCGCCAACAGGATATCGCAGAAGGAATACGGCCTCGGGGAATACGCCTTCCGAATGGCCTTCGAAGGAGCAGCGATAGCCCGCCGGGCCGCCTCGGGCAAGGCCCTCGTCGCAGGCAGCATGGGACCCACCTCGAAGTCGCTGACCCTTGCATCGGACCTTGGCAGACCGCAGTGGAGGCAGTATTCCTTCGATGAGATGGCAGAGGCTTTCGGGGAGCAGGCCCGGGCCCTGATCGAAGGCGGAGTGGATGTGCTGCTGCTCGAAACGGCCTTCGACGCTCTCAACACCAAGGCAGCCCTGTATGCCATAGACAAGGTGAGTCCGGGATTTCCGGTGATTGTGTCCGTGTCAGTTGCGGACCGCAGCGCCCGCACCATAACAGGCCAGACCATAGAGGCCTTCTATACAGCCGTAAAACATTATCCCATAGCTGCTTTCGGAATTAACTGCTCCCTCGGGGCAAGCGACATGGTCCCCATGCTCAAGGATATTGACTCCTGGTGCGAAGTGCCGGTTATATGCTACCCCAACGCCGGACTCCCGGATGAAATGGGACGCTATACCCAGGGGCCTGCCGACATGGCCGCTCAGATGAAGGCCATGGACGGTCTGGTGAATATAGCAGGAGGCTGCTGCGGCACCACCCCGGAGCATATAAAGGCCCTGCCGCAGCTTCGGCCAAGGCCTTCGCGCAAGCGAGGTAACAGACTGTCAATCAGTGGCTTGGAAGCATATACAATAGATACGGCAAGCAGCAATTTCACAGTAATAGGCGAGAGGACCAATGTGGCCGGTTCCAGGCGTTTTGCCAAACTCATAGCCGCCGGGGACTACGACACCGCCCTCGAAGTGGCCGCCAGGCAGATTGAAGGCGGAGCGCATATCATAGACATAAACATGGACGATGCCATGCTGGACGGTCCTGCTGCCATGGAGACCTTCGTGCGCTGCACCCAGAACGACCCTGCCGTGGCAAAGGCCGCCTTGATGATAGACTCCTCCAACTGGGAGACCCTGCTCAAGGGCCTCAAGAACGCCCAGGGGCGCTGCATAGTCAATTCCATAAGTCTCAAGGACGGGGAGCAGGTCTTTCTGGAGAAAGCCCGGCAGATACACCGCCTCGGAGCGGCAATGGTGGTTATGGCCTTCGACGAGAAGGGTCAGGCGACCAGTTTCGAGCGCAAGGTGCAGATTTGCCAGAGGGCATATAAACTCCTGACAGGCAGCGGAATACCTCCCGAGGACATAATATTCGACGTGAATGTGCTGTCGGTGGCGACAGGCATGCGTGAGCACGACCGCTACGCCCTGGATTTCATAGAGGCGGTGCGCTGGATAAAGGCCAATCTGCCTGGGGCTTACACCTCAGGCGGCATTTCCAACCTGTCTTTCGCATTCAGAGGCAACAATCCCGTACGCTCGGCCATGCATGCCGTGTTCCTCTACCATGCCATAAAGGCCGGGCTTGACATGGCCATAGCCAATCCCGAGATGCTGCAGCAGTATGACGATATAGAGCCTTCGCTGCGGAAAGCCGTTGAGGATGTGATACTCTGCACGGACGAGGGGGCTACCGAAAGGCTGATTGCCCTGGCAGGGAGCATAACGGCTGCAGAAGGGCCCGTGACAGAGGAAGTCAGGAGGGCCGCATCCACCCCTTCTGAAAGGCTCAGGGAGGCGATTCTCGGAGGCAGGTCTGCCTCTTTGGAAGAGGACCTTCTGGCCGTGCTGGAAGAGTGCGGAAGCCCTGTCACGGTCATTGAAGGACCGCTTATGGCGGCCATGGAAGAGGTCGGACGGCGATTTGGCGAGGGCAGGATGTTCCTTCCCCAGGTGGTCAAGTCGGCCAAGGTGATGAAGGATGCAGTGGCCGTGCTGGAGCCGTTCATGAATGAAGAAGAAGGCGGCTCGGACCGTCCTCTGGTCATATATGCTACGGTCAAGGGCGACGTTCACGACATAGGCAAGAACATTGCGGCTATAGTGCTGAGGTGCAACGGGTTCGATGTTCTGGACCTCGGCGTTATGGTGCCCCCGGAGAAGATAATCGACGAGGCCGTGAGCCGTGGTGCTGCCATGATAGGAGTGAGCGGGCTTATAACACCCTCTCTTTTCCAGATGGAGGAGCTCTGCCGCGAACTCTCCGCGCGGGGGCTGGGCATTCCTCTTTTTGTAGGCGGTGCCACAACTTCCGACCTGCATACTGCCGTGAAACTGGCTCCCCTGTACGGCCATGTGTTCCATGCTCCGGACGCTTCGGCAGGAGCGGTAATGGCCAAGCGCTGCCAGATGGACAGGGAGGCCTTCGAGAAGGCTCAGCACGAAAAGCAGCTGTCTCTCAGGAATTTGCATGAGGCCAAGGAGCCTGTCGTATCCGCAGGGGAGCACGATAATTACCTTGATATGATTCCTGATGACATTCCGCTTATGGAAGTCCCTCTTGACGAACTGGTGCCGCTTTTTGACTGGAAAATGTTCTGTGCCACCTGGGGCATGAAGCAGAATGCGGCTCTTATAAACGAAGGTATGGACATTCTGGAGCGTTTCGTCAGGGAGGGTAGCGTTTCTGTCCGCGTTGCTGCCCGTTTCTTCCCTTCGCACAGGGAAGGGGAAGGCATAAGGGCTGGAGAAAATTATTTCCCCATGTTGAGGGAAAAAGGCTCCCTGGCCGATTATGTGCCTTCAGAGGGCGACGGGCCTTTCGGCATTTTCGCTATATCGGTGCATCCAAAAGCCCATCCCAAGGGGTGCAACTGCGAAACGTGTTCCGGCGAATATGCCTCCATGATGGAAAGGGCCGTGAGGGTGACACTTGCAGAGGCCGCTTCTACCTGGCTGGACGGCCGTATAGAAAAGGCTGCCCGCTGCAAGCCCCTCAAGCCTGCTGCCGGATATGCCGCCTGCCCTGACCACAGCGTCAAAAGAGACATACTCGCATTGTTGCCAAGCGGGCTTGACATCACGCTCACAAGTACCTGCGCCATGATACCGGATGCTTCTATATGCGGCTTCATAGTCCTGCATCCGGATGCGGAGTATCCTTCCATAAGGCATATAAGCCGCTCACAATATGACAGTTACGCCGCCGCAAGGGGATTTTCTCCGCAGGAGGCAAAGACATATTTATCCCATCTTTTATGAAAATTTCGCAGCTGTTAAACTCCGGGAAGCCTTTCCCCTCGCTTGAGATAGTCCCTCCTCTGAGGGGCCTGACCAAAGACGAACTGACCGCGAGCATTGCTCCGCTGATGGAATTCGCGCCCAAGTACATAAATGTCACCAATCACCGCGAGGAATATGGTTTCGTCCGTCTGCCGGACGGCAGTTTCCGCCGTGAGGTCGTCAGGAGCCGCGTTTCCCCGGTGGCGGTCTGCGCCACCATCATGTCCTCTTTCCATGTGGAAGTGGTGCCTCACATAATCTGCGGAGGCTTTACGGCAGAGCAGATTGACAGCCAGCTGAAGGATTTCCATTTCATGGGAATAGAAAACGTGATGGCCCTTCGCGGGGATTCCCTTTTGGGCGAGAAGCGTTTTACTCCCGAGGTCGGGGGCTATTCCCATGCCGACGAACTGGTTAGGGACATACGGCGCTCATATAACTATTGCATAGGCGTAGGGGCATATCCGGAGAAGCATTTCGAGGCTCCTAACATGGAGACGGACATAGCGAATCTAAGGCGCAAGGTAGCCGCCGGGGCCGACTATGTGATTACCCAGATGTTCTTTGACAACGGGGCTTTCTACGATTTCAGGGACAGGTGCAGGGAGGCCGGAATCACGGTCCCCATAATCCCCGGGCTTAAGCCGCTCACCAATATGCGCCAGATAGAGGTGCTGCCAAAGACTTTCTCAATAGACATTCCGGTGGAACTGACCGGGGAACTAAAGAGGTATTCTGACGACCCCGAGGCGGTCAGAAGAACAGGCATCCGGTGGTGCATAAGCCAGTGCAAGGACCTTCTCGCTCACGGCGTTCCCTGCGTGCATTTCTATACCATGGGCCGCTCGGAGGCCGTTTCCGCAGTGCTGAAAGAGTGTTTCTGATGCAGGCTACGCTTCCATACGTTCAGAGCAGGTTCAGGGAGTTCAACGAAAGCATTTTCGGCGGGGCTCTTACAGAGATTCCCGTGCAGATAAGCAGGGCCAAAACCTTCGTTGGCTGCATTGCCTACAAGAAGCGCCGCTCGCTTCTCGGCGGTACCCGCTATTACGACTTCCGCATGAAGATAAACGGCCGTGCAGACCTACCGGAGGCCGAATTGGAGGATACCATAATACACGAGATGATACATCTGTACATCTACCAGAAGGGCCTTCGGGACACTTCAACGCACGGGAAGGTGTTCAGGGAAATGATGGACGGTATCAACTCGCGTTTCGGGCGGCATATCACCATTTCCCACAAGGGCGACGACGCTTCCTTCGTGGACAGCCGCCCGAGGCTGAGGGTGGTGGCGGTAGTGACCCTTAAGGACGGGCGCACGGGGATAAAGGTGATTCCGCGTAAGGCGGAGAGGGTGGCTGAGTACGAAAGGGGCATGAAAAGGACGGGCATGGTGTCCGCCATGGAGTTCCGGATGTGCACGGACCCCTTTTTCAATAAGTATCCCTCGTCCAGTGCCCTTAAAGTGTATTTTGTTGATAAAGAAGAGATTGAGGCCCATCTTGAGGGGGCTGTCAAACTGAAATGACGACATGGCAAGTTACCTGCAGATAGAGAACATATCCAAATCCTACGGGCCCAAGGTCCTGTTCGAGAACATAGCCTTCAACATAAACGAGGGCGACAAAGTGGCGCTGATTGCTCCCAACGGCACTGGCAAGACTTCGCTGCTGCGCATACTGGCGGGCAAGGATTCCTCGGACAGCGGCGGCAGGATACTCTTCATGAAGGACATACGCATAGCCTTCCTGGAGCAGGAATATGCCTTCGACCCTTCCAAGAGCATTTTCCGCCAGATTGTGGACAATGCTCCCGACCAGGAGGGTGACAGGCAGTGGGAATATGAGCTTAGGGTCAAGCAGTTGCTGAGCCAATATGACCTTCCGGACCCGGACAAACCCATGTCTTCGCTTTCCGGGGGCGAGGTGAAGAGGGTGGCCATAGTGGCCATGCTCTCTTCGGAGGCAGATTTCTATATAATGGACGAGCCTACGAACCATCTGGACATAGATGCCATAGAGCAGCTTGAAAGCCACCTGAGGCAGTCCCGCCGCACCCTTTTCATGGTGACCCACGACAGGTATTTCCTGGACAGGGTATGCAATACTGTGATGGAAATGGACAGGGGGCGGATTTATATATACAAGGGCGACTACCTTAACTTCCTTGAGAAGCGGCAGGAAAGGATAGACAATTTCAACGCCGAGACCGAGAGGGTGCGCAATGTGTTCCGCCGCGAATTGGAGTGGATTCACGCCTCTCCTTGTGCCCGTACGGGCAAGGCGAAGTATCGCAAGCAGGCCTTCCTCCAGATTAAGGAAAGGGCGGAGGACAGTTACATTGAAAAGAAGGTGGACTTGTCCGACATGCAGCCCGGTTCGTCCTATCTTGGCAACAAGGTAATCAATTGTCGCAATGTAAGTTACACCTGGGATGGCAAGAAACTTATAGATGGTTTTACCTATAATCTGGCGCGTGGCGAGAGGGTAGGAATAGTGGGTCGCAACGCCTCCGGCAAGAGCACCCTTCTGAACATTCTCACGGGCGAACTGCCCTGCGATGGCGTGGTGGACAGGGGACAGTCGATACAGATAGGGTATTACCGTCAGTCGGGCATGCAGTTCACTACCGGCCAGACTGTGCTCCAGACTGTGAACGATACCCGCCTGCTGGGGCGTTTCCTCTTCCCTCACGATATGCTGAATTCCCGGGTGGAAAGGCTTTCTGGAGGCGAAAAGCGGCGGCTTTACCTGCTCACCATACTGATGCAGAATCCCAATGTGCTGATTCTGGACGAGCCTACCAACGACCTTGACATCGTGACGCTTGAGATACTGGAGGAGTATCTGTCCGAGTTCAAGGGCACTCTGATAATAGTTTCGCACGACAGGCATTTCCTGGACCGTCTGGTGGACCATCTTTTCGTGTTCTGCGGGGACGGCGTAATCAAGGATTTCATAGGGGGATACAGCGAGTACCGCAGTTTCATAAAGGATTATGATGCGGCCAGAAAGCAGGAGAAGCAGCAGCCAAAGCCGGCCTCGGATAGCCGCAGGCCGCGTTCTTCAAAGTCCGGTCTCAGCTGGAAAGAAAAGCAGGAAATGGCAGCGCTGGAGGCTGATATAGAAACGCTTGGCGCTGAGAAGGCCGAGCTGGAAGAGAAACTTTCAGGAGGGAGCCTTCCGCAGGATGAGCTGCTCAAGGCTACGGAGCGCTACGGCCAGATAGGAGCCCTTCTCGATGCCAAGGAAACCCGCTGGCTGGAACTCTCCCTGTTTACTTGAAAAGAGTGCGGACGAGTGAGGGAATGTCGGAGACCTTCACCACCTGTATTCCCTCGGTCTTGGGGACTTTGGAATATGATGAAATGAATATCTTTCTGAATCCGAGACGGGCCGCCTCGGTTATGCGCCTTTCCGCCTGGTTCACTGGACGGATTTCTCCGCTGAGGCCGACCTCCCCGGCAAAGCAATAGTCGCGGGGAATGGCGAAGTCGAAGTTGGAAGACAGAACGGCGCACACCACTGCAAGGTCGCAGGCCGGGTCCGTGATTCGAAGACCTCCGGCCATGTTGAGGAACACGTCCTTCATGTTGAGCTTGAACCCGGCCCTTTTCTCCAGCACGGCCAGCAGCATGTTCAGCCTCCGCACGTCGAAGCCCGTTGCCGAACGCTGAGCCGTGCCGTAGGCTGCCGTACTCACAAGCGCCTGAACCTCAAAGAGAAAAGGCCTCAGTCCGTCCAGCATGGCGGCAATTGCGACTCCGCTGAGATTCTCCTCGTGCATGGGCATCAGCATTTCCGAAGGGTTGCTCACTTCCCGCAGGCCCCTGCCCGTCATTTCGAACACGGCCAGTTCCGAAGTGGAGCCGAAACGGTTCTTTATTGAACGCAGCAGCCTGTAGGGCCCTTTGTCGTCGCCCTCGAACTGCAGCACCACATCTACTATATGCTCAAGTATCTTCGGGCCGGCTATATAACCGTCCTTGGTGATATGTCCTATAAGCAGCACCGGCACGCCGGTGGATTTGGCGTAGTACAGCAGCTGCGAAGCCACTTCCTTTATCTGTGATACGCTGCCTGCGGAGGAATCTATGCCCTGGGAGAACATGGTCTGCACTGAATCGACTATCATGAGCCCCGGAGCAATCTCCTTGGCCTGCTCCAGTATATCCTCCATGCGGGTTTCGCTGAGAATGTAAGTGTTGGAAAGGTCGCCTCCGAGCCTCTCCGCCCTCATCTTTACCTGACGGGGGCTCTCCTCTCCCGAGACATAGAGGGTCTTGAGGTCGGGGCAGCCCAGGGGAATCTGCAGGGACAGGGTGGATTTGCCTATTCCGGGCTCACCTCCAATCAGCACCAGCGATCCTTCCACGAGACCGCCGCCGAGCAGCCTGTCCACCTCTTCCAGATGAAGGGAAATGCGCCTTTCTCCGGCGGAACCTACCTCGGAGAGCTGCCGGGGCTTGTTGACCGCAGTCCGCGAAGCGGTGCCATGGGAGGGCTGCTTGCCTGTTGCCACCGTCTGTTCCACCATCGTGTTCCATTCTCCGCAAGCGGGACAGCGTCCCATCCATTTGGAACTTTCATTGCCGCAGGAGGTGCAAAACCATATAGACTTATCCTTTGCCATAGCACAAATTTCTTAAAAAATTCGTAATATTGCAAAGATAAAGATTATTTGGATATCCTTAATTCCGCAAAAAGCAGAACTTTTTTGCCTGATGTCGCCTGGTAGAGGTCGGTGATGCCCTGTTTTGCTGCCGGACGGGGTGTCTGCACGGTCAACCGGCCCACAGTCAGCAGGAATCCGCCCTCGAAGAGGCGACT
>JAFVCK010000007.1 GCA_017479265.1 Bacteroidales bacterium | reverse complement strand
TTCTATTCCAACTTTGTTCCCAACGGATTCTGGTGGCCCGACCAGTCCCTCAAGTGCAGGGTGACAGACTTCTCCCGCGAGCAAGGCAAGAGCTACACCGCAGCGGAAATGAAGGACCCCGAGGTCTATGCCACCAATCAGTGGCTGCCCGCTGGCAATATCAACCGCGTGGGCTACACATGGCGTCGCTGGTACAAGGCCAATACTCCTCTGAACCTTACTGCCGACTATTCCGTCATACGCTACGTTTATCCGTCCATCCGTCTTGCCGAGGTGTATTACAACCTTGCCGAGGCCCTGAACGAAAAGCCCGCACGTGACGGAGCGGGAGCCTGCGCCGCGCTCAACAAGGTGCGCAACCGCGTCGGCCTGCCCAACATAGAAGTGTCCTATCCCGGAATCGAGGGCGACCAGGAGCTGCTGCGCTGGTGCATAAGGCAGGACAAGATGTGCGAATATGCCTTCGAAGGCGGCATGCGCCACTCCGATGAGGTCAGGAACATGTATGCCAAGGAAGACTATCCTTGCGACAACTGGACCCTGCACCTTAAGGCCACCAACTACGAGGACTCCTGGCAGAGGGTCAACACCGACTACAACGGCGAGAACCCCGCGGTGTTCACCGACAGGGACTACCTTTTCCCCATGAGTTCCTCCCTGATGGCCGAAATGGTCAACTACACGCAGAATTACGGATTCTAATTTGACGCTCAGATGAACATGAAACGTAATATATTGATTGTCATTGCTATACTGGCCCTGTCTTCCTGCATGAAGGACGACAGGCTGAACTATGCCGCTCCCGACAGGGTCGGCTTCTCGGAAATCAACCTTTCCAGCGGCATGCCTCTGTACCAGGTGGTGGATATTACGGCGGCTTCGGGCCATTATCTTTTGGGTATCAACCGCTCCGGACGCAGCCTGGGCGCGGATGTAAAGGTGGATGTCGCCGTGGCTCCCGAGCTTATGGATGCCTACAACAGCGCCCATTCCACATCCTTTACCGCCGTCCCGGCCGATTGCATCACGGCCTCTTCGGAGAGTTTCACCATGGGGCCCAAGGACCTTGTGCGCAGTTTCGACCTAAAATGGGACGGAGCCAAGGTGCGTGCCCTTCTGGAGGCAGGCGGTGAGGAATATGTCATTCCGGTTTCCCTCAAATGCTCTGACAGCGAGATGGTTTCCGAGGGACGCGACCTTGTCCTTGTGCATCTTCTGCCCTCCAAGATTGAGGTGATGCCCATATACAACGGCGCTACCAACAGCAACCTGTACTGGGCCTCCTACGACGGCGTGACCGGATATTCCTCCGTGACCTTCCTGCTGGACACTCCCAACAGGCGCGATGCCATGGACGTGAAATATGTCATAGACTACGACTATGTGGACGACTATCAGGACGAATACGGCAAGTTCTACTCCGCCCCGCCGGAAGGAACGGCATACGTTTACAAGGAGTCCGTCAGCATGCCTGCCACATATACTTCAGTCGAGGCATACGTGATGATAGACGCTTCCAAGATGAACGCCATCCATCCCGGCTACGTGGTGCCGGTGCGCATCAGCGAGACATCCCTTGCCGTTACCGTGGCGGAGCCGTCCAAGTCCGTATTCTACATAGTGATAGACCCTTCGCTGTAGGATGAAGGCGGCCCTTTCATCGCTTTTTGCGATTCTCCTTTTCCCGCTCTGCGGCTGTGGGAAGGAGAATGACGGCAATATGGCCGCACCTGCCCTGGAAATCACCATAGGCGACATATCATCAGGCTCAGCCACAATTGCTTACGAGCAAAGAAACGCCGAGACAGTGTATGCCCTCATATCTACGCGCGAGTTCCCCGAGCCCGATGCCGGGACCATAAAGGAGGAGGGCGTTGCGGGCGCGGACGGGCTGTTTTTCTTTGAAGGCCTCAAGAGCGGCAGTGCTTACTTCGTATATGCCGTAGCCTGGAACGGGCAGCAGCATTCCGCAGTACACAGCCTGTCTTTCATCGCCAAGGACAGTCCGCCCGAGGTATATCCTTGGGAGAAGGAGAGGAGCGGCCCCCGCATATTCTCTGACATAACCCTCTGTCCGGGAGGAAACACCTCAAAGTCGCCCTACCGCTGGGACGAGAAACGCTTCGCCCCGCATGTCTCGTATGTGGACAAAGGTGGCAGGGAGCACTGGCTCTTCGAGGCCTTCCTCGGCATAGAAGGGGAGGTGCAGGGCCGCAACATGGTCATGTACATAGGCACTTCCAAGACCCACAAGTCGGCGGACAAGGAGTGTTGGCAGTATCTGCTGGACTACTGGCTGGGACCCGGGGGCTGCGTAGCGGCACTGGACAGGCAGATAGCGGCCGTAAAGGAAAGGATAGGGGAGCCTCCGACCCCGAGGCAGTTCGTCCTCGTGGCTCCGGACCCCATTAAATATCAGGTATTTACGGACCCGACTTCTTCCACTACCTATTGGGGTTCCATCAGCGGCCGTACCCTGGACTTCTCCTTTGTGCAGGACAGGATAAGGGCCTATCTGTGGTATATGGACAGGGCCAGGGAAATGTGGGACGAACTCTCCCCGAAGAACATTGAATTCGCAGGATTCTACATACTCTCCGAGGACCTTGTAGCCACTCCCGACGGCTGGAACTATGCCAACAAGCAGTGGGACATCATACTGGAGGAGGTGCACGAGCATCTGGACAACCGCAATGAGGGCCTGTACTGGATACCGTACTACATGGCCTCGGGATACAATATATGGAAGCGTCTGGGCATTACCATGGCCTGGATGCAGCCCAACCACTATTGGGACGACGCCGGGGTCAAGAACATGGATTCTTCTTTCGGGGCCATGCGCCGCTTCGGCATGGGCATGGAACTTGAATTCGAGTATTCCATGGTGCTGGAGGTAATGAAACGGGGCCTGAAAGGACCCGATGCGGAAGGGAACATGACCTATACTGTGGAAGACGTGCCCATGCTGAGGGAGCGTTTCAGGGACTATATGGAGTGGTACAGGAAGTACGGCCTTTACGGCGTGAATCCCATCGCCCTTTACTCGGGCAGCAACGCCCTGTACCAGCTGTATGTCTCCAGCGAGCCTGAAGACAGGGAAATATACCATGAACTTTGCCAGTTCATAATCAATTCAGGATTAAGGGAAAAATGAGAAGATTGCTGATTGCCGCCGCGGCTATGGTGCTGCTGCTTTCGTCCTGCGGGACTTCGGCCCGATACGGCTGGGAGAGAGAAAGGAACAAGATTCCGGCCTTTGCCGACCTTGTGCTCTGCTATGGCGGAGGACTGGTCAAGGAGCCAAGGTACTGGTCCGAGGACCGTTTCTCGGCCCAGGTGTCATATACTGACGAGAAGGGCAGGGAGCATTGGCTGTACGATGCCTTCCTCTTCATAGACGACCATGAGGGCAGGACTGGAAAGGGCCTTTCGCTTTCTCCGAGTCCCGGACAGAAGAACGGCAACAAACTCTCCTGGCATGAGTTCATAGACTACTGGCTGGCCCCGGGAGGTGCCATTGACGCGCTTGCAAACTGTGTCGAAGAGACTGCTTCCAGGATAGGCGCACCCGCCCGCAAGAGGGTGATAATCATGACTATGCCGGACCCCGTGCAGTTCGAATGTTTTGCGGACAAGTCTTCTTCCACCACCTACTGGGGCGACGGACTGGACTTTTCCAAGTCCGAGGACCAGGTCAAGGCCTACAAGTGGTTCATAGACGAGTGCCGCAGCCGCTTTGCGCTTTGCAAATGCAAATATCTGGAACTGGGCGGCTTCTACGTGCTTTCCGAGGACCTCGTGGCCAAAAAGGATGGATTGAACTACCGATACAAACGCTGGGACCAGATTCTTCCCGAGGTGTCCAAATACCTGCATACCATGAACTGCGGCCTTTACTGGATACCATGGAACATGGCCCCCGGCCACGACATGACCCGCACCCTGGGCATAGACATGGCCTGGATGCAGCCCAACGCCTACTGGGACGAGGAGAACGCCAAGCCCTGGGACAGGACCATCGAGGCCATAAAGAAACATGACCTTTCCATGGAATTCGAGTTCGAATATTCCGTGTGTACCGCCGCCATGATGCAGCCCGGCCGGAAGGCTCCCGATGCTCATTGGCGCATGACCAAGACCCTTGCCGACGTGCCCGGATTCAAGAGCCGTTTCCGCGAGTACATGAAGCAGTTCAAGGATGCCGGCCTGTACGGAAAAAAGCCCATTGCGGTGTATGCCGGAACGGACACCATGTACATGCTGGCCAAATCAAGGGAGCCTGACGACGTGAGGCTTTACCACGAGCTGTGCCACTATCTTCTGGATTCACCTTTAAGAGCAGACAAATGAAGAAGCATCTGATTCTCTCGGCCGTCCTGCTGCTTGCAGGCCTTGCCGCTTTTGCGCAGGAATATACCATTTCCGACGACAGCGTGTCCGTCACCATAGATTCCAAGGCCAGGCTGACTTCGCTTCGCAGCCTATCTTCCGGAAAGGATTACGCCGGAGGCGAGGGCCTTTGGAGAATATTCTATAACAACCTGAAAGAGAAGGAGATACAGGTGTCCTCCAACGAGCAGCAGCCCTCTATAAGCATGGAAGGGGAGACTATATGCATAGACTATCCTTCCTTGAAATGCCGGGGAGAGGAACTCGCTTTCTCCCTGCACCTTAGGGTCTATATCCAGGACGGACAGGTGCGTTTTGACTCCGCACTTGAGAACAACGAGCCGCATACCATAATCCGCGAACTGCATTACCCTCTGGCGGGAAACTTGCAGATACCCTCCGACTATAAGATGCTTACCACCCATACCGGAGGCCAGCTGTTCGACGACCCTGTGGATATGATAGTCTCCAACGGCAACCGTTTCCCCTATATGACCCCGGCCCAGAAATTCAGGCAGTACGACGTGCAGTATCCCCGCAATCTCGCGGCCAACTGCTTCGCTTTTACGGGCGAGAAGGACGGCCTGTATTTCGGCAGCCACGACCTTTCTTTCCAGGAAACTTGGCACGGATTCAGGGTGTATCCTGATGAAAACGGCGATTTCAAGCGTATAGAAGCGGGATTCTATAAGTATCCAAACTGCCTTACAGGAGGCTCCTGGAGTTGCAACGCCAATCTGGTGCAGCCCTACGACGGGGACTGGAAGCAGACTTCCCGCATATACAGGGAGTGGGCCGATACATGGTGGGACCACAGGGAGCCCGCCGGGTGGGTCAAGAGAATGACAGGATGGCAGAGGGTGATTTTCAAGCACCAGTACGGCGAATACCTGTTCCGCTACGAGGATATGCCCCGCCGGGTAAAGGATGCCGGACGCAGCGTAGGGGCCAATACCCTGATGCTCTTCGGCTGGTGGAGGGACGGCATGGACCACGGCAACCCCGACTATTATCCCGACGAGACCCAGGGAGGTGTCCAGGCCCTCAAGAGTGCCATAGCTTCCTTCCGCGAAGGCGGCGACAGGGTGATACTCTACTACAACGGCCGCCTTATAGACCGCGAGAGCGGTTTCTACCGCAGCGGCCAGGGCAAGGAGGTCTGCAACCACGACAATTTCGGGGCGGAATATACTGAGCACTACAAGTTTACGGGCGAGGGTACCTTCCTCGGATACCATGACACCCGTACCTTTGTGGTGGCCGATACCAGAAGCAATGTCTGGAAGGAAAGGCTCGCCCAGATGGCTGACCAGGCCATAGGCTACGGGGTGGATGCGGTGTTCTACGACCAGCTCGGAGCCGCCGAGGAGTTCCCCCAGTGGGACCTGAGCGGCGAATTCCCCGTTCCCAACATTTATTCGGGCCAGGACAAGAGCCGCATACTCCGCACCCTCAGGGACAAGATAAAGGCGGCCAATCCCGAAATAGGCCTTGGAACCGAGTGGCTCAGCGACTGCACCAGCCAGTACTGCGACTTCGTGCATATAGTGGAGTTCACGGCCCTTCCAGAGAGTTTCCCCGACTGGTTCAGATATACCTTCCCCGAGGTCATTTTCACGGACCGCACCGTGCGTGACGACACGGACATAGAGCGCCGCGTGGGCAATACCCTGCTCAAGGGCCTTCGCAATGACATTGAGGTGTATCGCTGCCGCGGACTCATAGACCAGACTCCCCATTATCAGCAGTATCTGGCCAAGGTGAATGAAATACGCCTGCGCTGGCCCGAACTCCTTTTAGAGGGCCGGTTCACCTTCGACGAGGGATTTTCATGCAGCGGCAAGGACCTTGTGGCCCGCAGCTACACCTGCGGAGATTCCATTGCAGTGGTGGTGACGACTTACGCCGACAAGGCCAGGGGAAGAATCAGCGTCCCGGGGTATGAACTCTCCGGCAGCGCCGTCATAGGGGACGGGGCAAAGGCCTCGGGACGGGGACAGAATGCCTCCGTGAGCCTCGGCAAATACGATATCGCCGTGCTGGTCTTCAAGAAATAGCCTCCTGCCAGGTCTTGTAGGGCCTTAGCGTAAGATAGGAATTGTAATACCGCTTGTCTCCGGTGACTTCTTCGCCGAGCCAGGCGGGTTTTTCAAATGCCTCGTCCTCGGAGCCAAGTTCGATTTCGGCCATGACGAGGCCTTCGTTATCCCCGTGGAAAACGTCCACTTCGAAGAATCTCTTTCCGCAGGGCACTATGTAGCGGGTCTTGTCGATTATGCCGCCGTGGCAGAGGGGCAGCAGGTCCTCGGCATCCTGCAGGGGGATGTCCTTTTCCCATTCGAGGCGGCTCATGCCGTTGGTGGAGGGGCCCTTTATCGTGAGTATTCCCCTCGAATCGCGTATTCTCACCCTTACCGTATTGCCTCCGTCATGGGCTACGTAGCCCTGTGCAATGCGGCTGGACGAGACAGCCGAATCCTTGAATGTCAGGTCCTTGACCAGAAATTTCCGTTCAGTTTCTATATGCATTACATCAGCCATTCCGACATGTCCTCCCCGCGCTCGAGTCCTTCTCTTATGGCGGTTGAGGAAATGTTCACCATAGGTGCGTTTATAAGTTCAATCTTGTATGAAGGGTCCTCTGAGAGCAGGTCCTCCTTTATGGAACCAAGGTCGAAGCCTTCGCGGGGATAGACTATGGCCCCGTATTCGCTGAGTATCCTCGCGTACTGCCTCCATCGTCTTATGTCAGCGAGGTTGTCGGCCCCTATGACAAGCACGTAATCGTTGCCGGGCTCCCTTTCTTTCATGGCATCCAGGGTGCGTATCGTATATTGCGGAGGGGCCATGCCGAGCTCTATGTCGTCAACCCAGGTGCGCAGGCCCTGATGGCGGCCTACAGCCTTGAGCGCTTCCCTGTACCTTTGGGAGCCGCTGTCGGCGGATATGCCCTCCTTGAGAGGATTCTTGGGCGATACCACCATATAGGTCCAGTCCAGGGAAGGCTCCGCCGCGAGAGCCTGCAATATGGCCAGATGACCCTTGTGGAGAGGGTTGAAAGACCCTGAATATACGGCTATTCGCATGCTGAGAGGAACTCGTCCACCATGGCTCCGGCCTCGGCGAAAGTCGTTGCAAGGTCGTCATTCACAAGTACTTTGTCAAAAAGGGGAGCGTAGGTCATTTCCTCTTCCGCCTTGGCGACCCTGCGGTCTATGGCCTCGTGGCTGTCGGTGGCCCTTCGTTCCAGGCGGCGGCGCAGTTCCTCTATGGACGGGGCCTGTATGAAAACGGAAAGGGCCTTGTCCCCGAAATATTTCTTGAGGTTCACCCCGCCCTTCACGTCCACGTCGAAGATTATCACATGGCCCTTGCTCCATATTCTCTCCACTTCGCTCTTAAGAGTGCCGTAGTAAGAGCCGGGATACACCTCCTCATACTCCACGAACTTGTCTTCCCGTATCATCTGCCTGAATTGTTCGGCGGAGAAGAACCAGTATTCCACTCCGTTGCGTTCGCTTCCCCTCGGGGCGCGCGAGGCCGCGGAAACGGAAAATTCCATCTCGGGATGCAGGGAAAGGATATGGTTGACTATGGTGCTTTTGCCGGATCCGGACGGTGCCGAAAATATAACTACCTTGTTGGACATATTCTTCAAAGTTTACACAAAAATAATCATTTTTATTGTATATTTGCAAGGTACGATGAAATTCAAGTCATACGTCATATTCTTTCTGCTGTTCGGCGTGTCGGCAGACCTTTACCTTGGCATCGTCATGATGGCGGGAATGCCCCTTGCGTGGAAGCTGCTCGCGGCCCTGCCTACCCTTGCCGCCCTTGTTTGCCTGCCGCTGATTGCGGGCGCTTTCAAGTACACGGATTCGGTCAGGGTCTTCTCGTACCTTACCTTCTTTTTCGAGTTCCCGAAGTTCACCGCGGCGCTGTTTTCGGTCATAGGGCGATATGCCATGTGGCTTCCCAACCCCCTTGCCGACACCATTGCGGCGGCCATAGGCGCAGGCGTGGCCCTGTTTTTCGCCACCATGATATTCTATGTCACAAGAAATCTGAAGGTGAGCGCCGCCGACCTTTCCTTCGGCTCCCTTCCCAAGGACTTCGACGGGCTGAGGATATGCCAGCTTTCGGATTTTCACCTCGGGTCCTTCGGCAGGGCGGGGAAATACATACGCCGGATAGTGGAGACGGTGAAGGCCGCGTCGCCCGATATTATACTTTTCACCGGGGACCTTGTCAACTTCGAGTCCTCTGAGGCTGATTATTATCTGCATTCTCTCTCCAATCTGGCCGCTCCCATGGGCATTTTCGCCGTGAGGGGCAACCATGACTACCTGCTGCACGGCCACCACGACGGGGCCGAGCGCCGCTCCGACATGGAAAGGCTCCTGGAGTTGGAGAAAGGCCTGGGCTGGAGGGTGCTTCTCAACGAGAACGTGCTCCTCGGAAGGGGAGGCTCCCGTATAGCCATAGCCGGAGTGGAGAACACTTCTTCCAATCCCTATTTCCTCAAGATGGGCGGCGACCTCAAAAAGGCCCTCTCCGGCCTTCCGGAGGGCATTTTCAAGATACTGCTCTCCCACGACCCGTCCCACTGGCGCTCCGAGGTGCTGCCTTGCAGCGACGTGCAGCTGACCCTTTCGGGCCATACCCACGGCCTTCGCTACAAGATGGCCGGATTGCACGTTTCGCACTGGAAACTCCGCGAAAGCGCAGGCATTTATGTACAGGACGGCCGCGTGCTGCATGTCAGCGAGGGCCTTGGAAGCGCATTCGCCTTCAGGCTCGGCGGATTTCCCAAGATAAACCTTATCACATTGCACACAAAGTAGATACTAAGTCATGTTCAAATAATAACTTGCATCATTTTACGAATCTTCCCGGCTTTTTTGAATTTTGTCATCAGTCATGCAGCTACGGCTGCACTCCTTCTTCCAAAATCCAAAAAATCTCGACAATCTTCTACAAAATTTGATGCAACTTTTTTTTCTCATTCCTAAAACCTTATCTTTATGGAAAAATGGATTATGATTGTCAATCCGGCCTCGGCTTCCGCAACGACGGAAGGCAGATGGGTCGAGTCTGAAAAAATCCTTTCAGATGCCGGTCTGGATGTATGCCATGTCTGCACAGAGCGTCCCGCGCATGCTATAGAACTGGTCGGCGAATATGCCGCAAAAGGATACCGCAGGTTCATTGCAGTGGGCGGTGACGGTACCATACACGAGGTCATGACGGTCCTGCTCAGATACTGCGACGCTTCCTCCGTGTCCATGGGCGAATTCACCCTCGCCGTGCTGCCTTATGGAACCGGCAACGACTGGATAAAGACTTCAGGCATACCTGCGGACCTCTCCGAGGCCGCCAAGTGCATCATAAAGGGCAATACCGCCAGGCAGGACGTGGTGCGCATGACCTTCGACAACGGGACCTTCTGCATGGCCAACATCGGAGGCGTAGGCCTTGATGCCGACATCTGCTACAATACCAACACCCTCAAGCAGAGGGGCCGCAAGGGAGACCTGCTGTACAAGCTGGTAGCTCCGTATTCCATATTCTCGAAAAAGCGCGGTCCCGTCGAGATTGAATGTGACGGTGAGCAGGTGTTCAAAGGAAAACTCTATTCCGTGGTGATTGTAAACGGAACCTACAGGGGAGGCGGACTGCGCCAGAATGCCGAGGACACCTGGGACGACGGACAGCTGGAAGTGTCCATAATGCCGGGCTTCAACCGCATCAAGGGACTCTCCAAGATGATGCATGTGTTCTCGGGCGACTTCGCCACCCTCAAAGGCATAATCAGCAGGCGCTTCCGCACCATGACCATAAAGCCTTTGGGAGAGGTGCGCGACCGCGTGGAGTCGGACGGAGAAATCCCCGGCACCATTCCTCTTACCGTCGAGCTTACCGGAGAACAAATCAACATAATAGTTCCTTAGTCATTTAGGTCATGAACGGTACCGTAAAAGAAGCCCGTTTGGGCTTTCAGGAAATGTTGCTGAGATATTTCGCCCGGTGCATGGTCCATATTGTACACAGGCCAAAGTTATATGGCCCCAAACCTGTTGTAGAAGGCCCGGCCATTTTCGTTTGCCGCCACGTCGGACTCATTGATCCGGTGATTCTTATGGTCCTGTATTTCAAGAAGATGATAAGACCGCTGGTGGCCAAGGATTATTACGAGAAGAGTGGTTTTACCCGCTGGTTCTACCGTACGGCCCAGTGCATTCCTATAGACAGGCGGAACGCCTCCAAGGACTGGCTCGAAGCCTCCATGGCCGCACTGGAGAAGGGGGAGAGCATAATCATTTTCCCCGAGGGCAAGCGCAACAAGAGCGGCGAAGGCCTGCTGCCTTTCCATCACGGAGCGTCCCTTCTGGCCGCCCGCAGCGGGGCTCGCGTGGTGCCCGTGTGGAATGCAGTCTGGAATTTTCCTCATCGCTACAATCTCGCGATAGGGGAGCCTTTCGACCCAGAACCTCTGCCTGACGGCGTTGAAACGCCGGAATACATACGCCGGCTCACCCGCAAAATGCAGGAGTCTGTTTCCGCACTTTCAGAAGGTGTTGGAAATTAATCGGAAAATCAGTAAATTTGTGGACCTGAAAGAAGGTTAGTAAAAATATAGAACTACTAGATTTATGGTATCATTCAAAGAACTTGGCCTTGTCAACACCCGTGAGATGTTTGCAAAGGCCGTCAAGGGCGGATACGCCATCCCCGCTTTCAACTTCAACAACATGGAGCAGCTCCAGGCCATTATCCAGGCCTCTGCCGAAACCAAGTCCCCCGTCATACTCCAGGTCTCCAAGGGCGCTCGCAACTACGCCAACCAGACCCTCCTCCGCTACATGGCGGAAGGTGCAGTGGAATATGCAAAGGAACTCGGCTGGGAGCATCCCCAGATCTGCCTCCACCTCGACCACGGCGACAGCTTCGAGCTTTGCAAGAGCTGCGTTGACATGGGTTTCTCCTCTGTGATGATCGACGCTTCTTCCCTTCCTTACGAAGAGAACATCGCCCTCACCCGCAAGGTCGTGGACTATGCACATCAGTTCGATGTGACCGTAGAGGCCGAACTCGGAGTTCTCGCAGGCGTTGAGGATGAGGTTGCCGCCGAAGAGTCCCACTATACCCGTCCAGAGGAGGTTATCGACCTAGCCACCCGCACAGGTTGCGATTCCCTCGCCATCTCCATCGGTACCAGCCACGGCGCTTACAAGTTCAAGCCCGAGCAGTGTACCCGCGACCCCAAGACAGGCCGTCTCGTACCTCCGCCCCTTGCATTCGACGTTCTCCACGAGATTGAGAAGAAACTCCCCGGATTCCCCATCGTTCTCCACGGTTCTTCTTCAGTTCCCCAGGAATATGTCGATATCATCAACGCCAACGGCGGCAAGCTGCCCGATGCAGTAGGTATCCCTGAGGAGCAGCTCCGCGAGGCCTCCAAGAGCGCAGTCTGCAAGATCAACATCGACTCCGACAGCCGTCTTGCCATGACAGCCGCAGTCCGCAAGGTCTTCAACGACAAGCCCGGTGAGTTCGATCCCCGCAAGTACCTCGGCCCTGCCCGTGACGAGATGAAGAAGCTCTATGAGCACAAGATTGTCAACGTGCTCGGTTCCAACGGAAAAGCCGAATAAGGGACTTCCGTAAATGGCCGATTGACGGCCAGAGAATAATCAGGACGGTCAAGTCATTCTGAACATGGTGAAGAATGCTTGACCGCCCTGATTGTGTCAGAACGTGGCCCTCCGGATCAGCCTGAAATCGCAATGGACCTTGCCCGGAGTGCGCGAAAGAATCATTCTCGCAGCCTCCCTTCCCATCTGGGGAAAATCCGTGGAAAGGGTAGTGAGCCCTCCGAGCACCACCTCGTTGAGGGACATTTCGTTATATGATATGACCCATACGTCGCGGCCTATCTCCAGGCCCGTTTTCGCGACCCTTCCGGCAAGGTCCGCCACGCCCCAGTCCAGCTGGCTGTTGAGCAGCAGGTAGGTGTCTCCCTTGCGTATCTCCCCGGGGGTGCCGGTAGTGAAAACAACGGGGATGCCGAGCTCTTCTCCCGCCCTTGCTATTGCCTTGCTTATCTGGGCTCCGTAGAGACTGGCCGGGAGGGTCACAGCCACAAGGCGGCTGCACTGCCTCAGCTTGTCCGCTCCCTGCATTAGCCCGTAGTATGCGTCGTTCTCGAAATCCTGATATACGGCCCCGTACTTGCCCGGCAGGTCTTTCATCCAACGGTCCATGAGTATGAGCTTGCGGTTGGGCACCCTGCCAAGAAGCTTCAGCGCCCTGGCCTGGGACTTCCCGTCCAAGGGGAAATGCGGGGTGATTATATAGAAATCGTGATTGTCTATATGGTTGTCAAGGTAATACTCGAAAAGGTCCAGGTTCTGGTTGTGGGTCAGAATGGCGAGCTCCGCCCTGTCCGCGATTTCTTCGCAGAATGAATTGAACAGCAGCTGCTTGTATATGCTGAGCCTGTCGAAAAGCAGCAGCACGGAAGGACGGCTGGACCGGCCCTCTTCCGATATGAAGAAGCCCTTTCCCTGCTTGGGCACCACGAGGCCCTTGTCCCTGAGAATGGCGTATGCCTTCTTGACGGTCTCCTTGGAGATGCCGGTGCGGAAGGACAGCTCGTTCATGGACGGGAGCATTTCTCCCGGAGCCATCTGCCCCGAGCGCACCCCGGCTTCGAGCTGCTCTATCAATTGTTTGTACAGCGGCGTGCGGCTTGCGCCGTCCAATTTGATTTTAACAGGCATAGGTCTTGTCCCTCTCAAGTATTTTCACTATATTTGCACTCGCACAAAAACCACAGTACACCACAGCTATGGTTTTGCAGCGAGGCGCTTTTTGCAAATATATGAAAAAAACTCAAATTCCGGGTACTACAAGTGGGAAGTGCTGGCCCTTTTGTGGGTGGCATACCTGCTGAACCAGGCCGACAGACAGGTTTTCAATACCGTGCTGCCTGCCATTCGCGGCGCTCTTGAGCTGACCGATACCCAGGTCGGCCTGATTGCCACGGTTTTCAACCTCTTCTATGCCGCCATGGTGCCCCTGGGCGGATGGGCGGGCGACCGTTTCAGCCGCAAGTGGGTGACTACCATAAGCATACTGTTCTGGAGCGTGGCCACAATGTTCACCGGACTGGCCAACGGCGTGGTGATGCTGGTGATTATGCGCAGCGTCGCTACGGGAGGTGGCGAGGCCTTCTTCGGTCCTGCCAACTATTCCCTTCTGGGACAGTACCATACGGACACCCGGGCCCGTGCCATGTCAATTCACCAGACTTCCTACTATGTGGGCGTGATCCTGGCCGGATGGCTCGCCGGAAAGATAGCCGACAACCTGGGCTGGCAGTATTCCTTCATAATCTTCGGCGTTGCCGGAATAGTCTGGGGTACAGTCATGGCCATAAGGCTCAAGGACCTGCCACGTGCGCAGGCCGCACAGCCTGTGGACAAGCCCGGCATCCTGGACGGCTTCAAGACGGTTTTCACCACTCCTACAGCCCTTATGCTCACCATAGGATTCAGCGCCTTCATCTTCGTCATTACGGGTTACATGACCTGGGTCCCTGCCTATCTGCAGGATGAATTCGGACTCACGCAGGAAGATGCCGGACTGCATTCCATGCTCTGGACATACATAGCGGCCTTCGTGGGCGTGCTTCTTGCCGGCACCCTTTCCGACAAGCTCGGAGCCAAGGACCACAAGGTGCGCATGTTCATACAGGGCGCAGGACTTATCCTGGGTTCAGCCTTCCTTTTCCTCATGGGAGCGGATTCCGTACTCTGGGTGCTGTACCTCTGCTCGGCAGGCTGGGGCTTCTTCAGGGCATTCTTCGACGCGAACATCTATACGGTCCTGTATGACGTGACTCCCGCCCGCCTGCATGCCTCCTGTTCCAGCGCCATGATAATGACGGGATTCGCCGTCGGCGCCCTGGCCCCCGTCATACTCGGAGCCATCAAGCAGAGCATGGGCAGCCTTTCCGCCACCTTCCCCATATTGGGAGTCATTTGGGTGGTCTGCGGATTGTGCATGCTGGTGGTCGCAAAGTTCTCGTATCAAAAAGATTACGATAAAATAAACAATATATGAATTCCCAATTGAAAATCAGGAAGCCCAAGGCCGGGCTTCTGCTGGTAGCCTCTCCGAGGTTCAAGAATCTCTACGGACCCAAGCGCGGCACCTACGGTGAGCGCAAGGAGGCGGCTGTCAAGGAAATAATGGCCACCATGGATTTTCTGGACCTTGTCTATACCGGTATCACCTACGAGCGCGAGGATGCCGAGAAGGCCATGCAGGCCTTTTTCAGCGAGAAGGTCGATTTCGTAATCGTCGAGTTCCTTTCCTGGAGCGAGGACTTCGCATGGATACATTTCCTGCGCGACATGCCCGAGATTCCCATCATCTTCACCAATGTGGCCAAGGACAAGATGACCTTCGAGACCACCCTGGACGAGGATGATTTCGTGGATTACCTCTGCGCCGGCACCCTTGTGGGTTCGCTGGAGGCATCCGGGTCCATCAGCCGCGTGCCCCGCAAGAGTGTCAAGGTCATAATGGGCACCAGGGCCGAGGTGACCGAGAGGCTCAAGGTATATGCCCGCGCAGCTCTTGCAAGGGCCATACTGCGCCGCTCCAACGTAGGTCTCATGGCGAACATGAACGAGGCCATGTGGTCCACTTATTTCGACAATTACGACCTCTTCACCAAGATAGGTCCCGAGATTCATTACCTGCCTTATTCTGACTATGGCAGCATCATTTCCGAACTGCCGGAGGCAGATGTCAAGGCCTGGTGCGACGACCTGCAGGAGCGTTACAAGATGATGCCCGACGTGGAATACGACAAGTTCCGCGGCTGCGTGGAGGCTTCACTGGCCCTCAAGGTCATGGCCGAGCGCAACGACATAGACGTGATGGTTTATAACGACATAGACCAGGCTACTTTCCGTACTGCAGGATGCCGCGCCGGATTCTACCACCGGTGGTTCAACGAGAACGTTTCCGTGCTGGTTCCCGAGGCCGACATAGGAGCAGGTCTGATTACATACGTCATGAAGATAATAAGCGGCGGACATGTCAATTTCCTGGAGCCTTTTCACATAGAGGACGACCTGGGCACCTTCGCCGGAGGACATGCCGGCCCCAACGACCACAACGACCCTGCATGGCAGCAGAACGTGGTGATAGCCAGGGATGTGCGTTTCGCAAAGACCAACTGGAAGCATGCCGGTGCGCCTTTCGCATGGTACCGTATTTCTCCCGGTCTCAAGACCATGGCCCAGCTGGTCGAGTGCGACGGCAAGTACAAGCTGGTCTGCTCCCTCATAGAGTCCCTGCCCGGAAAGCATCTGCTGGCTACCTACACCCACAGCATCTTCCGTCCGAGGGTGCCCGCCAAGAGGCTTTTCGAGGAAATCCTGAAGATAGGTACCACCCAGCATTTCGCCATAGTTGACGGCGACTGGACGGCGCAGCTCGAGGATTTCGCGGAGATTATGGGATTCGAGTTTCACAACATAATTTAAGCTTGCGCTATGAGTTTCATGTACAACCCTTTCCCTTACGACGACCCCAGGCCCGTCAACAGGCCCGTCCTCAGGGAATCCACGATAAATTCACTTGTCCACGGGGGCACGGTAAAGGCCGCCGCGCGTATAGCCTCCGAGATTGCAGGGCGCGGACGCACCGTCATTGCATTTGACGGATATACCACAGCCGATTTCGGCTCCATCGTCAACCTTCTCACCCAGCAGCTGCACCTTCGCTCCAAGAAGGTTTCCATTCTGGATTTCTCCACGGTATATAAGTCTGAATCAGAGCTTTACGACCTTGTGGACAGCAAGCTTACCTGGGACAGGAGCATAGACCCGACCCTTCTTTTCGGCTATATCTACAAGGGCGGATACGAGGGTCTTCTGGACAGCGCCAAGGTAGAGGCTTTCAGGGAGTCCATACTCCGCTGCCAGGATGACGTTGTCATAGTCCATGGCTATGGCTGCCTGGTGCCTTCCATGCGCGACCTCTACGACCTCAAGTGCTATCTTGACGTTACTCCCAAGGAGACCATGCTGCGAATTCGCCGGGGTCATTATGTCAACCTCGGCATGGCAGAGCCGCTGACCACCCCTCTTATCATCCGCCGCTGCTACTACTGCGACTTCGAGGTTGCGGTCGGGCTCCGCAAGGAACTGCTGATGGGCGACGTATGTGACTGGTACTTCGCTTCCGACAAGGTGGATGACATGCACATGCTTGACCGTGAGGCGCTTTCCGACGTGTTCTCTTCGCTTGCCAAATATCCTTTCCGCTGCAAGCCCGTCTATCTGGAGGGCGTATGGGGCGGTTCCTATTTCATGAAGTTCCGCAACCTGCCGCGTACAATGCGCAACTGCGCCTGGGTCTTCGACCTTATCCCCATGGAGGTCAGCGTGCTCGTGGAGGTAGGAAAGACGGTCGTGGAGTTCCCCTTCTGCTCCTTCTTCATGAAGGAAGGAAAGGCAGTGCTCGGCGAGGATGCAGTCAAGAAGTTCGGAGGCTATTTCCCCATACGTTTCAACTGGGACGATTCCTGGCACAGCAGCGGCAACATGTCGATTCAGTGCCATTCCGGAGCCGATTTCAACCGCAAGAATTACAATGAGTTCGGCCGTCAGGACGAGAGCTACTACGTGGTCGCCACAGGGCATGGCGCAAAGACCTTCCTCGGCTTCCGCGACGATGCCGACACAGGCGAGTTCTTCAAGGCCATAGAGGCTGCCGATACTAAGGGCGAACCTGTTGATTATCAGAAATATATCAGTTATGAAGAGTCCAAGCCGGGCCTCCAGGTCATGATTCCTGCGGGCACAGTCCATTCTTCAGGCCGCAACCAGGTAGTGCTGGAAATCGGTTCCCTGACCATAGGCTCCTACACCTACAAGATGTACGACTATCTGCGTCTTGACTTCGACGGCAAGCAGAGGCCTATACATACCAAGCTCGGCAAGGAGAACGTGGTGACTTCCAGGACCACTTCCTGGGTGAGGAACAACATAGTACAGGCTCCCCGCAAGGTGCGCGAGGGCGAGTATATAGTGGGCGAGCATGACCAGCTGTACTTTACCCTGCGCCGCCTGGAGTTCGAGAAGACCATAGAGGACAATACGGCAGGCCGTTTCCATGTGCTTACGCTTGTGGACGGAGACCGCGTGCGCATCCGTTCCAAGGCCAATCCCGACCGCTTCTACGAGGCTGATTATCTGGACATTGTGGTCGTTCCTGCCGATATGGGCGAGTATGTTATCGAGAACCTTGGAGTCGAGCCTGTGTGCATACACAAGACCATGCTCAAGGACGGCTTCATGGACGACAACAGGTAGGCCGTGCAGACCGGACGCAAACTCCTCCTCGACGTAGGAGGTACATTTATAAAGGGAGCCGTGTTTGACACGGCTTCCCGTTCTTTTTTGTCTGAGTTCGAGGTGGGCATTGATTCGGATGGCAGCGCCGATTCCATCTGCTCTTCTCTTCGGGTGGCCTTTGCAAGGGGCGGGGAGGTCTCTTGCCTTGCCGTGGCTATCCCGGGGCCTTTCGACTTTGGCTCCGGCATATTCCGCATGAAGCACAAGTTCGCTTCCGTCTATGGGCTTTCCTTCAGGGAGATACTGGGTGTGGATATCCCCATGACCTTCATCCATGATGTCAACTGCGTGCTTCGAGGGGAATTGGCTGTGGGTGCGGCCCGGGGCTATGACAATGTGGCTCTGGTTACGCTTGGCACGGGTCTGGGCTTTACCCTTTCCCGCGGAGGTGAGATTCTTGTGGCTCCGAGCGGTTCTCCCGCCGTCGGAATATACAATCTTCCATACCGTGACGGAATCCTTGAAGATTATGTGTCCAAGAGGGGATTGCTCCGGCTGTATGGCGAGCTTGGAGGGGATGCCAAAGACTTGACTGTCAAGGATATGGCGGATGCTGCATATAGCGGCGATGCCCTTTCGGCCTCCGTTTTTGCAAGGGCCGGGGAGATACTGTGCGGTGCTGTCGAGGGGCTGCTCTGCGAATACGGCACTGAGTGCCTTCTGCTTGGCGGCCAGATATCCCGTTCGTTCTCTCTGTTCGAGCCGGCCTTGCAGCCGCTTCCGGACAGGGTTCCTTCCCTAAAGCGCATAGCCCGGGTTTCGGACATTTCCCGCGCATGCTTTAACGGCCTTTCCGTTTGATGGCACGGAATCATTGAATCATTCCTAATGAACATTAAAAAATAACCTGCATCACTATGAACCGCCTCACTCCGTTCGGCCCCTCCCACCGCAAAGCGGCGGGCCCCTCCCTCTTACGAGCCGAGGGTGGCTACGTGTTCAAGTGATGCAGGTTATTTTTTGTACCTGCTAATACAAGGCGAAGTGGCCGGGATTGATGCCGGTGGTGACGTGCCAGATTTCCTTGCCCCCGGGCTCCATGCATTCAACACGGCCGGGAGTAGAATAGTCCGTAAATCCCACATAGATATAGCCCGTGGAAGGGTCGCAGATAATACCATAGGCATTTTCGTAACCTTCGGTCGGAAGAATGGTCTTGGCTCCTCGGAGACTGCCGTCGGCGGAAACATTGCTGATGGCCCAGGAGCAGGCTCCTGAGAGTTCTTCTTCATTGCCCAGGGCCAGTATTCCGCCCTCGGCGGCAGGCGTGATGAGCGATGCATGCACATTCTCCACGAGAGTGGCCTTCCTTGTATCCGTATTCACCCTGTACAGGTTGCACGGTATGGTCTGGGAATAGTTGAAAGATTCGTCGTATTCTCCTATGCCATAAGTCGTTGCCCAGAGATTTCCGTTTCTGTCGGAGACTACCTGATGCAGGTTGTCGGCCACTTCTATGCTGCTTTCCACCTTCATGGTGCCGGGGTCGATTACCGAAATGCTGTTTTCATATCCGGCGGCCTGGTATCCGCCGCTGTTGGCCACATACAGTTTGCCTCCGCAGGCGGCTATGCCCTCGGGCTGGCAGCCCACTTCGACACTGCCTTCGACCTCGTAGCTGATGCAGTCTATCGCATATACTTTGCCTTTTACCGCTTCTCCGCCCCAGATGGCTCCTTCGTAGGAAGTGACGAATGCCATGCCGTCAAGGAAGGCTATGTTCCTTGGGGCCGGAACTGCTATTGCGGCGAGCTTCTTTTCTGACTTTGCGTCCAGCACGACGACAGCCCCCGAACCGTTCAGGACTGTCCAGACCCTGCCGTCATATACGGCGATGTCGTTGCCGGTGTCCCCGAGCCCCAGTGCTGCATCCGGGTTGGTCTTTTGGAAAATGTCTGAGTACCAGGTGTTTGAAGAGAACCTGAAGAAGTCGATGGTGCAGTTGTTTGCCTGGTATGCACCTTCGTTGAGTAGGAACAGTTTGGTGAACGTGCTTGACTTTTCACCTACTGTAACAGTCGTGCCCGCGAGGAATGCGTCCGGATCCTCGGAGGCCGTGTCGGACGGCTGGAGGCCGCCTTTCTGACATGCAACGGCTATCGCCGCTATGCCACTGATAATCAGCAGTGCTTTTTTGTTGAACATAAGAAGTTGTTTAGTCCTGCAAAATTACAGAATAATGTTCTTAAATCAAAGGGTGATGCAAGCGCGAAGGCGCACATTGAACCCTGGCATGGGGTAGCCTGAAACCATCTGATAGCTCCGGTTCAATATGTTGCAGGCCCGCAGGCTGAGGCTGAACTTACCGAAACTTTTGCTGATTCCGCTGTCCAGGCAGGCCCATGGCGAGAGCCTGAACTGCGGAAGGTTGGCCTGTGAGGACCAGCGTTCTCCGCAAAGGAAAAGGGTGACATCTGCCCGTATCCCGGTGCGGACAAAGTCCAGGCTCAGGTCCAGGTTGCCGCTGTGCAGGGGAATGTAGGGGACCTGATGGCCTTGATATGCCGTATTTTGGGTCCCTATGTTGGCAGCCCTCTGGAAGGTGTATCTTGCGATAGCCTCGACTGAAAGCCTTTCGAAGCGCCTGCTGTATGAGGCCTTGACCTCAGCGCCTATTATTCTCACCTTCTCCATATTGTACATGGACCAGCGGAACTGGTTGCCTGTCGGAACCGCTATTATCTTGTTGCTCACGAGGTTATGGTATCCGCGAAGGCTTATGCTCCAGGAACTCTCCTCCCATCTTGCCCCAAGTTCGCTCTGCCACGCATCCTCGGGCTTCAGCCCCGTGTTGCCGACGGTGGTATAATACAAATCGTTGAAAGAAGGCATTCTCGGGGAACGCTTTGAGAATGCGCTGAGGGTAAGATGGCTGGCCGGCTTGTATGAAATGCTGGCAAAGGGGGAGAGGAACGTGCGACGGAGGCTTTTGTCGGAAATGCCGTATATGTCGTCCTGAAGGGTGTACATAAGACTGACCGAGGCCTTCAAACGGTTGAAAGACAGCATGGTAGATATTGCGCCATAGAAGGCAATCCGGCTCGGATATACGAAGTTCCTCAGGTTCGAGTCCATGTAGTTGTATGTGAAATCAGCCGCCGCCCCGGCCTTCCACCAGGGGGTGATTTCCTGCGCGTCCGATATGCTCAGCATAAGTGCGTCCTGCCCGTATCGGTATATGACGGGGGAGACGCTCGCATCGAATTCCGAGCAGTCCGTGTATCGGGTGGCGCTGTGGGAGTATTTGCCCCTGACCGCCATGCTGTTGCCTGCGCAGAGCGCCTTTTTCCAGCTGCCCTGCAAGAAGAAATCGGCATCGGCCTGCCTGTCCGAACTCTGCGGCCATCCTCCGCCCCTTTTGAACACGGGACCTGGCAGTCCTCTTTCGGAGGCATAGACGTAAGCCCTTATCCTCCAGCCCTTTTGCCCGAAAACCTGAGCATCGGCGCAAATGCTTTTGAGGTCGCTGTTATGCCGCACCATGGTGGTGTCATATCCGCCGCCCCCCGGGAGTTCCTTCGTATCTTTTACGTGAAATGGGTAGCGGCCGTCGGAGAGGGTCCCTGTGAGGCTTAGCCTTGTTCCAAGTCGCTTGAAGGAGTTCTCGAAGCTGAGGTAGGGCTGCACGGCGAGAAAGGGACCTGCCGTCACCGAGGCGGAGAATTTCCGGCCCTTCGGAGCGCGGCTTTCAAGGTACAGGGCGTTGGCGGAACCATATTCCCTGGCGCTTTGCAGCAGAGCGTCCCGTCCTCCTGTGTATAGCCTTACCGAAGAGAAGTTTCCCTCGGGCAGACGGCCCAGGTCAACCTGCATGTTCTGGGCGTTGTCCACGAGAATGCCGTCTATGTAAACCCCCGTATGCTCGCTTCCCAAACTCCTGACATTCACCGTCTTGAGGCCTCCGAGCCCGCCGTAGTCCCTAATCTGCACCCCTGTCATTCCGCTTACGGCCCCGTCAAGGCCGAAGCTGCGGGAAAGCCTTTGCGCGGACACGGTGTCGGCCGCCTCCAGCACGGTCCCTGCGGCCCTCTCGCTGACGAGGGCCGCCTCGATGCTTTCCTGTGCGGAAACCCCGAGGGCCGTTGACAAGAATAGCAGGCCTGATGGTAAAAGCTTTTTCATCAAATGGTCCCAACCAATATGCAAATTTAGCGATAATTGATTAAATTTGCGCTCTAAACATCTTCTAAGAACAAGACATGGACAAATTGAGTTACGCACTGGGTATGAGCATCGCCCACAATATGATGCAGTCAGGTGTAAAGGACCTCAAATTCGAAGATTTCACAGCCGGTCTTCGCGACAGCATGACAGGCCGCAAGCCCGCCATTCCTTTCGAGGAGGCGGGGGAAATCCTTAACAAATATTTCGCGACCCTCGAGGAAGAGAGCGCCGCCGAGGCAGCCGAAATCGGCGAGGCCATGAAAAAGGACGGAGAGGCCTTCCTCGCGGCCAACAAGAACAAGCCCGGTGTCATCACCCTGCCCAGCGGACTCCAGTACAAGGTCCTTAGGGAAGGCGGCGACAAGATGCCCGGACGTACCGACAAGGTGCGCTGCCACTATGAGGGCAAGTTCACCAACGGACAGGTGTTCGACAGTTCCTATAAGAGGGGAGAGCCTGCGGTATTTGGTGTGAACCAGGTGATTGCGGGTTGGACTGAAGCCCTTCAGCTCATGGGCGAGGGTGCCGAGTGGGAGCTCTACATTCCCTACAATCTTGCCTACGGCGAGGCCGGTGCCCACGGAGCTATTCCTCCATACGCCGCCCTTATCTTCAAGGTGGAGCTCATAGAGGTTCTTTAATGGACTTAATACAGGCAATAGAGGTTTTCGCCACGGTCACGGGCATCATCTATGTGGTCCTGGAGATTCTCCAGCGCAATTCCATGTGGGTGGTAGGCATACTGACAGGAGCGGCCTGCGCCTGGTCTTTCGGGGTTCAGCACCTATGGGCTTCCATGGGGCTGAACCTCTATTATGTGGCCATATCAGTCTGGGGCCTGTGGCAGTGGAGGAAGGACGGGGAGCGCTCCGAGGGCGGCATACATCTTACGAGGCCGACCCCTTCTTTCCTGGCCCTGAGCGCCGTGCTGCTGGTCGTTGGCTCGGCGGCCCTTGTCTGGGTGCTCAGTCTTCTGGGAGACAGCATGTCCGTGCTGGATGCCGTCGTCGCCGTGATGAGTGCCATAGGCACATGGTGGCTGGGCCGTTCCATTCCCCAGCAATGGCTTGTGTGGATAGTGGCGGACATTCTTTCGACCATTCTTTGTTGGAAGAGCGGAATGCCCTGGATGTCAGGTCTTTATATAGTATATGCCTTTTCTGCCGTTTACGGCTGGTACCATTGGAACAAAAACGGAAAATATATATGAAAAAGTTCTTTTTTATGGCTGCGGCGCTGCTTTGCGCCCTCAATCTTTCCGCCCAGAAGGCGGATGACCGTGACACAGAGAAAGTCGCCGCTCCGGAAATCGTATGGACAAGCGCCGACATTTTCCCCGTATATGGAAAATGCATAGAGAATACTTCTGCCCGCTATGGGAGGCTTCCTGCGGAGTACAAGGGTGTTTCCAGGGATGCAGTTTGGTATCTGGGCCGCAATTCGGCGGGCCTGTACGTGCGTTTCAGGAGCAATTCTCCGTCCATCAACGTGCGCTGGACTTCGACTTTCAAGAACCTGATGAACCATCAGACTCCTACGGGCACGCGCGGACTTGACCTTTATACCTTGTACAAGGGGGAGTGGCGTTTTGCCGGCAGCGGCCGTCCCGATGTGAACGAGTGGACCACCACCCAGAAGATAATAGGCAACATGGATGGGAGCATGAGGGAGTATATGCTGTATCTTTCCCTTTATGACGGTGTTTCCGAGCTGTCAATAGGAGTTGAGGAGGGTTCAGTCCTGGAGCAGCCTGCGGTGGATCGTCCTTCAAGCAAGAGGCCTGTCGTGATGTATGGTACGAGCATTCTCCAGGGAGGCTGCGCCAACCGTCCGGGCATGACCCATACGGCCATAATCGGCCGTCTTCTGGACCGCGAGGTGATAAATCTCGGATTCAGCGGCAACGCTTTGCTGGACATGGAGATAGCCCGTCTGATGGCCCAGGTGGAGGACCCTGCCGTATATGTGATGGACTATGCTCCCAATGCCTGGGATTATCTGATCCGCGAGAAGGGAGAGGAGTTTTTCCGCATAGTGCGTGATGCCCATCCCGATGTGCCCGTTATCTTCATAGAAGACGTGATTTTCCCTCATACCATTTTCGACCCGGTGATTCTTGCCGAGGTGACAAAGAAGAATGTGGCCCAGAGGGAGCTTTTCGAGAAGCTCAAGAAGCAGGGCGAGAAGAGGATATACTATATCAAGGCCGAGGGCATGATAGGGGATGACGGCGAGGCTACCGTGGACGGATATCATTTTACCGACCTCGGCATGATGCGTTATGTCGATTACGTTCTTCCCGTCATCAAGAAGGCCATTCGCCGCGCCGGGAAATAATCTGTACGGTTAATACAAAATGGTCTGATGCCTGCAAACCCCGGGGTTACAGGGGCGGAGCCCCTGCTGGACGCATACGGACACATGATTTCTTTCGTTCTGGTAAAGAACGGTGGTGGCGGATGGGATGGCTACCGAATATGAGGGCTGTCTTCGACACGATGAATTGTTTTAGTCCTTTTATTCTCCCACCTTCCAATTCTCCAGGCGGTGATTCCTGGTGGAGAAGTTGGCACCAAGTTTGAAGACTTTGCGACCATCGGCCAGGAAGGGCCAGTCGTAGCCTTTCTCGTCAATCTGGTCCAGGGCGTCGTCGGGGTTCTTGTCCCGCTTGAGCTCCAGGATGTACACGTACTTGGGCGTTTGGATGAGGGCGTCGATGCGGCCGTTGGAGGTGTGCCGTTCCACCTGCACCTGCTGGCCCATCAACTTGAGCATCACGTACAGGGTGTTCTGGAAGTAGAGCTCGTCGTCGCCCATAATCTGATAGTCCATGTCGGCGAAGAAGGCGGTGAAGCGGCGCATGAGCATTTCCACGTTGCCGCTTTGGATGTCTTCCACGAACTGGTAAACGGACAGGGTGTCGGGATGCTTCTCAATGGGGGTATAAAACTCGCTGAGGGATTCCGTAAAGCTGTCTTCCACTTCCTTGTTGGGGTAGCCCAGGTTGTATAAGCGAGAGGCCGGGTCATACTCCTTTATGGTGAGATAACCTGTCTGGTACAAGAGCGTCAAGACATTGGGCCGTTCGGAATAAACGCCCTTCAGGATGGAGGCCGGGAGTTTGTTCTTTGTGAGCCTGTCCAGATTGTAATTGCCGTCCTTGATAAAGCGCACCAGGAAGGAAGGGGTTCCGGTCTCGTACCAGTAATTGCTGAAATCGAGCGAACGGAAGGTGTTCAGGAGGCTGAACGGATTGTAGACGCCTGGGGCGTTCTGGCGGAAATGGTAGCCGTCATACCACTTGGCAAGCTCTGCATAGCACTCATCCAGGGACATCCCATTTGCTTCTGCCAGCTGCATGACGCTTTCCGGGAAATAGCGTCTGAGTTCTTTCTCAGATATGCCGCAGATGTCCGTGTAGCGGGCATCCATGGAGATGTCAATCAGGTTATTGAGGCCGCTGAAAACGGACAACTTGCCCATTTTGGTGACGCCGGTGAGGAAGCCGAACTTGACGCAGGCGTCCTTGGCTTTCATGACGCTGTAGAAGCCCTGGAGCTGTGACCGGAAGATGTCGGCCAGTTGCTCATTCCCAAGGTTGTCCATAATGGGCTTGTCGTATTCGTCAATGAGGATGACAGTTCTCCTCCCAGTTTGTGCATAGGCAGCTTCAATTACCTGACCGAAACGGATTCCAGGCACGCTATACTTGTTGTCGATGCCGTATTGCTTTTCCCATTCGCTGAGCGATGCGTCAAAGACTTGTTGCAGGACTTCGGGGGAATCGTAGGTTTTTCCGCTCAAATCCATTCTAAATACCGGGTGCTGAATCCAGTCTTTTTCCAGGTCTGCGATGGCCAAGCCGTCAAAGAGTGCTTTCCTGCCGCTAAAATAAGCCGCCATGGTGGAGACCAGCAGGCTCTTGCCGAACCGGCGAGGACGGCTGAGGAAGAAGTATTTTCCACTTCCGTGGGCAAGATTATAAATAAGGTTTGTCTTGTCCACATAGACGTATCCGTCACTGAGGATACTTTCGAAGTCTTGTAGTCCTATCGGATAAAACATCTGCGCGCATGTTTTGGTCAAGGACAAATGTAAGGTTTTTTTCTGAAATAAATTCTTCTTGTGACAAAAAAGGTAACTACAATAGGTCGTATCCATTTGGATGGATACCTGCTTGTCCTTGGATATAATACAAAATGGTCTGCATGATGCAGGCCATTTTGTTGGTGATCAGAGCTTTTTGAGGAGAATTTCTTCCATGGCCTTGTAGCCTTCGAGGGTGGGATGGATGCCGTCATTGGCCCATCCTGCGGGGAAGTCGCCGTCCTCGGTAGCCATGTTGTTGTAGTACTCCACGAGCTTTATGTTGCGGGCCTTGGCCAGGTAACGTATCATGTCGTTGAGCTGGCGCACCTTTTCGTTGACGGCTGTGATGTCTTTTCTCCATGGAATGCGGTTGGCCGGCGTAGTGGTGCAGAGCACGGGAATGATGCCGTTGGCCCTTGCTATCTCGCACATGCTCATTATGTTGCCTATGGTTTCGTCAATGGAGCAGTAGCCGTTGTTGTGGGCTATGTCGTTGATGCCGGCGAGAATGACCACGTATCTGGGTCTGAGCGCGACCACGTCCTTGCGGAAGCGCAGGACCATCTGCGAGGTGACTTCGCCGCTGATTCCCCGGCCTGCGAAATTATGCTTGGTGAAAAAGTCCGGGTCGGCAGTGGCCCAGCCGTCGGTGATGGAGTCACCGTAGAGTACGGCCACGGGCTTTTTCGTAACTGAGGCATTGGCCTCGGAATATCTGTACTTGTGAGCGAAATCGTCTGCTGACCAGGTGTTTTGTGCGGCAGCGGCGAGTGACAGTGCGGCGAAAAGTGCCGCGGCAAATAACTTCTTCATATCCGTTTTGTGTTTTCTTCCCTACAAATGTAGTGAAAAAATGCTAACTTTGCAAAGATTATGTTGAAGCAGAACTACCCTTCTAAACTGCTGGAAGATGCAGTAGATGCCATAGCTTCGCTGCCCGGAGTGGGACAGCGCAGTGCTCTGCGTCTTGCCCTGCATCTGCTTAGGCAGCCTTCAGAGAATGTACATCGCTTCACAGGAGCCATAGACCGCCTGCGCGACGAAGCCTGCTACTGCAGTGTATGCAGCATGATATCGGACGGCCCGGAGTGTTCCATCTGCGCCGACCGCAGCAGGGACCATTCTACCATCTGCGTGGTAGAGAATGTCCGCGATGTGATGAGTATAGAGAATACCGGACAGTACCACGGAGTTTATCACGTGCTTGGCGGTATTATTTCGCCGATTAACGGTATAGGCCCTTCAGACCTGACGATCTCCTCCCTTGTGCAGCGTACTGCGGCCCTTCCTCCCCAAGGGGAGGTGATTCTGGCCCTGAGCGGCGACGTGGAAGGGGAGACTACGTCCTTTTATATATACCGCCAGATTTCAAAGTTCGGCATCAAGGTTTCCACCCTTGCAAGGGGGCTCGGATTCGGAGATGACCTGGAATATGCCGATGAACTGACCCTTGGCCGTTCCATAGCAAACCGTCAGATATTCAAGGTATGATGCTCGATTCTCTATTGGGGGCTGTGCTTCTGTCCCTTTCGCTCTGTATGGACTGTTTCGCCGTATCTACATGTTCCAGTGTGACGGTGAAGAAACTGAATCTTGGCAGTGCGCTTTGGATAGCACTTATCTTCGCTCTGGTCCATATCGGGCTGCTGTTTGCCGGATGGGCCTTCGGCGATGTCGTGGCCGCCTATGTGGAGAAAGCCGCCCATTGGATAGGATTCCTCCTGCTTTTGTTTGTCGGAGGCTCCATGCTGGCGGAATCTTTCCGGCGGGAATGTGAGGTGCGTGACCTGGGCAGCCTTCGCAATATTCTTCTCGGAGCGGTTGCGACCAGCATAGATGCCATGGCCGTAGGAGCATCCCTTTCGATGGAAGGCGAGAGCCTGCGTGGCATAGCCTTCAAGAGCGCCGTGCTTTTTGTCTTTACCATTATAACAGTAGTCACCGGCATGTTCTGCGGCCATCGCATAGGCCATCGCTACGGAAAGATAGCGCAGGGAATAGGAGGAATAGTTCTGATTTTCATAGGACTGAATGTCCTTTTCGGTTGGATTTAGAAAAAATATTCTTATCTTTGCAGGCTTGCTTACTGCAGCACGTTTACCCACATCTGTCTTGCCGCAAGGTATGACGGGCTTAGTATTAACTTTCCGGTGACTGGGCCGGAGCTAACGTCAGGTGAAAATCCTGAAATGGGAGGAGAAGAATATGATAACCGTCTTCTACAGGACAAACGGAAAAATAATGGTTTCCCAGTCGGAGACTGAGCTTCCTGCAATGCGTCGCGAGGACGTGGTATGGATTGACCTCTTCGCCCCTTCGGGCGAGGAGAAGCACAGCGTCGAGGCATTCCTCGGAACCGAAATCCAAAGCCGTGCGGAGGCTGAGGAAATCGAGAGCTCATCCCGTTTCCGCGAGTCTGATACTGCTCTTTTTGCCAATACCAACTTCCTTATGCCGGGCCCCGACGAGTATTCGATGGAGGCAGTATCCTTTACGTTGGTAGAGAATACCCTCGCTACGCTGAGGGATGTTCCGCTGCGCAGTTTCACCGAGCTCCAGAGGCGAATGTGCCGCATGCCGAGGCTCTATCCCGGAGGCTGGTGGGTGTTTGTCAGCATTCTGGACCAGCGCGTCGACCTGGATGCCGATATGATAGAGCTCATGTCCAAGGAGATTTCGCAGTACGGGGTGAGGATAAACGAGAAGGAGGATATAAACGAGGAATTCCTTCTGGATATCAACCAGTTGCAGGAAAATACCATGATAGTCCGCGAGAACATCGTGGATAAGCAGCGGCTCATTACCAACATTACCAAGAGCGACAAGCTGCCTTCCCAGCTGGAGCCCCGCTTCAATGTGCTCCAGCAGGATATCTCCTCCCTTATCAACCATGCCAACTTCTGTTTCGAAAGGCTTGAGTACCTGCAGGATACGGTCGTGGGTCTTATCAACCTGGAGCAGAACAACATAATGAAGATATTCACCCTGGTGTCCGTTCTGATGATGCCGGCCACGCTGATTGCCAGTTTCTACGGCATGAACGTGGACCTGCCCTTCTCGGGTTTCCGCTACGCCTGGCTGGTCATAGTGGGGGTGATGATGATTACCGTAGTGGTTATATTCTTCGTTTTCAAGAAGAAAAAGATGCTTTAAGTCCTTCTTGATTTTGCGATTAAAAGTTTTTTGAGTATATTTGCAGGCTTTTTGCGGGATTCCCCCCGGAAGGCCTGCAAAAGCACAATGTAATAATGTTAAACAACTAGTTTTTTTTGAACACAATTATGTCAGAAGAAATCAAGAATGAAGTAGTGGAGACCCCCGCACAGGAAGTTCCCGCTGCAAAAGAAACCAGGAAGTCGTCCTTGAACGCCTCCGTCGCTCCCGAGCAGTTTGATTGGGATGCATTCGAGAACGAGGCCGGCATCTACGGTGCCGAGGACAAGGCCAAGATCGAGGCCGCTTACGACCAGACCCTCTCCAAGGTCGTCGAGAACGAGGTGGTCGAGGGTACTGTTACCGCCATCACCAAGCGTGAGGTTCTCGTCAACATCGGTTACAAGAGCGAAGGCGTCATCATGGCCCCCGAGTTCCGTTACAACCCTGACCTGAAGGTCGGTGACAAGGTGGAGGTCTATGTAGAGTCCGCAGAGGACCGCAAGGGCCAGCTGATACTTTCCCACAAGAAGGCACGTCAGCTTCGTTCCTGGGATATGGTAAATGCCGCTTACGAGAGCGGTGAGGTCGTCAAGGGTTATGTCAAGACCCGCACCAAGGGCGGCATGATTGTCGATGTGTTCGGTATCGAGGCCTTCCTGCCCGGTTCCCAGATCGACATCAAGCCCATCCGCGACTACGACATGTTCGTGGACCAGAACATGGACTTCAAGATTGTCAAGATCAACCAGGAGTTCCGCAACGTGGTCGTTTCCCACAAGGCTCTCCTCGAGGCCGAGCTTGAGAAGCAGAAGAGCGAAATCATCGGCAAGCTCGAGAAGGGACAGGTCCTCGAAGGCGAGGTCAAGAACATCACCAACTACGGCGTATTCGTCGACCTTGGCGGTGTTGACGGTCTCATCCACATCACCGACCTTTCATGGGGCCGTATCAACAACCCCGAGGAAGTCGTCAAGCTCTACGACAAGATCAAGGTTGTCGTTCTGGACTTCAACGAGCAGCAGAAGAGGATTGCCCTCGGTCTGAAGCAGCTTACCCCCCATCCTTGGGAGAGCCTCGATCCCGACCTGAAGGTTGGTGACAAGGTGACCGGCAAGGTGGTTCTCATCGCCGACTACGGCGCATTCATAGAGATCAAGCCCGGCGTAGAGGGCCTTATCCATGTCTCCGAAATGAGCTGGAGTCCCCGCCTGCGCATCGCCCAGGACTTCCTGAAGGTAGGCGACGAGGTTGAGGCTCAGATTCTTTCCCTCGACCGCGAGGCCCGCAAGATGTCCCTCGGTCTCAAGCAGCTTGTTCCCAATCCTTGGGAGAACATCCGCGACAAGTATCCCGTCGGCAGCAAGCACACCGCTTCCGTACGCAATATCACCAACTTCGGCGTGTTCGCTGAGCTTGAGGACGGTATCGAAGGCCTCATCCACATCAGCGACCTCAGCTGGGAGAAGATCAAGCATCCTTCAGAGATGGTGCAGCCCGGTGACAAGATCGAGGTCGTCATCCTCGACTTCGACGAGGCCAACCACAAGCTCAGCCTCGGTCACAAGCAGCTTCTTCCCAACCCTTGGGACGAGCTCGAGTCCAAGTTCCCCGCAGGCAGCGTAGTTGAAGGCACTGTCGCTTCCACTACCGACAAGGGCGCAAACATCACCCTCCCCGGCGGTGCAGAAGGATTCTGCTTCAGCCGTGACCTCGTCAAGGAAGACGGCAAGGCCGCAGTCGTAGGCGAGACCCTTCCTTTCAAGGTGGTCGAACTCCGCAGGAGCACCCGTCGCATCCTCGTTTCCCACTCCAAGACATACGCCGAGGTGAAGGAAGCAAAGGCCGTTGCCGAGAGCGACAACACCAAGAAGGTTGTCAAGAAGATCAACTCCAACATCGAGAAGACCACTCTTGGCGACATCTCCGAGCTCGCAGCCCTCAAGGACAAACTCGAGAAGGGTGAGTAATTTTACACTGACGGTATTGGGCACCGCTTCGGCGATGCCCGTGCCGGGTAAGTATCCGAGCGCACACGTGCTGAACGTACGTGGGCGCTCCTTTTTGATTGATTGCGGAGAGGGCGTGCAGTCACAGCTGATACGCTGCGGCTTTTCTCCGATGAAGGTGGATACCATATTCATATCCCATATCCACGGGGACCATGTCTTCGGCATTTTCGGCCTGCTTTCCACCATGGGCATGCTCGGCAGGACGGCCGCCCTGGACATATATGCCCCCACCTCCTTCGGTCCCATACTGAAGTTTTTCCTGTCCTATTACGGGGACGGCCTTGCTTTCGAAGTGCGTCACCGCCCTGTGAAATGCTCCGCACCCGAGGTGGTATATGAGACAAAGTCGGTGAGCGTCACGGCCATACCGCTGAATCACAAGATAGAAACTTACGGCTGGATGTTCCGCGAGAAGGAATCCCTTCCCTCCATAGACAAGGATGCCGTTGAAAAATACTCTTTCACCCTCTCGGAAATAGGCCGTCTGAAGGCAGGAGAGGATATCCTCCGTCCGTCCGGCCCCGATGAGGGCGCTACCTTCCTGAATGGCTACGAGAGACATTCAGGCACTGACGAGCCTCTGCTCATAAAGGCTTCGGAGGTGACCCACAGGGCGTTCGTTCCACGCAGTTACGCCTATATCAGCGATACAGCCCCGGTGGAGGGCCTGGAGCGCACCGTGCAGGGCGTGGACCTTCTCTACCACGAGGCCACATATCTTGACGAACTATCGGACCAGGCGGCGCTGAGGCACCATTCCACCGCCCTCCAGGCCGCCCGTCTTGCGCTTGCTGCTGGCGCGGGCAAACTGCTTGTGGGGCATTATTCTTCAAGGTGCAAGGACATAGCCCGGTACGAGGCCGAGGCAAAAACCGTATTCCCCGAGTCTTACGCACTCAAAGAAGGCGACGTATTCGACATTCCTTTGCAAAAGTGTAAATAATTCTCTATATTTACACTCCGTATGAAGAACGGAACCATATTGATTGCTGCGCTGGCTTTCTTTTTCCTTTCGGCCGGCGAACCTGTTTCCCCGCAGGAGCAGTATATTGCCACTTATGCTCCCATCGCGGTGAGCGAAATGTACCGTACCGGAGTTCCGGCCAGCATTACGCTCGCTCAGGGACTGCTGGAGTCCAGATACGGCCTGTCTTCCCTTGCCAAGGACGGCAACAACCACTTCGGCATAAAATGCCATGACTGGACGGGCAAGAAAATGTTCTATGACGATGACAGGAAGGGGGAGTGCTTCAGGGTCTATGAAGATGCCGGGGAGTCCTTCCAGGACCATTCCGACTTCCTGCGTTACAGGGACCGCTACAAGTTCCTGTTTGAATACAGTACAACTGACTATAAATCGTGGGCTTACGGTCTGAAGAAGGCCGGCTATGCCACCGACCCTTCATATCCTGCCAAGCTTATAAAGTACATAGAGGATTATAAGCTCTATGAGTATGACAAGATGTCCGTGAAGCAGGCCGAAGAGGTGGAGGCCAAGTACGCCAAGAAGCGCGAGGCCGAGGCTAAGAAGGCCGAGAAACAGGCTGGGAAGCAGGCCTCCGGCAAAAGTTCCAAGACCTCTTCCAAGCAGTCTTCTTCCAAGAAGAGCGCAAAGCCAAGGAAACGCGCCTCGGACAAGACAAGATACGTGGACGAGAGCCTCAGTGTAATTCCGCCTTCCCCCATGTCCATAGAGGAGCCCAAGCGCATCAGCCGCGAGGGGGTGAACGAGTCCTTCACGGTGTCCTTGAAGCTTGAAATGTATTCCCGCAACGGAGTGCCCTTCATCACAGCCCAGGATGGTCAGGACGTTGAGTCCATAGCCAAATACTACAAGCTTTTCAGCAAGGAACTCCGACGTTTCAATGACGTGCCCGATGGCTGGGAGCCTCAGCCGGGAGACATAGTCTATCTGCAAAAGAAGAAGAAGCAGGCGGCCCGTGGCCTTGAGAAATACATAGTGGACCATGAGGGGGAGAACCTCTGGCAGATTTCCCAGCGCTTCGGCATACGCCTCAAGACTCTCCAGAAGCTCAACGGTTTCGGTCCGGACCACGTACTGAAGGAGGGAGATACGGTTTATATGCGGCAGAAGCCCTTGATTAAAAGGATATTCTCGAAATGAAACAGAAAAAAAAGACTTTCCCCTTCATAGCGGTAGCGGCTGCTATCGTCCTGGGTGCCGGGCTGTTTTTCGCCGTGCGTTACTACTATGACCGCAAGGTGCCCAATTTCAGCGGCACTTGGGAGGTGTACATATATCCGGACACCCCCGTGGATAGCGCCGTGGCCATCATTTGCCGCGATTGTTCTCCCAAGTTCAAGGGCAGCGTAAGGCGGGCCTTCGAGGGGGTGGAGTCCGTCAAGGCCGGGCATTATACCATAGATGCTTCGAATCCTTCCATGTATGTGTCCCGGATGCTGTCCATGGGCTGGCAGACACCTGTGAAACTGGTGCTGTCGGGCTCCATACGCAAGAAGGAGAACATCGCCTCCCGCATTGCCTCCCAGATGCTTCTGGACTCTGCCGAGGTCATGGCCGGACTTTCCGACGCAGACCTCCTGGGGCAGTTCGGATTCAAGCCTTCCAATGTCTTCGCCCTCTTCATCCCGGACACCTACGAAGTCTATTGGACCGAGTCTTTCAAGGAAATACTGACCCGCCAGAAAGCGGCTTACGATGCCTTCTGGACGGATGAGAACATATCCAGGGCTGCCAAGCAGAACCTTACCCCCATGCAGGTGTCCATACTCGCCTCCATTGTAAACGGGGAGACCCGGTACGAGCCCGAGATGCCCGCCATCGCAGGGGTGTACCTGAACCGTCTGCGCACCGGGATGAAGCTGCAGGCCGACCCTACCATAGCGTTCTGCTTCGACTATGAGCCTACAAGGATACTGCGCAAGCATCTGGAGGTGGATTCTCCATACAATACATACAAGAATGCCGGCCTGCCTCCCGGCCCCATACGCATACCTACCAAGGCGGCTCTCGGAGCAGTGCTCAATCCCGTAAGGCATTCATACATGTATTTTTGCGCCAGTCCCGAATTCAACGGCACGCACCGCTTCGCGTCAACATATTCCGAACATCTGTCCAATGCAAGGGCCTTCCAGAGGGCATTGACACTAAGGGAGAAGTCGCGGGCGGCGGGAAAATAGTTTTTTATGGACCGTATAGACCAGCTCTTCCCGGCTTATTCCCCGGAGGGAAGAGAGATGATACGCAAGGCGTATAATGTTGCAGCACAGGCCCTTGAGGGCCAGACTCGCTACAACGGGGAGCCCTTTGTCCGTCATCCTGAAGCCGTCGCCAGGATAGTTGCCGACGAGATTGGTCTGCCGCCAGAGTGCATAGCGGCGGTTTTCCTGCATGAGGCCACCAGGGACAATCCTTCCCTGGACATACGCAGCCTCCGTATGGATGAAAGCGTCTATACCATGGTGGAAGGACTCAATCTGATTTCCACCATAAAGCCCAAGGATACCCGCCTGGAGGCCGAGAACTACAAGAAACTCATAATACAGTATTCCCGGGACCCGAGGGTTACGGTACTCAAGCTTGCGGACCGCCTGGAGGTGATGCGCAACCTGTCATTCTTCCCCAAGACTTCGCGCGAGCGCAAGGTCCTCGAAACTCTCATGCTGTACATACCCCTTGCCCACCAGCTGGGGCTCTATAACATGAAAAGGGAGATGGAGGACATCTACCTCAGTTATGCCGAGCCCGAGCAATATCGCCTGATTACCAATAAGTTGAAGGCAACCCAGAAGGACAGGGAGAAGCTGATGCTGGAATTCATCGAGCCGCTTAAGAAGAAACTCTCCGACGCGGGCATAAAATACAAGCTGAAAATCCGTACCAAGGCGGCCTATTCCATCTGGGCCAAGATGGTCAAGCAGAAGGTCCCCTTCGAGGGAGTGTATGACGTGTTCGCCATACGTTTCATAATCGACAGTCCCGAGGACCCCAAGGTGGAGAAGGAGCTCTGCTGGAAGGTATATTCTTTCGTGACGGAGGAGTACGAGCCCGATACCAAGAGGCTCCGCGACTGGCTGACCAATCCCAAGACCAATGGCTACGAGTCCCTGCACATTACCGTCAAGAACAAGTCCGGCAGTTATCTCGAGGTGCAGATACGTACCCGTCGCATGGACGATATGGCCGAGAACGGCTTCGCTTCCCACTGGTCCTACAAGGGCATCAAGAGGGAAGAGAGCATGGACAAGTGGCTCAATGCCGTGCGCTATGCCCTGGAGCATCCGGACTATGACAGTCCCGAGGAGCTGCCCCAGCCCCCTTCCAAGGAGATTTTCGTGTTCACCCCTTCGGGCGAGCTGAGAATCCTGCCTGCCGGTTCTTCCGTGTTGGATTTCGCCTTCAACATACACTCGGGCCTCGGAATGCGCTGCACCGGTGCCATGATAGGCGGGAAGGCCGTGTCCATAAAGGAGAAGCTCAAGACCGGCGACGTGGTGGAGATAATGAGCTCGAAGAACCAGAAGCCTGGTGCCGACTGGGTGGGATATGTGGTGTCTTCGAAGGCCCGCAACAAGATAAGGCAGGCCCTGCACGAGGCGGAATACAAGAAGGCCGACGAGGGCAAGGAACTGCTGGGCAGGCGGCTCAATAACTGGAAGCTGGAGCTCCCCGACGAGATGATAACGGAATTCATGAAGAAGCGCCGTTACGGTACTCTTCACGCATTCTATGCAGCCATAGGGGAGGGTACGCTGGATGTCAACGAGATAAAGACCTATATCCTGGAGCATGATGCCATGGTGGCGGAGGCTGCTTCAAAGGCTGCCGCCGAGGCCGAATCGCGCAGAAACTGGACGGCTGGCACCGGCAGCACCGACGACATACTCGTAATCAACGCCCGCAACCTCAAGGGCCTGGATTACCGCATAGCACGCTGCTGCAACCCTGTTTTCGGCGACGACGTGTTCGGCTTCGTGACCCGCGACTCCGGAATAAAGATACACAGGATTACCTGTCCGAACGCCGCCAGGCTGCTTGAATTGTATCCGTACAGGATACAGAAGGTGCGCTGGGCGGACAGCCCGTCTTCGGGTACTTTCCAGGTGTCGTTGAGGGTGATTGCGGCCATGGAGCCCGCCGTGCTCAACCGCATAATAGACCTTGTGGGTACGTTCAAGGCCTCTCTCCGTGGCTTCAACGTGTCGGAGAACCGGAGGGGAGGCACATACGACATAAACATGAAGGTGTCCGTCCCTTCCAATCTGGAGCTGGACAAGGTGGTGTCCCAGATAAGGGCCCTGCGCCATGTCCAGAAAGTCCAGAGACTATAATTTCCAGACCTTCAGGTATTGCTGGAGGGCCCACATCTCGTCCCTGAATCCCGCGGCCGCCGTGAAGTCGAGTTCGGCCGCGGCTTTCTGCATCTTGCGGCGGGCCTCCTCCACGCTTTTTTCGACCTGTTCCCTTGACATGGCCCTTATCACGGGGTCCTGGAGCACGGCGGCGAGGTCGGCCTTGATGTATCCGCCTTCGTATGCCGAATTGCCTTCGCGCTTGGAATCCACTCCGAGCCCGACTGAAATCCTGCCCTTTCCGAGGGCGGAAGGGTCGGGTATGAAGGAAGGCTCGTCGTAGGAATTGGCGGCGCTGAAATGTCCGCCTCCCAGCTCGCTTGCCAGGGTGTTGTGCTTGACGCTGACCTGCTGGGGGGTTATGCCATGCAACTTGTTGTATTCTATTTGTTTGGCACGCCTCCTGTCGGTCTCGTATATAGTCTCCTGCATGGACTTTGTGATGGTGTCGGCGTACATTATGACAAGGCCGTTGACATTCCTCGCGGCCCTTCCCGCGGTCTGAGTCAGGGCCCTTGCGCTGCGGAGGAACCCTTCCTTGTCGGCATCCAGTATGGCAACCAGGGACACCGAGGGGATGTCAAGTCCTTCGCGCAGCAGGTTGACTCCGACCAGCACGTCGAAGAGGCCGTTCTTGAAATCTTCTATGGTCTCCACCCTTTCGGTAGTGTCTATGTCGGAGTGGATGTACCGGGTGCGTATCCCTATCTTTTCGAAATATGAATCCAGTTCCTCGGCCATGCGCTTGGTAAGGGTCGTAACCAGCACTCTTTCATCCACTTCGGCCCTTTTCCTGACTTCCTCCACGAGGTCGTCCACCTGGTTCTTTATGGGGCGCACTTCTATGGGAGGGTCCAGCAGGCCTGTGGGTCGTACCACCTGTTCCACCACCTGGCCTCCGGAGGCTTCCAGCTCGTATTCCGCAGGCGTGGCGCTGACATAGACGGTCTGGCCTGTAATGCTTTCGAACTCCTCGAAGGTGAGCGGCCTGTTGTCTGCCGCCGCCGGCAGCCTGAAGCCGTATTCGATGAGGACGGACTTACGGGAACGGTCTCCTCCGAACATGGCCCTTATCTGCGGCAGGGTGACATGGCTCTCGTCTATGAAGGTTATGAAATCCTTCGGGAAATAGTCTATCAGGCAGAAAGGCCTCTGCCCGGGGGAGCGACCGTCGAGGTAGCGGGAATAGTTCTCTATGCCGGGGCAATAGCCCATTTCCTTTATCATTTCAAGGTCATACTCCACCCTCTGCTTCAGGCGCTTGGCCTCAAGATTCTTGCCTATTTCTTCGAAATAATCTATCTGCCTTGCCAGGTCGTCCTGAATGAGGCTTACGGCCTCCTTGCTGCGTTCCTCGGTGGTCACGAAGTTGTTGGCCGGATAAATCGGCACCTCGGAGAGGTTCTCCAGCCGCGCTCCTGTCAGAGGGTCTATGAGGCTCAGGCCGTCCACCTCGTCCCCGAAGAATTCTATCCTTACCGCTTCGTCCGCGCCGCCGAGGAATACGTCCACCGTGTCGCCCCTGACGCGGAAAGTGCCGCGCTTGAAATCCGTTTCGGTGCGGCTGTACAGGGCATCGACAAGGTGGTAGAGCAGCCTCGTCAGACTGCGCTTTTCGCCTTTTCTGACTACCACGGTCTGGCTGTGGAAGTCCTCCGGGTTGCCTATTCCGTACAGGCAGGATACGCTGGAAATCACTATCACGTCCCTGCGGCCCGACATCAGGGCCGATGCGGCGCTGAGACGCAGCTTGTCTATCTGCTCGTTGATGCTCAGGTCCTTTTCTATATAGGTGTCGGTGGAAGGAATGTAGGCTTCCGGCTGGTAGTAGTCGTAATACGATACGAAGTATTCTACCGCGTTGTCGGGGAAAAAAGACTTGAATTCGCCGTAGAGCTGCGCCGCGAGGGTCTTGTTGTGGCTTAGTATCAAGGCCGGACGCCGGAGTCTCTGTATGACGTTGGCCATGGTAAAAGTCTTGCCTGAGCCGGTCACTCCGAGAAGGGTGACGGCATTGTCTCCGCCGGACAGGCTCCTGCACAGGGAGTCTATAGCAGAGGGCTGGTCGCCCGAAGGTGAATAGGGTGAGGATAGTTTGAAATTCATAGCGGCTGCAAAGTTACAGAAAATTATTTGCGAATATTTGTTGCTATGCAAAAAAAATATTATCTTTGCATTTGATTTGGCGGCAAGTGTGCCCGCACAAGTCACGAAAAGTTAATTATTTAAACTATTTTATTCATAATTATGAAAGGAATCAAAACACTTTTCGGAGCACTTGCAGTAGCAGGTCTCCTCGCTTTCTCCTTCAATGCTTCCGCACAGGAGAATGGCAACCGCGATGAGAACGGCAAGATCGTTCGCGGACCTTACGAGACTAACGGTTTCTGGGACAACTGGTTCATCGGTATCGGCGGCGGTCTTGAGACTTCCTGGGCATACAAGATGACTCAGTTCAGCATCAATCCCGCAGGTGGCTGGTTCGGTGAGATCCAGGTCGGTAAGTGGATTACCCCTTCCTTCGGTGTAAGACTCAAGAATGAGGTCGGTGTCAACAGCGTAAAGGCTTATAACGGTTCTACTACTGCTACCGCTTTTTATGGTGATGGTACTACCTATTGGAATCCTTACCTCCACTTCGACGCAATGTGGAACATCTCCAACGCTTTCAGCGGCTACAAGGAGACCCGTATCTGGGACATCATCCCTTATTTCCAGGCAGGTGTCATGGACTTCCAGAAGTTCAACGAGTCAAAAATGAAGGAAATAGGTCTTGACTTCGCAGCCGGTTTCGGTATCATCAACGACTTCCGTCTTGGCAAGAGGGTTGACCTCTACCTCGATCTCTCCGCTCCTATCGCACGTTCCAAGGGCAACTTTGTAACTCCTGTTAGCGAGAATGGTAAAGATGGTTTCCTCAAGTGGTTCGGTCATCTAGGTTTCGTTCCCAAGGTATCCCTCGGTGTTCTCATCAACCTCGGCCGCACCAACTTCGACCGTCACAGCAGCGTGACTCCCGTTATCATCCCCGTTCCCTTCACAACCGAGCAGTACAACGCTCTCAAGGCTCGCGTAGAGGAGCTTGAGAAGGAGAATGCAGCTCTCAAGGATGAAATCGAGGCTCTCAAGAACCAGGCTCCTGACACAGTTTATGTCGGTTCCAACAATGTAGAGTCCCCTGCATACGCATTCTTCGACATGGGTTCTGCAAAGCTTGACGCTCGTCAGAAACTCCACCTCGACTTCTTCTGCGACAACGTAGTTGCCAACCTCGACGAGAACAAGGGTCTTGTAGTTACCGGTTCCGCTGACAGCGCAACAGGTTCTGCAAAGCGCAACCAGCAGCTCTCCGAGCAGCGTGCAAACGCCGTCAAGGACTACCTCGTAAAGAAGGGTGTTGACGCAAGCCGCATTGAGACTGAGGTTCTCGGTGGTATCGATGGTAAGGACGATGCCCGTCGCGTTGTTATCAGCGTGAAGTAATTCTTCCACAACTGACAAAAATAGTCCCGACCGCAAGGCCGGGATTATTTTTTTGCTATGAACCGACTGGTAAGAAGCTGTTTCAAAACAGCTAGTAAAGCTTGGCAAGACGGGCCATGTCGGATTCGGCCTTGATCTTGTCTATGATGCAGCTGACTATGCGGAAAGCCCTGCCGTCCTTGCTGTAATTGGCGGGGCAGATGAAATTTACGCGGCCCTGGCGCAGGAGCTTCTCCGCTACCGCCTTCTTCGGGAGGTCCTGGGGGTTGTACACCGCTATGCAGTTGCCCCCGAACATGGTCACTATCTTCATGGAAGGCACATCGGTCTCTCCGTCACCGAAGTAAATCATGTTGGAGAAGGGGATGCGCTTCTTGTCGTCGGCGGTCGATTCGTTCACCCTTTTGGAATCGCGGGAAGAGAAGATACCCTTGTTGATTTTGAACATGAACTGGGTCTTGGCCGTGTAATCGACAGCGATACCGGGCCATACTGCCTCGCCGTTTTCATTATAGATATAGGTGCAGGCGAAAATATGCTTGAATTCCTTGGCTATTGGCGTACCTTCTATTATCTCTTTCAGGCCCGAGGAGTTGATATAATGCTCTATCTTGACCCCGTGCGCTTCCCCGTATTCATTGACCAGCTTGAACCAGCCTCGCAGTCCCTCGAAAAGCTGCACATGCTCTCCGAATTTCTTGAACTCGCTGCGCCTCAGTCTTATGCCTTTCTTCCCGGCCTCGTCGAACATCAGTTTCATGTAAGCGAGTATGTTGCTGGCATCCTGCCCCTTGGCTATGCCGTCGCTCTTGGTCCAGAATTCCTCAGGTGTCTGGCCTATGGCCTGGATAAATCCGAACTCCTGCATATTGCCGGGGGAGAGTGTGCCGTCGAAGTCGTAGATTAGCGCTACAATAGGTTTTCTTTTCATAAAAAACTGTTTCTGATTTCGCCACAAATGGGTGGTTTTCGCAAATATAGCACAATTTTCTGACCAAATTGGAAATGATTTGCTAAATTTGCAGGTTGAAAGAAACTAAACCTGATAAACATGATACATTATCTGAAAAGACTGGAAGATGCCACCAAGAAGTTCTGGGACAAGCCTGCCCTGAACAACATCGGAGGCGAGGTGAACACCTATGGTGACATGGCAATCCAAATAGAGAAGTTCCATCTCTTCTTCGAGGCTATAGGCCTGAAGAAAGGTGACAAGATTGCCCTCTGTGCCAACAACGGCTCCCGTTTCGGCATGACTTACATGGCGGTAAACACATACGAGACTGTCATAGTTCCCATTCTGGCCGACTTTACCCCGGATGCAATACGCACCCTTGTAAATCATTCCGACAGCATAGGGTTCTTCACGACGGTTGACAGGTGGAAAAAGCAGGATATTGCCAAATTGCCCAACCTTCGCTTTGTCGTTGATGTCGATTCCTGGGACCTCCTCTGGGCTGAAAACGATGCCGTCAAGGAGGCTTATGGCAAGATGGATTCCATGCTCAAGGCAAAGTATCCGAACGGATATGGTCCCGATGACGTTCATTTCCCCACAGACAATCTGGACGACCTGTCCACTATCAACTATACTTCCGGTTCTACAGGCAACCCCAAGGGTGTAATGCTGACTTACAGGAACTTCAGCGCCAATGTGGACTTCTCCCAGAGGCATGTTCCCGCCGGCGACAAGATGGTCTCCATGCTCCCTATGGCCCACATGTACGGCCTCGTGATAGAGTTTATATATCCTCTTTGCAACGGTACTTCCATCTATTGGCTTGGCAAGGCTCCGACCCCTGCAGCTCTACTGAACGCATTCAAGACCGTGAAGCCTTATCTGCTCATCACCGTTCCTCTGGTTATGGAGAAGATTTACAAGTCCAAGATCAAGCCTACCCTGGAGAAGCCGGCAGTCAAGTTTGCCCTCAAGGTCCCCGGACTCAGCAATATCATCTATAAGAAGGTAAAAGACGGTCTGGTAGAGGCTTTCGGTGGCAATGTGGAGGAGTTTATCATGGGTGGTGCACCTCTAAATCCCGAGGTCGAGAAGATTTTCAAGAAGATAAACTTCCCTTATCTTGTGGGCTACGGAATGACAGAAGCCTGCCCTCTGCTTGCTTATGAGCATTGGACCAAGTATGTACCCGGCTCCTGCGGAAAGGCCGTGGATTGCGCCGAGGTCCGCATCGATTCGGAGGACCCCCAGCATATAGTCGGTGAAATCCAGGCCAAGGGTGATAATATCACTATAGGCTATTACAAGAACGAAGAGGCTTCCGCCAACGCTTTCACCGAGGACGGTTTCCTCCGTACCGGCGACCTTGGTATCATGGATGCCGATGGCAATATATTCATCCGTGGCCGTTCCAAGAACATGATTCTCTCCGCCAACGGACAGAATATCTATCCCGAGGAGGTTGAGGCAATTGTTGCCAATCAGCCTTATGTGCTTGAGAATGTGGTAGTTGACCGCGGCGGCAAACTGGTAGCCCTCGTGTATCTGGACCAGGTATCGATGGCCAAGTCCCTGCTTGACAAGGAGGCCCAGGCCGAGATTCCCGAGCAGATAAAGGCAGGTGCCAACAAGCAGCTCCCCGGATACAGCAAGATATCCCAGGTGGAACTTGTCGATAAGCCTTTCGAGAAGACTCCGAAGATGTCCATCAAGAGGTTCCTCTATAAGTAGAAGTGACAAATTGTCATAAGTTCTGAATTGGAACAAAGTTTGACCTTGAAAGGGCGGTTGCCAATGTGGCGACCGCCCTTTGATGATTGAACAGATAAAAGATAACAGATTATGGCACAAAACGGAAAAATCGGAGTTACAACCGAGAACATATTCCCGGTAATCAAGCAGTTCCTCTATTCCGACCACGAGATTTTCCTTCGCGAGTTGGTGGCAAACGCCGTGGACGCGACTCAGAAAATGAAGGCCCTGGCTTCCAGCGGAGATTATGGGCAGGAACTCGGGGAACTCAAGGTCAACATAGAACTTGACGAAAAGAAGAAGGTGCTGAAGGTGATTGACAACGGCATCGGCATGACGGAGGAAGAGGTTGACAAATACATCAACCAGATAGCATTCTCTTCGGCAGGGGAGTTCCTGGAGAAATACAAGGACCAGATAGGCAGCATAATAGGCCACTTCGGACTGGGCTTCTATTCGGCTTTCATGGTCTCCAAGAAGGTCACCATAGACACTCTCAGCTGGAAGGAAGGCTCAAAGGCAGTCAAGTGGACCTGCGACGGCAGCCCCGAGTACAAGATGGAGGACAGCAAGAAGGCTGACAGGGGTACTGTCATAACCCTCTACCTCGACGATGATTCACAGGAGTATGCCGAGAAAGGCAAAATCGAGACCCTTCTTGACAAGTACTGCAAGTTCATGCCCGTTCCCATAGTCTTCGGCAAGGAGCAGGAGTGGAAGGACGGCAAGTATGTCGATACGGACAAGGACAAGGTCGTCAACAGCATAGAGCCTATATGGACCAAGTCCCCTTCGGAGCTCAAGGACGAGGATTATCTCCAGTTCTACAAGGCCATGTATCCCATGCACGAGGACCCCATGTTCTGGATACATCTCAACGTGGACTATCCTTTCACCCTTACCGGCGTGCTGTACTTCCCCAAGCTCAAGGACAGGATGTCCATAGAGAAGAACAAAATTCAGCTGTATTGCAACCAGATGTTCGTTACCGACCATGTGGACAACATAGTTCCTGACTTCCTGACGCTGCTGCACGGCGTAATCGATTCCCCCGACATTCCTCTGAATGTCTCCCGCAGCTATCTGCAGAGCGATGCCAACGTCAAGAAGATTTCCACCTACATCACCAAGAAGGTTTCGGACCGCCTGGAGGACATCTTCATGACCCGCAGGTCTGAATTCGAGGGCAAGTGGGACAACCTCAAGCTATTCATCGAGTATGGAATGCTTTCGGACGAGAAGTTCTGCGAGAGGGCCCTCAAGTTTGCCCTGCTGAAGAATACCGACGGCAAGTATTTCAGCTTCGAAGAGTACAAGAAGGCCGTGGAGCCCATGCAGACCGACAAGGACAAGAAGACGGTGTATCTGTACGCTACCGACACAGATTCGCAGTATGCCTTCATCGAGGCTGCCAGGAACAAGGGCTACGACGTCCTGCTGATGGACTGCGAGCTGGATGCCCACTATGTCAACCTGCTGGAGCAGAAACTGGGGGACACCCGTTTCGCCCGCGTGGATTCCGACAGCATAGACAAGCTGATACCCAAGGAGGACAGGGTGAAGCTGGAAATGACGGCAGCCGAGCGCTTCGACCTTTCCGAGGTGTTCAAGGCCGCCCTTCCCAAGGGCAACGATTACTATGTCGAGGGTGACAACCTCGGCGAGGACGCTGACCCCGTGCTGATTACCCAGAGCGAGTTCATGCGCAGGTACCGCGAGATGAGCGCCCTCGGAGGAGGTATGAATTTCTACGGACAGATGCCGCCTTCCTACAATATCACAGTCAACATGGACAATCCTCTGATTGCCAAGGTGGTGGCAGCCAAGAACGAGGAGGTGAAGCCTATGGAGAGCGCAGGGGAGAAGCCCGCAGACCTTCCCAAGGATGCTACCGATGAGCAGAAGAGCGCCCATGAGCAGGCTCTCAAGGAGTACAATACCCGCAAGGAAGAGGTGGAGAATGCCCACAGGGCCGACCTTGCCGCCTTTGCCGGAGAGAACGAGATTCTCCATCAGGTGATAGACCTGGCGCTGCTTGCCAACGGCTTGCTTAAAGACAAGGCCCTGAGCGACTTCATCGCCCGCAGCCGCAAGGTGGTCTCCGATGCTTATCTGAAGTAGCGGAAGCATTATAATATATTCCTAAAAATGGGACAAAAATGAGGATTTTTGCCCCATTTTTAGTATATTTACGCGATAAATTGGGAAAATGTCGGGTAGTAGGGATGATTTCATTTTGCAAATGTAAAAAATTACTGATAATGAGCAATCGCAAACGCCTATTGACCTTTGTGGGAATTCTGTTCCTTGCAGCAGTGCCCGCATTGGCCGTTTTCACAGGACTGGACCTGGATGCCACTCTGTCCAACCTCAGGAAGGAACTCTACCATGATTATCGCCAGATAAGCAGTACACAGGAGTTGCTTCAGGAAAAGAATCAGGCCCAGCACCGGCGCATGGTGGACATAGTCAAGAAATGCAACGACCTGTCCCTGATGCTGTATTCCCAGAAGCAGGACTATACCTTCGATGTAAGTTATGCACTGGAAAAAGTCAGCCAGGAATACAAGGACTTCAACAAGAACCGTACGCCGTACGACCGCATCGTGGCCAGCCTGGATGTCGAGATCGACCGTTACGCACGTCTTATCGAGTCATTGCGCCGCCTTCCTCCGGAACTTCGTGACCTGGAAGTGGTGCCTGACAGCCTCGCATATCACAATGACACCCTGGATGCCCATCTCCTGCACAATGAAAGCCTCCTGCAGCAGGAACTGCAGGAGCAGGTGGAGGCCGTCGTTGCCTTGAACGAGGTGAGGGATACGACAGCGGTGGAGAGGGAGGAAAAAGTCACGGCTTTCATACTCAGCGATGCCGGCCAGGCTGACCGTGATTCCTGCCTGTTCTATGCTTCCGAGCTGCTGAAACTCTACGCCCAGACCCGCGAGCAGGTGATGGCCGACAGCACCCATTACAGGGAGGCCCGGCTGCGCATGGACGAGTCTTATGCGTACGCCCGCGACTATTATGCCATGTTGGAGAAAAATGTATTTGTAGATGGCCAGGTCTCCTGGAAGACCATCATGTCCGATCCGGGCGAGTACTGGAAAGACATGAAAAGGGCCGTCGGGGAGAAATTCAGCATGTCTTTCATACGCAGGGCATTCACCGACGACCAGCTGGACCTGACCGGTGAAACGGTCACCAATGACAATCAGCTCGTCAATTCCACCAAGATATACTGGCTGGTGATTTATATCCTGGCCTTCCTGCTCTTCTGGGGACTTTCCGCTCTGGTGATGCTGCCTCTCTATCGTTTCATAAAGCCCCTCGGGGCCCTGGTGGCAAAGGAACAGAGGCGTTATATAGCCCTTCTGATGGGGTGCATCATCTTCGTGGTTCTCAGTTATGAAAGTACGAATGATGATATGGTGTACAAGAGCATAAGCATAATGCACACCTTCTTCTGGCTGCTGATGGCTATTACTGCGGCCATGCTCATACGCCTCAAGCCGGAGAATCTCAAGACCAGCATCCGTATATATCTGCCCACCATTTTCACGGCCTTGTTCGTGATTGCATGCAGGTTGCTGTTCGTGCCCAACGCCTTCCTCAATTTCTTCTTCCCGCCTCTGCTGCTGGTCATGGTCCTGTGGCAGCTGGTCGCCAACCTGCGAAGGAGCGGAAAGGCTGACCGTACAGATGTCATAATCGGCTGGATTTCCTTCGGCATTACCGCCGTTTCCCTGATATGGAGTTTCATCGGTTTTATTTTCCTGGCTCTTATTATCCTGGTATGGTGGTATTTCCAGCTGGCTGTCATCCTTGCCATAGTCTCGATATGGGACCTGACCGTAATGTACAAGGAAAGACGGATGAGCAAGAAACTGTCCGCCAAGAAGGCCAAGATTACATTCGTATCCGGCGCTGCCAAGGAGTCTTTGATGTTCTCTGCCACATGGTTCTACGATTTGATAAGGGAAGTGATAGTCCCTCTGCTGGTGATTGTTTCCATCCCTACCTGCATCTATCTGGCACTGAATATCTTTGAATTCAACGACCTTTACCGTACCATTTTCAAGGAACCCTTCTTTACCCAGGGAGGCATGACGGTGTCCATGTACAGCGTCCTGTTCCTTGCCGGAATGTTTGCCATATTCCGTTATGTGAACAAGGCCATACATACCATCTGGCAGAGCATAGAATACCGCCGCTTCATGCGCAAGCACAATCGCAAGAGCATACGCAGCAACGAGATAAACCTTTCCCTCGGGAACAGCCTCATCAGCGTGTTCATCTGGTTCGTATATATCGACCTCTTCATAGTCACGCTGAATATCCCTACAGGCTCGCTCGGCCTTATCGCCGGAGGTCTGTCCGCCGGTATCGGTCTTGCCCTCAAGGATATCATCAACAACTTCATCTATGGTATCCAGCTCATGGGAGGACGCCTGAGGGTCGGCGACTGGATAGAGTGCGACGGCGTGCGCGGCAAGGTGACGGACATCAACTACCAGACCACCCTCGTGGAGACCGTCAACGGTACCCAGGTGGCCTTCCTGAACTCTTCGCTCTTCGGCAAGAACTTCGTCAACCTCACGAGGAACAACTCCTACGAGTTTACCAAAGTCACCGTTGGAGTGGCGTACGGCACCGATTTCCAGAAGGTCAGGGAACTGCTTGAGAAGGGATTGGAACCGCTCAAGACAAAGGATTCATACGGACGCGAAGTGGTTGATCCCAACTATGGCATCTATATCCGCTTCGGTGATTTCGCGGACAGCGCCGTCGAGGTGGCAATCAAGCAGTATGTGCTGGTGCCTGAGCGCATAGGCTATATAGACCGCTGCAAGGAGCTGGTTTACAAGACCTTGAACGAGGGCGGCATCACCATCCCGTTCCCGCAGTGCGATGTGCACATGATAGCTGATGATAAATGATAAACCTGTCTGATTATGGGAATAAGATTCGAAAACAAATCCGATGTGCTGAATGTTCTCGTTACCATCGTGGCCGCTGCCTTGTCTGTAACGATGATGATTTACGGCGTAATTCATCTTGGGCTTTCCGAGACCTGGCCCGAACTGGTGCTCAACGTGTTCTACATTGCCTGCGTGGCGATGATGCTGATGTATTTTTTCAAAGTAGGCATCACTACAAAGCAGTTCAACTATTGGTGCACCTTGAATGTGGGAATCACGGTATTGCTCAGGGACATACTCTTTGCACCCCCGCTGGCAAATTACCCTCTCCATCTGGTGTGCCTCACCCTTTCGTCCGCGCTGCTTGTAATGCTTACGTACTTCTACGCCCGCAAGGACTGGAAGACATACTCCAAGAGCAACCTGTGGATGATTTTCCTGATTGACATGCTCATTGCCATACTCTATAACATCGACATATTCATAGAGCCCTTCAATGAGTACTCTTCCTATTTGATGATAGAGATATGGATTCGTCCTACCATCACTTACGGCCTTGTGGCCTGCTATGTAAAAGCGAAAGATGAGTAACAGGCAAAAGCATAAAATAGCCGGGCTGTTCGCGTCCAGAAAAGGGAATCTTGATGCCCGGCTGCGGCGTGATTTCGTCAATGACGGGATAGCGACCATTCCCTGCCGCATTACGGATTATTACGATGTCATCAGCCCTATGAGCGTAAAGAAATATGAAACGCTCAATCCTGATTTCGTCGACTTTATTAATAGGGTGTTAAGTTAAGGGACTGTTTTTGTATGTTGACGACGCCTCTATGAGGCATGCTCCAAGGAGCCTGAAAACATAGTGAAATTTCGCCATAAAAATTCGTGTTAATTTATTGAATATTAATTGTTTAACTATTGC
>JAFVCK010000054.1 GCA_017479265.1 Bacteroidales bacterium | reverse complement strand
TATATACAAGCCGCTGCTGGTCGAAATGTACCGCAATGTCATCAATGACCGCTTCGAGGGAGAACTGCGTGAATTCATGGGGTGGCTCTGTGAAAAACTGCACCTGTCGTGCCCGCAAGAACATATAAGACGGGAACATCCGGCATGTTTTGCTAAAGAACTGCCACCACATAAGAGGCGCGAGATGCTGCCATGGCACACGGGGGTCGATATCGGCAATCGGGTCGCCCAAATGGGCGGCAACTTCATGTCAACGCTATACCTTAACGTCCTCAGATATTTCGGATACGACCAATTCGTCCACTACTCGGATGATACAATAATAGCTATCAGGGAAGACCGCCTCCGGCAGTTCCTGAACATCGTCATGCCGGCCCTCCGCAAGAAAGAGAGCGAGGTTCGGCTGGAGTTCAATGAGCGGAAGTTCTACTGCCAGGATGCCCGTCACGGGGTCCGGGCTCTCGGTTTCTTTGTCAAGATAAAGAAAGGGGACATCGTCGTCCTCCCTGACAAAAGGATTATCCACAACCTTAAGCGACTGGCAGGGTGGTATATCGAACGGGCGACAACGGGTTTTATCATGGCATACAAAGAAGACTTCGTGTCAAGAATCAATTCTCACTTCGGTTTGCTCGCCCACAGCAACTCGTTCCGGATTCGCTGCGAGGTTGCAAGACTAATCACAGATTCACCGTGGGGTCGGGTAATAGAATTCAGACAGGATTACCAATCCTGTAGAATAAAGAAGCGCTTCACACATATTACAATAAGAAAGTATCTGAATAATCAGTACAAACAAAATATCAAGAATTATGGAATCAACATCACACAGAATCAATGCCCTCAAGTCAAGACAGCTTGAACTTCAGGGAATCATGGCAAAGTCCGATGCCCATGCCGCAAAATGCGTTAAACTCGGCAAGTCATTCCAGGAGGAATACCCGCAGGAATACCAGGAGTATGCGGCGGCACGAGAAGAATATAACAGAAATGAATCTGAGCTGGACAGCCTTCAGGAGATTCTTGAAAGCGAAGATGCCGGCGAGGTGGAAGAATAGGGTATAAAGTTATGGCAGAAATCATGAAATCAGCACCGTGGTATATTTACACGGTAATAATAGTGGCGATAGGCCTGGCCGTCGCCGGTTTCCTTGTGCCTCCTACCGGAGCTATCGACGGCAGTGTTCTCAAGGTGATAGGTGAGATTATGGGCGGCACTGCGGTACTGGATTTCATTGTAAACCTGCCTAAGTACATCGAAGCCGGAGCAAAGGCCCGGATTGAGCATGGAAATACATCAATAACAGTAGGAAAAGATGATACTGACAATTGAACGTAAGTGGAAAAAGAAAACTTACACCATAGGGATTCTGCATATCAACGGTGAAAGGTTCTGCGAAACGCTCGAAGACAAGGACCGGGGATTGAAATCTTCCTCGCCGTTATCCCAGCTGAAGATGCAGAAGATTCCCGGCGAGACCGCTATCCCGACAGGAGTATATAAGGTGGCCATGAACACGATATCACCAAAATATGCGGCCGTGGAGTGGTTCAAAGACCTTTGCGGTGGCAGGATGCCGAGACTGGCCAACGTCCCCGCATTTTCAGGAATACTCATTCACCCGGGCAATACGGCGCTGGATACGCAAGGGTGTATCCTGGTCGGAAGAAATGCGCAGGTCGGCAGGCTGACAAAATCAAGGGAAACATTCGAGAAGTTGTACCGGATTCTGTCTGAGGCCGACAACCGTGGCGAAGAAATCCTAATCGAAATCATATAGTAGGGATATCAGCCTCACGGATTACCTTTGACACGGATGCGGACTTACCCACATAAATGGCGGTCATGGCCACGCTTGAATGGTCGGCCTGCTGCTGGACAATATTGATGGGAACACCACCCCCAAGCATGTTGGTTATTCCTGTGTCCTTGAGACTGTAGAACTGGAGCTCCAGAGGGAATTTGCAGGCAGGTCTCACGTATCCATCCCAATATGCGGATATCTTTCTGATGAACATCGGTTCCGGGCCGGGACGGAAATCCTCTCCGTCTCCCTGATGCTTGCCGAAAAGATACCATTCGGGATTTGACAGGTTCAATTTGCAAAGCGCCGGCATAATTGAATCAGGAATGGTCCTCCAGGAGTCCTTGTCGTTTTTCGCTATCTCTCCCCTTACATGTACCGTCTGTTCGGTGAGATTGATATCGCCGCACTTGAGAAGGCTGATTTCCTTGGGGCGGATGAAGCAGCAATAGCAGAGCAGGGTGACGGCAAGGTACTCCGGATTGTTGGCCGACAGCCAGGAGAAAAGGGCGTGTAATTCCTGGTCCGTGAAAAGCCGGCGCTTTTTCTTGAATGCGCGCCTGGGTTTCCTCTTGAACTCCTTGAAAAGGTTGACGGGGGCATAACCCTTGTCCATAAACCACTCATATAAGGTGCAAAGGAAGGCAAGATAATTATTGTACGTCCGAGGCGATATGTCCGGACTTTCATCCAGATGGTCAAGGAATCCCCGGGCAAATTCTTTGGTCAGCGAAGATAAGGGGGAATCATCGCCAAATCCATGCTTTCTCAGCCACCTGCCGAAGACATTGATATATGACCGATAGCAGTCAATTGACTGTTTCTCCGACTCCTTGGCTTTCGCCTTCAGGAATGCGTCAAAGCCTTCAAATACCTTGATGTAGCCCCCGGGGGCGGTTTCAGTATAGAATGGTGTCCAGCCGAGGGCGAGCTTGGACTGGATTGCCGCGATGATTTGCTGGGCGGCCTTTGTTTTTTCGCGCTTGCTGGAGGAGATGTGTTCGATTCTGATGCGGAATCTTTTCATTTTCCCAGTGCCCGGATTTTTGCAATAGTAATAGACGAACCATACTTTGCCTGTGGACATTTTCGGCGGTACGTAGTCGATGTAAGGTGTTGGTTGAAAAAGTAACATTTTTTTTTCTTTGCAAATTCCCGATACGAGGTCGTAAAGGGTGGTTTGCAAGGAAAAAGATTGTCTCGTTTTTGTCTCGCTTTGAGGTGGTAAAGTCCGCAAATCCTTGTGTTCCAATGATTTGCGGACTTTTTGTCGGGATGATCCGACTCGAACGGACGACCCCTACGTCCCGAACGTAGTGCGCTACCAACTGCGCTACATCCCGAAAGGGCGGTGGCCAAAGGCCGACGGGATACCCGCCCGGTCAAAAAAAGAACCGCCGGAGCAGTTCTTTCGATTTCTTACGCAAGCTTGTTGATATAGACTGCGATACCGCTCTTGAGGTTTGCTGCCTTGTTCTTGTGGATGATGCCCTTCTGTGCAAGCTTGTCTATCATTGCGTAAACCTTGGGGGCCTCTTCCTGGGCGGTCTGCTTATCAGTCGTGTTCCTGATAGCCCTTATCGAGTTGCGCGTTGTCTTTGCATAATACCTGTTATGCAATCTGTGCCTTTCGCTCTGGCGAATGCACTTCTCTGCAGATGCATGATTTGCCATAATTACTATTTTTTATATTTTGGTAGTGGGTAGGAGAATCGAACTCCTATTGCGGGAATGAAAATCCCGAGTACTAACCGTTATACGAACCCACCGGTTACCCCTGGCGGCTTATCTGCCGAACTTAAGGGATTGCAAAGGTATGCATAATTTTTGGTATGGCAAAATATTTTTTTGCTATTTTCACCCAAAAACTCAAAAAAATCACTTTTCCCACTCAAAAGAGTATATAACCGACTCCACCTGGCGCAGATACTGCCTCTTGTCATAGCGTGGAGCATACACCCATGCCTCGACCACCACTATGTCCCTGGCATCGGGACCATAGAAAGAATGGGACACGAAAGGTCCTCCCATGAAGTCGTTGTGGACCTCCCAGAATCCCCTCGTCTGGGCGAACTGGCGGCCTCTGAAGCGTATGAACTCGACCGTAGGGGCGATATAGTCGCTGGTAGTCATGTAGGTCCCCTCGAACATGCCTGGCACATTGTCCTTCAGCACCTGGTTGCGATGGGCTATTATGTTCTCCACGGTAAAGTTCTCGTTCTGCGAGGCTGGGAACTTATAGACGAACACGCCCTGCATGGAATACTGCTTCTCGTCGGCAATCCAGATAAAGTCATCAGTCTTTTTCTTGAGCTTGTATCCCGAAGGGAAATGCGGGGAGCCGCCCACCATTTCCTTGACAGCCTCGGCGAGAGAGCGGTTCTCATAGAGTTTGGAATTGGCTATCACCCTGTCCCTTTCGGCCTGCTCCAGGGTGCCCAGTATGCGCTCGGCATTCTCGGAGAATATGTTCTCTGCCTCGAGAATGTCCCTTGCGCTCAGCTGAATGACGCACTGGGGACGCGCCCAGATGTCCGAACGATAGAGAATCCCGCTGTCGGAAAGGGTCGGGTCCATGTTGAATATGACCACGTTCCTGTGTACCTTGAAAAGGTCCGCAAACCCTGTAGGAGAGACATTTACAAGGTTGTAAAGAGGCTCCTTCTGGGACAGGTAGGGGCAATCCCCGGCCAGCACGTCCCTGACCTTCGAGCCAAGGTCGCCGTCCCAGGCATTCTTGTCCATTACGACGATAACCTCGCCGGCCTTGCCGCTTACATTGGGAAGCAGGGTTTTGGTGCCTGTCTTACAGGAAACCAGGGCGGACAGGACAAGTGCCGCCGCAATTATTCTCTTCATTGTCATCATCTTATAAGTCTTCCGATATCATTGCCGAATGCCAGCACAAATAGTGCCAGTATGAGCACGAAACCTACCATTTGCGCCACCATCATGAAATTGTCCGAAGGCTTGCGCCCCGTAATCATCTCGTAGAGGGTGAACACTATATGGCCGCCGTCAAGTCCCGGTATGGGAAGCAGGTTCATCACCCCGAGCATTATGGACAGAAGTCCGAGAAGGTAGATGAAACGGTACCAGTCCCAGGTGTCCGGCATGGCCTGCCCTATGGTTATGAAACTGCCCACGGACTTGTATGCTCCCGTACCCGGACTTGCTATCATCCTCAGGTCCTTAAGATAGTCCGTTATGGTCGTCCAGGTCATGCGTACCCCCGCCGGAATGGCCTCCAGGGCATTGTACTCGTGAGTCTTTATTCCCGGCAGCTGCGCATAGATAAGCGCCTGCCCCAGGGAATCCACCTGCATGGACAGGGCCAGGGTATCGGCCCCTCGGACGACGCTCACGGGCAGGGTCTCCCCCTTATGGTCCTTTATCAGCGCCCTGGAATCCTGCACGAACTCAATGTCCACTCCGTTCACGGCGACTATTCTGTCCCCACGGCGCAGCGGGCCTCCGTAGTTGAGCGACTGCGGCGGTATGGTGTCTATGACAAAGGGCACTGCAAGGGTGAACATGTCGGGGCTCTGGAGCATCTCTCCGGTGCGGCTGAGGTCCATGTACAGGGACAGGGTGTCCGCCCCTCGAAGCAGGGTCACCTTATGCGTTCTGCGACGCACCAGCTCGGCGGTAAGCATGCCGAAATTCTCCGGCTCATAGTCGTCCAGCAGCAAAATGCGGTCTCCGCTGCGGAAGCCCATGTCGTAGGACAAGTCATTGACATATATGGCATTGCCTTCATTTCCTATATATGTTTCACCCCATATTCCCAGCAGCAGGGCGAAAAAGACCATGGCCGAGATGAAATTGAACAGCACTCCCCCGGACATGACCAGCAGCCTCTGCCACGCGGGCTTGGTGCGGAACTCCCAGGGCTTGGGCTCGTGGGACAAGTATTCCGTGTCCATGGACTCGTCTATCATCCCGTTTATCTTGCAGTAGCCGCCAAGCGGCAGCCAGCCTATGCCGTATTCAGTCTCCTTGTCCCTCAGGGCCGGGAACAGCTTGGAGAACCATCCCTGCTTGGTACTGAGGAGCTTGAATCCTCCGACATCGAAGAAAAGGAAGAATTTGTCAACCCTTATGCGGAAGATCTTGGCAAAGAAAAAATGTCCGGACTCGTGCAGGAGAATGAGGATGGACAGGACCAGTATCACCTGCAAGGTTTTCCACAGCGCTACCATACAGCCTCCTCCGTCTTGGCGTAGAACTCAGCGTGGGTCCCGACAAGGTCATCCAGAGACGGCTTCGCCACGAAAGAGACCCCTGCCATGGCCTTCTGCACAAGGTCGGCAATGTCGTAGAAACCTATGCGTCCCTCAAGGTAGGCCTTCACGGCGGCTTCGTTGGCGGCGTTCATGGCGCAGGGCACGTTACCGCCTCTGCCTATGGCCTCGAAGGCCAGCGAAAGGCAGGGGAAACGGTCCATGTCCGGCTTCTCGAAGGTCAGGGAGCCAAGCTCCGCGAAATCCAGTTTCCTGCTGTCCAGAGGCAGCCTGCGGGGGAAGGTCAGGGCGAACTGTATGGGCTCCCGCATGTCAGGATGGGCCATCTGGGCAAGCACGGCCCCGTCTTCGAATTCCACCATGGAATGGATGATGGACTGGGGGTGTACCACTATGGAAATGTCCTGGGGAGCCGTGTCGAAGAGCCATCTGGCCTCTATCATTTCGAAGCCCTTGTTCATCATGGTCGCCGAGTCTATCGTTATCTTCGCGCCCATGTTCCAGCGGGGATGCTTAAGGGCCTGCTCGTAGGTGGCAGAGGCTATCTGCTCGCGCGTCCAGGTGCGGAAAGGCCCGCCCGAAGCCGTCAGATGTATGCGGCTCAGACGGTTGCCGGAAGCGGCCATGAGGCACTGGAATATGGCCGAATGTTCCGAATCCACGGGGAGTATGGGCACTTCTTTTTCCCGTGCAAGCCCCATTACAAGGGAACCTCCCGCCACGAGGGTCTCCTTGTTGGCCAGGGCCACGGGCTTTCCGGCCTCTATTGCCGATATGACGGGTCTCAGGCCGCTGAAACCGACCATGGCAGCCAGCACCATGTCTATATTGTCTCCTTTAACAAGGTCACAGACCGAATCCAGCCCGGCGAAAACCTTACAGTCAGATAGGGCCGAGGACACCTCTCCGTATTTCTTTTCATTGCATATCACCACGGCATTGGCATCAAACTCAAGGGCCTGTTGCACAAGCAGTTCGCTGCTGTTGTTGGCAGTCAGCAGCTCCACCTCGAAAAGGTCCCTGTTGGCCCTCACCACGTCGAGGGCCTGCCTGCCTATGGATCCCGTGGAACCCAAAATCGCTATCCTACGCTTCATTGTCAGAATGTTATGTATTTGACAGGATCGACAGCCTCTCCCCTGTACCACAGTTCGAACCTCAGATGGCTGGCATCCTGGACAGAGGCGGTGTTGCCGGACAGGGCCACGGATGCCCCTGCGCTCACCTTGTCACCCTCCTTCTTGAGCAGCTTGGAATTGTGCCTGTAGATGGAGATAATGTTGTCAGGATGCTGGATGACAAGGGAATAGCCGTATTCGTCGCTCCAGGAGGCGCTCACAACGGTACCATCCATGACAGACATCACCACGGACCCCAGAGGGGCACTGATATCTATGTAAGGATGCACCAGGGTTTCATAGCCTCTTGACACCACGCCCTTGATGGGGGTGAAAAAGTGCATTCCCTCAAGGGGCAGTTCCCTGCTCCTGGCCGAGGACAGTCCGAAACGCTCGGCCTCCCTCACCGTCTGCCTCAGGACGGAATCCTGCCCGACAAGGTACTCCCTATCGACGGGGCTTTCGTCCGGAGAGAGATAATTCCTTATCAACGAGTCGATTACCACGGGGTTCTCCCCTGCCACCACCTTGCGCAGGTTCTCGGAATAGAACTCCCAGCGGCCTATGACGCCTTCGAGGGAGTCAATCGCGCGGGCATCCCTCGCGGCGGCGCGGCGGGCCTGGGCATCCGGATATCCCGGCACGAAGGTGCGCAGCGGAGTGAAGGCCACAAGGCACAGGGCCAGCACCAGAAGGGAGGTCACTATGGATATCACCGTGAGGAAAAAAGTCCACCTCGTAAAGCGGAGAGTCCATATATGCTCATGGGTATCGTCGTTGACAAGAGCCAGCCGAAAGCGTCTTGCCTTTGGCTCTTTGGCGGGTTTATTCTTGTTTCGTGCCATTATTTTCGTAACTTTGTGGTTTGTAATGGACAGAATCATAGGCATAGATTACGGAAGAAAGCGCACCGGGCTTGCGTCAAGCGACCCGCTTGGCATCTTCGCATCTCCGCTGGAAACGGTCCAGACTGCAAAGTTAATAGATTATATCAAAAATTATGCTCAGGCGGAGCGGATTATTCGATTTGTTGTAGGATATCCGCGCAATATGGACGGTGCTCCCTCCGAGGCTGCCGCCGACGTGGAAGTTTTCCTCAGGCAGCTTCAGAAGGCCTTCCCCGACATTCCCGTCACCCTTGAGGACGAGAGGTTCACCTCCGTGCTCGCCCACAGGGCGATGATAGACGGCGGCATGAAGGCCTCCAGGAGAAAGGACAAGGCTTCGGTGGACAAAATCAGCGCTTCCATAATACTGCAGAGCTGGATGGACAAAAATGCCGGGGGCACATCTTTTGCATTGTCCCCCGATGCCGTCCCGGATACCCTGTCCGTAAAATCAGGCAGAAAGAAAAGAAGATGATACAACCGATTTACCTCTACGGTTCGGAGGTCCTGCGCAAGAAGGCGGAACCTTTCGACATCAATGACAAAGAAGGACTGAAAGCTTTGGTCCAGGACCTCAAGGATACCCTCGCACACGCCGACGGCTGCGGACTTGCAGCCCCCCAGATAGGTGTAAGCAAGAAAGTCGTCATAGTGGACGGGACGGAACTCACCGAGACCTACGACTATCTCAAGGACTTCCGTCGCACCCTTATCAATCCCGAGGTGCTCTCATTCAGCGAGAAGCAGTGCGAGTACAACGAGGGCTGTCTCAGCGTGCCCGGCATATACGCCGACGTGCGCCGTCCCGCCAGCGTGACGGTCAGGTACCTGGACGAGGACCTCAAGGAAGTCACCGAGACCTTCGACAAATTCGCCGCCAGGATGGTCCAGCACGAGCTGTCGCACCTGGAGGGAGATGTATTCACGGACCATGTAGCCCCCATACGCAAGAAGATGATAATGAAGAAGTTGCAGAACATCAGCCGGGGGCGCGTACAAGCCAGATATAACACTAAAATAAAATAGCGATATGGGAGCATTTCACGCATACGACATCCGCGGCATATACAATGTCGATTTCGACAAACAGACCGCATACAAGGTAGGTTATTTCCTGCCCAGGCTTCTTTCCACGGACAAGGTCCTGGTAGGCCGCGACTGCAGGGTTTCTTCCCCTGAAATCCACGACAGCCTCCTCGAAGGCATCACGGATGCCGGTGCCGATGTATATGACATCGGACTGAGCACCACCCCCATGGTATATTTCGGCACGGCCAACTACGGCTTCAAGGCCTCCGTGCAGATTACCGCCTCGCACAATCCGGGCAAGTACAACGGCATGAAGGTTTCCCTCGAAAACGCCCTTCCCGTGGGCCTGGAGACAGGTCTCGGCCAGATAAAGGAATGGATAGAGAGCGGAGAGCCCACTCCCGCCGCCCCCGTAAAGGGCAAGGTAATCAAGAAGGACATCCACAAGGACTACCTCGAATTCCTGATCCGCTACAAGGCCGACCTTTCCTCTCTCAAGATAGCCTTCGACCTTTCCAACGGCATGGCCACCCTTTACGCCAAGGAGATTTTCGGACAGGAGCCTTCATATATCTTCGACGAGATGGACGGCACCTTCCCCAACCACGAGCCCAATCCGCTGGTGCATGACAACGTGGTCGCCCTCGAGGAACTTGTAAAGAAGACAGGCTCCGACATAGGAGTAATCTACGACGGAGATGCCGACAGGGTGATGTTCGTGGACGAAACCGGACATTTCATAGCCCCCGACCTCATGATAGCCGTACTGGGCCATTATTTCACCCTCGAAAGGGGTGAAAAGGGCATAGTGCTCCAGGACATCCGCTCCTCAAAGGCCATAGCCGAATATCTGGAGCCCCTTGGAGACACCGTGCAGACATGGAAGGTGGGACGCGCCAACGCTGCCCTCAAGCTCCGCGAAATCGACGGTCTGTGGGGCGGAGAACTCGCAGGACACTATTATTTCCGCGATTTCTTTTATTCCGACAGCGGTCTGCTCGCATCCCTGCTGGTGCTTAGGGTGGTCGCCGACCTTAAGAAGGAAGGCCGCACCATAAGCCAGCTGATAGGCCGTATAGCCCGCTACGAGAACTCCGGAGAAATCAATTTCAGGGTAGAGGACAAGGCCGGAGCAATGGAGGCGATTTGCAGCCATTTCACCTCGCAGGAGACTCCTACCGCCAGGATGGACTTCGACGGATACAGGATAGAATTCCCCGACTGGTGGTTCAATATCAGGCCTTCCAACACGGAGCCCTACCTGAGGTTCATCTGCGAGGCCACTTCCAAGGAAGTGCTTGCCGACAAGACTGCCCAGGTCAAGGAAATCCTGTTCTCCCGTTTCGGGGCCTCAATGTAGAACTTATGACAAGTTGTGAAACTTGCCCCTATGATAGATGAAGATTGAAAGAATAACGGCAGGGATACTGCTGTGTACCCTTCTGGGCACAAGCGCGTTCTCCCAGCAAAAGACACTCAAAAGCAAGAAACAGGCGGAGTTGCAGATACCCCGCCTGCATCTTCAGTCCGTGCCGTCCCTGGAGAAATCCGGACAGGCCCTGGACACCATAGACACATCCAATCCGGCAGTGAAGATTATCCTCTATGCCGACAACACATGGAAATACTGGAGGACTCCGGAGGACATACTCAGCTCACCCGTCTTCAGGGAATACTGGAACACAGGCGTGCCCAATCCCTATCAAGTGGCCCTTTCGGAACTCCCCGACAAGATAAACATCTGGGTCGTGGACACCCTGAGCAACTACCGCTGCCCCAACAGGACGAAGGTATATTCCAAGTTCGGGATACGCCACCGCCGCCGTCATCAGGGCGTGGACCTGCCCCTCCATACGGGAGACCCCGTCTATGCAGCGTTCAGCGGCAAGGTCCGCCTGTCGAAATACATGAGGGGCTACGGCAATGTCATAATAGTGCGCCACGAGAACGGGCTGGAGACTTTCTACGCCCACCTGAGCAAGAGGCTGGCAGACAGCGGGGACTGGGTGGATGCCGGTCAGATAATAGGACTGGGAGGCTCCACGGGCCGCTCTAGCGGCGCGCATCTGCATTTCGAGACGCGCTATAGGGGCTATGCCTTCGACCCCCAGTGGCTGATAGACTTCGAGACGGGCACCCTACGTCACCGTATGTTCGTTCTCCAGAAAAAGCATCTGGGAGAGAACAGCAAGTATGTCCCTGAGTCTGACGATGAAGAAGTGGAGATTTACGACGGCGACACCCGTGATTACGCCGTGGCCGACTCCATCGCGGCCGTAAGGAAGGCGGAGCAGGAGAAAGCCGAAAGGGAGGCCGCACAGGCTCAGTACCATAAGATAAAGTCCGGAGACACATTGTCCGGACTCGCCAAAAAGTACCACACTTCCATTTCCGCTATCTGCAAGCTCAACCCCGGCATGACAGCAAAGTCAACCCTCAGAATCGGAAAGGAGATAAGGGTCAGATAGTCTTCTTGTTAGGGTCAAGCCCGCGATGCCAGAAGCGGGAGGTTATATCCTCCCTGTGATAATACAGCCTCTGGTTGGTGGTAGGCTTCCCGAGAGGACCGAAGGCAGGGATATAAGGCCCGACCTTTACATAGTCGAAAGCATCGAAATAGAAATCTTCCACACTGGGGCGACCCGAATAAAGGGCCGTTTCCAGTTTATGCTTCTCCCGCACATAAGCAGCCAGCCTGAGCAAGGTCCCGGGGTCCTTGCCTTCGCCAAGGAAGAGGAAGCAGTTCACCCCGAAATTATCGGCTACAAGATGGTCTATGACCTCCTCGGTCAGAGGCTCTCCAACATCGTCCTTGAGCCAGGGAGAGTGGCAGCCTTCGCAATTACCCCGGCAATTGCTTATCTCAACTGCCAGGGTAACTTTAGCGGGTATTTCCTCCAAGACCACAGGGGCCTGGGAAGGCACGTATTTAATCATTGATATAGAACCTGTGGGCGGCCTCTTCCTGACGCATTTCGCTGAAGGAGGAAACGCGCTTGAGATAGCCTATGACCCTCGTCAGGTAGTCCAGATTGGTGCTGCCGCACTTGGGACAGACCTCCAGGGTATCCTTGCTCATGTATCCGCAGTCGTTGCAGACGGTGTTGCGGCAGTTGAAGGTAAAGTAGTTGGTGCCGTAATGGGCCGCCACGTTGAGCAGTTTGCGGTACTGCTCCTTGTCAAGATGCTCGGCTATGTTCATGTGCAGGGCGGAACCACCGTCCAGATACTTCACATATTCCTCGCCGTGGAGCTTGAACTTGTCTATGATGCTCAGGCTCTCGTCCTCGGGATTGTAGAAGTAAGAACTGTACATGTTGTGCTTGGGAGACACGAAATAGCCGTCCTTCTTGTCCCACTTGTAGTTCTTGCCGGAGAGGTTCTCGCCGGGCACGAACTCGGTGTTGAACATGGTCTCGCGGGTGCGGTCCTTGCGGTTGGCCACGTTGATTGTCTCCAGCAGGCCGTTCACGAACTCCTTGTATGCCTCGTTGGGGGAAATCTTCAGGCCGAGGAACTCGGCGGCATCCGTCATGCCGTTCACGCCCACTGTCAGATACTGCCTCTTCATGTCTATGAAGCCGGCCTTGTACACGTCGAGCATTTCGGCCTTGAGGAAGTCCTTGATAATCTCGTTGAAAGCGGTCTGATACTTGTGTACCCTCTCCGTCATTTCGCGGATATCGTTGTGAATGGCGGCATAAAGCTCCTCTCTGTCATAGACAAGAGACTTGGGCAGGGGCTTTCCGGGCTTTAGTTCCACTCCCCTCTCCTTGAAATAGCGACGGGCGGAATTCTGGATGAGACGGTTCAGGTTGATGGTCATCACAGACTTGGAACCGGTTGACACTGAAGCGGTTCCCATGGAATATTGATGGGTGGTGACATTGTGTTCTCCGTCCTCCATGTCCTTGAGTGAATTGCGCAGGCGGCAGCAGCTGGAAAGGCTGTCGGGGCTGTTGGAGATATAGCAGAAGAAGCTATGTCCCTTGGACCACATTTCGGCCGTAAAGTCAGCATATTCCTTGTCTGCATAGTCGTCTCCGCCATCGGTCAGCAGGGCCATGGTCTCTACCGGGAAGGTCAGGATATAGTGGTTGCGCTCCTCGTTGAACCAGTTCATGAAATGCTTCTGCAGCCAGGAGAGGGTCTCCCACTTGGGTGCAGTGCCGTCGGGGAAGCGGAAATCACCGAACACACCCTCGAAATAAGGCTTGTCGAAATAGCCTATGTTCCAGAAAACGGTCTGGTATCCCCTGTTGCCGGCGGGCATGTTCATGGAATGTACCACCTGCTGGAAGGAATTGTCTATCACCTTGGTAAGGGTGCGCTTCTTGGCGTTGTTCTCCACAACTTCGTCCAGACGGTCGAGGTAGTCGTCGCCATAGTCCTTGCGGATGAAATAGTCCATATACATCAGGAACTCGGGGGTAGCCACAGCGCCCATGAACTGGGAGGATATGGAATACACCAGGTTGATGAACTCGCCGCAGAAGGACTTGAGGTCGGTAGGAGCCACTGATACGCCGCCCAGCTCGCGAAGGCCGCTCACCAGGAAAGGATACATGGTGATGGCCACGCAGTAGGGATATCCGGGAGTGCCGCTCTCGTCGTGCTTGTAGAGGGTATGGTCCTCCAGGTCGCGGATATACTGGTCGGCGAGGCTCTTGCTGTACAGGGCCTTGATCTTGTCCCGCATGATATAGCGGTTCTGCTTGATGTTGTTCTCCTTGTAGAGCTCCTGGCCGAGGGTCACTATGTTCTTGCGGGTGACGTTGGCATTGGCATCGAACTTGGAGCCCGTGGCGGCGTTGGAAGCCTTGATGTAGTCACGGATGAAGTCGCGCTTCTTGCGAAGGTCCTGGCCCGCATCGAACTTCTCGATATACTCCACGGCGGCCTTCTTGTTGATGGACATGAGGGAGTCCACCACCTGCCGCCTGATTTCCTGGCTGGATATGCCGTCATATATGTAGAGGTTGTCCGTGATAGAAACGACAACTTCCTCCGGGGCGGTCTGACCCGTACCCCTGTAAGCCTCGCGTATTCCGCGCATCAGCTTTTGCTTGTCAAACTCTTCTACTGAGCCGTTGGTTTTACGTACGTCCATTGTATGTCGTATATGTCAATTGCTTGAATAGGGCCAAAAATGTTCGGGCCGATGGCAGTCCGAACTCGCAGGACAAAATTACTCAAGTCCCGGCGATATTCAAAGGGAAATGCAAATAAAAGTTTTCAACATACATTTCAACATAGCCCAACAGCCTGCATACAAGCAAATTGGCCCGCAGAGACCTCTGCGGACCAATTTATAATAATTCAAAATTAGACCCTGCGGAAATATCAGAAGGTATATTTGACCATGCTGATTACACGGGGGTTCATCACCCAGTGCAGGTTCTTTTCGCAGAGGCCCTTGGCAAGGTTGACCTGAGCCTTGTCGCCATACTGGACAGCATCAAGCTCTAACTCGAGGGAGAACACGAATTTACCCATGTTGTACATGAAGGAAGGCATTACGCGGAAGCTCTGGTACATGTTGTACGGGTCGCCGGAATAGCGGAAGTACATGCCCACGGGCTGGCCTGCGCCGTTGTCCATGAGGGCCTTGGTGGTACCGAAATTCTTCCAGTATCCCAGGAGCAGACCCACCTGTGCGGTCTTGCCGTAGAGGGCGCTCACGAAGCCGGTGAAATGCTGGGTAGGAGTGTACTCGTAGGATATGCCGTCAGCCTTGACTCCGGAAATGCCGTAACCGCCCTGGTACATCAGGTGTGAACCGTCCTGACCGAAGTGCAGCTTGGTGTTGAAGGCGAACTTGTCCTTCTTGTACTGTGCATACAGATAGGTGGTGAAGGTGGTGAGGCGCTCATTGACCTTCATTGTACCGGTGGCGCCTATGCTGGCGCGGTCGTCGATGCGGGGCTTGATGCTGACCACGTCACCGCCTATGCGCATGAGCCAGGGGCCGTTCTTGTAGTTGAGTCCTACATATACCTCGGGAATCATTCCCCATACGGCATAGTTGGCAACCTGTCCGTAAGGGCCTGCGGAGGCGAACTGCATCTGGGCAAGAGCGGATATGGTATAGCTCCAGTGCTCGTTGAAACTCTGGTTCCACTGGATCTGGGGAGAACGTCCCAAGGCATGGTAGGGAGTACCGGAGTTCATGGACGCGACGCTGACTGCGAGGTCTGCCGCAATGGGATGCCAGGCCTGTCCGACTGTGAGACCCCAGTTATCCTTGGACATGCGGACCCAGCCCTGGCGGAAACGGCAGGATGCCGCGCCTGTATAGGTGTTGGAGAGACCCAGGTAGAAGTCGAACTCAACGCGTGCATCGAATTTGTATCCTTTCCACTCGTATCCGGCTGCAGTGACCCAGAGTCGGGTTGTAAGGGCTGCGAACTTGATGGAATTGACTGCATTCATATCCTCGTCCCCGGACATGGAAACATCCTTGGGGGCATAGTAGAAGAAGTCTTCGCCACCGGTATAGGACACGCGGGTGTCGAATGCGGCATAGTTGCGTATGAAACCACCGACCTTGACTTTCGCTTCCTTGTCCTGTGCGAATGCCGCCACGCAAAGGGCGACCATGGTAAGGGTAAGTACTGTTCTTTTCATATTATTTGAAGGGGAATAATGATGTAAGCCAGAAATATCCGAGCACGAAGCCGACGAAACCGATTACAAGGCCGACCTTGGTCATGTCCTTGGTCTCCACCATGCCGGTAGCGGATGCGATGGCATTCGGAGGTGTGGATATAGGGAAGAGCATTGCTATGGAGGCGCAGACCGCGATGAAGATAATCATTGCCTGGGTGCCGCCAAGAGCCATGAAAGAAGCGTTGTTGGCGGCGGCAGGGTCGGCCATGCCTTCAGCCACAACGATGAGGATAGGTATCAACAGGGCTGCCGTAGCGGAGTTGCTGATGAAGTTGGAAAGCAGGTAGCACACGAGGCCGGCCACTATGAGCACCAGCACCACGGACATGCTGCCGAAAGGTATGGCCTGGATGAGGACCTTGGCAAGACCGGTGTCCTGCAGACAATACCCGAGGCAGAATCCTCCGGCCACGAGCCAGAGCACGTTCCAGTTGATTTCCTTTATTTCCTCTTTGCCGAACAATCCGGTGGCGGTGAATACTGCCAGAGGGATGAGGGCCACCACGTTGGAGTTGATGTGGGTGAGCTGCTCGGTTGCCCAGAGGAGTATGGTAGCGATGAAGGTAATCCAGACGACATAGAGTTTCCAATCCTTCTTCTGCTTGCTCTCGGGGATTTCGAGAACGAGTTTCTTGGTCGTGAAGGGGAAGAAGACGCGAAGGAGCACCCATGCGATGAGAATCATGATAAGCACGTAGGGAATCATGTGTATGCACCATTCGCCGAAGGAAACGTCGAATCCGGCCTGCTCCAAGGCTCCCTTTGCGGTAGCGTTGGGAGGAGTGCCGATAGGAGTGCCTATGCCGCCGAGGTTGGCCGCCACGGGGATGGACAGGGCGAGGCCTATCTTGCCTTTGTCATCGGCCGGCAGCTTGGACAGCACGGGAGTCAGCAGGGCGAGCATCATGGCCGCAGTTGCGGTGTTGCTCATGAACATGGAGAATACGGAAATCATAATCAGGAAGCCCAGCAGCACGATTTCAGGCTTGGTGCCGAAGAGTTTCAGCAGGGCCCTTGCAAGGGTCACGTCAAGACCGTATTTCTCTGCCATGATGGCGAGCACGAAGCCGCCCAGGAAGAGCATGACCACAGGGTCGGCCATGGAGGACATAATCCTGGCATAGCCCACGAACTGGCCGAAATCGGGTTTTACGAGGAAACCTATACCCTTGTTGGAAACGGTCAGCAGGGCCAGAACGATTACCATCAGGGAAGTAGCCCAGTTGGGGATGATTTCGAAAATCCACATCAGGGCGGCGAAAACGAACAGTGCGATGACGCGCTGCTGCACTACGGTGAGGCCGTCAATGCCGAAGAAGGATGTAGGGACGGCCAAGATGAAGATTGTGATTATCAGCACTATAGGCAGAAACACACAATACTTCAGATTGAATTTTGAATCAGACATTATATTGAATTTTACTTGGCGTAGGTGAAACGTATGTCAACAGGTATCTTTTCCAGTTCGAGGGCTACCTTGTCAGCCTTGAGCGAGGCTCCTATCTGTCCGTATTGCCCGCAGTAGGCATGGGCTGCATCGTAGTCGCCGGTAGCCTGGACGCGGAGTATCATTTCGCTGAGCTCCTCTATGGCCGCGAAGGCCTTGGCGAAGTCTATATGGTACTTGCCGGACTCCATGCGCTTGATGGCTCCCTTCTCGGTAAGAGTGTTGTAAATCATGACATTGGCCTTGCCCGTAGCCTCGGTGTTGCCGAAGCGGCAGGAACGGATGACATTGGCTACGAAAGTGGCGACGACATCCTCTTTCTGGATGAGGTCAGGAATCTGGTGCTTCTCCACCAGGGTAGCGCACAGATATGCTCCGACGACATTGGACTTGGCCTTTTCGAAGGTCAGGGCTTCATTGCCCAAGGCCTGGGCTACCTTGCCCTTGCCGTTTACGGTCTCCTTCACGCCCAATCCCTTGGCCACCTCGCGGAACACTATGGTCCAGTAGAAGGCGTTGGCATCAAGATGGGCTTGCTGGTCAGTCTCGAAAAGATGCATTCCAACGGGGAAAACCGTCCTGTTGAACTTGTCCTTGATGATGTTGTCGAAGAGTATGGTGCGGGTACCGAATTCCTCCTGTACGCGGGAATCATAAGGGAAGTTGATGGCTATGACCTTGAAGCCGGCATTGGTGTATCCGCCGTAGTATATAACATTGCAGGAGAATATGTTGGACTCGCTGCCAGGCACAAAATCGCGGTACTCGGGAGCGACGGGCAGCATCTGCTGGAACTCGGGCAGACGGGCGCAGAGCTGGGAGAGCTGCTCGGTGCGGGAGAGGTTCTTCAGGAGCACGTATGCGCCGTAGGAAGCCTTCTTGCCATAGAGGCCGTCATCCATGGACTCGTTGGGTCCTATGACGAGGTCCATCTTGCTGTCTGTCATTTCCAGCCAGGCCTTATCGCTGTCGTAATAGTCGTCCGTACGGAGACCGTCTATCTTGCGGAGAAGGTAGTTGCGCACGCTGGGCTTGATGGTGATGTCGGCTGCCGCGGTTAGGTAACTCGCAATCTTGTCGATGTTGTCGGCGTATGCGTCATGATACCAGACTGTCTTGAGGGCACCGTTTTCGCTGCGGCGCACCAGGGTGTAGGGGCTGTCCTTGGCGGGGTCGGTGAAAGAGGCGAATTCTTCATCCGTCATGTCGGCGGGATAGAAGTTCAAGCCTGCGGGCTTGGGGCCGTAGCCTTCCACGAAGGGCTTGTCGTCTATACGGTCCCAGGGGCCGTAATTGACCATTGCATACTGCCTGAGGGCATCGTCGGAGAGACCTTCCATGAGGGACTTGTCTCCGAAATACTGTTTCCAGTAGATGTTGTCGGCCTCGTCGGCAGCGAAGCGGTAGAGGTTAAGTACTTCCTTGCCGTTGTCGGTGATGTCGGAAAGGTCGGGGACAGGAATCTCCACGACGGCATAGTTTTCCAACAGACGTTCGGCTTTGGACCTGTTACCGCTTTCGCACCCTGAAAGAAGCAGGGCTGCAAGAGCGATGGAGCTTAGTGCAAACTTTTTCATTGCTTAGTATATCATTTATTGTCTTGCCGAGAAAAATATAATTTTCTTTATTCTTACAAATTAGCCGACAAAGTTACAAAAAAAAACTGTCGGTTATGCCCTAACCGACAGTTTTTTAACATTGCTAAAGCATTAGACTATACCCTGCTCCAGCATTGAAGTTGCAACCTTCATGAAGCGGAAGTTTGACACAATAAGAAAGTAACTTTTTAGCTAGAAAGGCCCGCAGGGTCTTTTTTTTGTCAAATATATTTCTTATCTTTGTAGCTATATAAGGCTATATTGATATGAAATTAACCGTGAGCAGGTCTCAGAACTC
>JAFVCK010000053.1 GCA_017479265.1 Bacteroidales bacterium | reverse complement strand
GTAGCACTACAAATTTAAGCTTTTATTCCGACATATGCAAGTGTTTTTACGATAATTTCACTATAAATCAACAATTTAGCAGAAGTCGCCTGGCGGCCTGACCGTTGTAGTGCTACTTTTGCTGTGAACTAAAGATAATCAATCCATTTTGCTTGCAAAGATAAACATTTAAGTGAGAAAAAGTGTTATCTTTGCCGTAGCATTAGAAGATAAAATATGATGAAAAAGATATTGCTTGCAGCGGCCCTGATGGGCGGAATTCTGGATTTTCACCCTGCAGAAGAAGTGGTGCCATGGCTCGAAGGGTCCCGCGCGACTCTCAGCGTATGGGGTCAGCCGGCCCCAGCACCTTCCCTTACCCTGCTGCAAATGAGCGACTTGCATGGAGATGCGGAGAATCTCGCAAGGGTCGTCGAGTTCAAGCAGGCTTATGGCGGCTATATCGAAGATGCCATTCACCTTGGCGACGCAGTATATTGCTATTGGGACGACCCCAACCCCTGGGACGAGGTAAAGGGAGCGGAGAAAATCCTCAACACAGTCGGCAACCACGACTGCTGGAAAGGGCATCTGCTGTGGGCCCAGAGCAACAGGCCTTACGATGCCACCGCCGAGGAGGCCTACAGCCTCATAATGGAGGGCAAGGACAAGAGCGCCCCGTTCATAGACAACTGGGGAGTGGTGAGCCCCGGGCGAGGACTGTGCTATTATTACAAGGACTATAAACAGCAGAATATCAGGCTTATAGTGCTGGACTGCATGCATTATGACCCGGCCCAGGACAAGTGGTTCACCTATGTTTTGGAGGATGCCGCGGCCAAGGGGCTGACAGTTGTCGGAGCGCAGCACTACCCCGCATGGTCAGGCCTTGACAAAATCCCCGGCGGATTCTCCGACATGGACCTCGACATCCCCGTCATGACCAGTCCTTCCCATTTGGACACTCCAGGAGGGCCGCAGATGGAATGCATGGCAGACGAGGCTTTCACAAGGGTGGACAGGTTCATTGAGGCGGGAGGCATTTTCGCCTGCTGGCTCAGCGGACACACCCATCTGGACTTCATAGGGCATATCCCAGGACATAGCCGCCAGCTGCAGATTATAGCCGACAAGGCCGGGGCCAAGGACGGATATATGCAGGAAGCGCGCACCAGGGGTACGCGCCTTCAGGATGCTTTCAATCTGGTTACCATCAACACGAGCCGGGGCACTTTGTTCGTCAAGCGGATCGGCTGCGACCGTGACCAGTATATGCGGAGCAAATCATATTTTACTTATAACTACCTGACCGGCAAGGTGATAGTCAACGAGTAATCTCTTATTCCCAAGTGAAGTTCTCTTTGTCGGCGGCAATCTCGAAGTGGTATTTCACTATGCCAAGGTCTATGTTGGTGTATCCGGCCATGGAGAACAAGGTCTTGACCGATACGGTATTACGGCCCTTCAGAGAGAACTTGAACTTCTGCTGGTTGATGGCGGTAGGGGCCAGAACCGCGGCCTGTATGCCCCTTTCAAACCATGCGGGAACAGTATCGCCGGGGGCTTCATAAAAGTTTTTTATGTCCTTCAAAGGGTGCTGTACGCCGCTGGTGAGGCCGTATCCAAGGGCAATCACGCAGTGGACTATCTCGCCGTCTTCGAGAGAAAACGCTCCCTGGATTTTCTTGTAGGTAAGCCCAACCCAGCAGGAGTTAAGGCCAAGGGTCTGCGCCAGCAGCACCAGACGCTCGCCGTAATATCCCACCTTCTCTTCGAAAGCGGCCCCGGATGGAGCGGCCATGACCAGATAGTTTTTCACGCCGGAGAATGCTCCGTACTTCAGAAGGCCCGAGGCAAAGGCTTTTGGCTCATCCGTAACCAGCTGGATATGAAGACCTGCAAGGGAATTGCACTCGTCGATGGACCAGCGGAGGGTTTCGACAATCTTGGGCTCTATGGCCTTGTCAGAGTATTTACGCACAGAATGTCTGGCGCGAATTGCATCAATAAGTTCCATAAAATCATTTTGTTACGGAGGAGCCTTGCAGCAAAAATCAGGCCTTGAGGGCACGCATGGCATTGAGTACGGCAAGCACCGTCACTCCTACGTCTGCGAATACTGCCATCCACATGCTGGCCAGGCCGAGCGCAGCCAGAACAAGCACCAGCACCTTGACACCTATGGCGAACCACATGTTTTCTCTTGCTATTCGTATGGTCCTTCTTGCAATCCTCACAGCCTCAGCCACTTTCGAAGGCTTGTCGTCCATCAGCACTATGTCGGCGGCCTCTATGGCGGCATCGGAACCGAGGGCTCCCATCGCTATGCCTATGTCGGCTCGGGCCAGCACGGGTGCATCGTTGATGCCGTCTCCGACAAAGGCCAGGGTGCCTTCTCCAAGCATGGCCTCGACGCTGCTCACCTTGTCAGGCGGCAGCAGTTCCGCCTTGTAGGAATCGACACCTGTTTCTGCCGCTACGGCGGAGGCTATGGACTCTCTGTCCCCGGTCAGCATGACAGTCTTTGCAACTCCCTGTGCATGAAGTGCTTGTATAGCCTTGGCGGCATCTTCCTTAATCTTGTCGGAGATGATTATATATCCCTGATAGACCCCGTCAACCGCCACATGTATGATGGTTCCTTGCAGGTGGCAGGGGTGGGCCTGCGTGCCTTCGTCAGCCATCATCTTGTCATTGCCTACGGCAACCCGGCGGCCGTTCACCATGGCGGTAAGGCCCTTGCCGGCGACCTCATGTATATCCTCGACGGTGCAGTCGTCCTCATCATGTGCCCAGGCCTGGCGCAAGGCGGCGGCTATAGGGTGGGTGGAGAGGCTTTCCACATGGGCGGCAAGATGCAGAAGTTCCTGCTCGTCAAGTGTTTCCGGATGGACGGCGGTCACGCGGAAGACTCCTTCGGTGAGGGTGCCTGTCTTGTCAAAGACCACCGTGCGCACCTTGGAAAGGGTGTCCATGAAGGCCGCACCCTTGACCAGGATGCCTTTGCGGGAAGCGCCGCCTATGCCTCCGAAGAAGGTAAGCGGAACTGATATTACAAGGGCGCAGGGGCAGGATACCACAAGGAACATAAGGGCCCTGTATATCCACGTCGCCCATTCTCCCGTAATTACGGAAGGCACCGTTGCCAGCAGCACCGCGAGGACTACAACTATAGGGGTATATACGTGTGCGAAGCGGGTGATGAAGTTTTCGCTGCGGGACTTGTTGTCGGCGGCATGTTCCACAAGTTCCAGTATCTTGGAGGCCGTGGACTCCCCTGCTTCTTTGGTGGTACGGACCCTGAGCGCTCCGGAGAGATTGACGCAGCCGGAGAGGATTTCGCTGCCTGAAGACACGCTGCGGGGCAGGCTTTCGCCTGTCAGGGCTACGGTGTCAAGGGAGGAACTGCCTTCTATGACAATGCCGTCCAGAGGGACCCTTTCGCCAGGCTTCACCACTATGGTTTCTCCTATTTCAACTTCCTCGGGTTCAACTGTTTGCAGGCTTCCGTCCCGCTCTACATTGGCGTGGTCCGGGCGGATTTCCATAAGGTGGGAGATGGATTTGCGGGAGCGTCCTTCGGCTATTCCTTCGAACATTTCGCCGACCTGGAAGAACAGCATGACGAACACAGCCTCGGGGAATTGCGTCTGCGCTCCCGGCAGGAAGCCGATTGCAAGGGCTCCTATGGTGGCTATGCTCATGAGGAAGTTTTCGTCAAGGGCCTCGCCGTGGGCTACGGCTTCGGCGGCTTCCTTGAGGGTGTCCCAGCCGACAATAAGATATGGTATCAGATAGATAAGCAGGTACTGCCAGGCGGCCCAGGAGGTGTTGTGCTCGATGAGCACGGCGACTATCAGCAGCACGGTAGCAAGGCATATCTTGACAAGGGGCTCCTTTATTCCTTCTTCGTGATGGTGGTGATGGTGCTCCTCGTGACCATGTTCATGATGGTGCTCGTGGTGATGTTCATCGTGATGGTGCTCCTCGCAGTGGCAATGGGCGCCTTCCTTTTCAATATCGTGATTATGTGCCATAAACATACATTTTTATGATGCAAAGGTATGGACAAGTTGTTGCAACCCGGTTGCAAAGGTGACCTATTTTAGTTATCTTTGCGCCCTGATTAGAATTTAAATTATGAGAAAAAAACTATTTTACGTACTTATGATTGCGGCGGCGCTGCTTACCGCCTGCAAGAAGGACCACAGCGGTAATGCCGCAGGAGTGACCGTCGAGCTCAGCGCAGACAGTGAATTCGACTCCGACGGCATCGCTATATTGACTTTCACCCTGAGCCAGGCCCAGAGCACCAACAGCAGCGTTACCCTCGCCGTTTCCTCCGACGTTGAAGACGGCAGGACGGCGATATTTGCCGACGAACTTACTTTCAAGATGAATCCCGTCACGCTGCTGATGGGCAAAAGCACCGTTTCCACTACCGTCAAGCTGAACAAGGCTACGGTCAAAAGCAATTCACAGGCAGTTATTTACATAGAGTCTGCCGAGGGCGTAAAGGTCAAGGGCGGCGCTGACAAGGTGCGTATCAACTGGAACGGTCCCGAGGGCAGCGGCGAGACTTCTTCGGAGGACCCGTCCGCGGATGAATCCAAAGACCCTTCTTCAGAGCCCGACCCTTCTTCAGAGCCCGGTACTTCGGACGAACCGGTTGTGCCTTCAGACAAGCCTACGGAAGGCTGGACCATCAGTTACGAAGGCCAGGGCCCCGTCACCGTGGACGACATGACCCAGACCGTGGAGACTATCATGACCTCAGGGAGCAAAGGCGACAGTTTCTATGTATTTGTAGAGGCCGGCGGATTCTTCAATTCCATAGGCGGAGATGTCAAGGTGCTCCTTGAGACCGCTTCCGAGTATTTCGCCCAAGATCTTGAGGACTATGCCTCCGATGGATGGACAGCCGAGGATTTCATATTCACCGAAGACCCCTGCGAAATATATTTCAATCCTTTCGATGCCGGTGATTATGAGGCATTTATGATTGGAATGGACACTGACGGCAAGACTTCGGGCAAGTGGGCATGGTGCACATTCTCCGTGGAGGAAGTCGCCCGCGACATCACCATAGAAGGCTCCGTCAGCAAGGTCAGTTCCTACAAGGCCAACTATGTTGGAAGGTATGAATATACCGACGAGGACGAAGAGGGCAATGAAATCACGGGCTATGCCGACCGTATCGAGGTCACAGGCACAGGCAGCAGTTATTTCACCTTCACGGTGGATGAAAAGGGCGCTTTCGACGATGTCGAGCCCGAGGATGTGCTGATTTCGCTTGCAGAGGAGACATGGGATTATTATGACATCAACGACTGGATATACCAGTTTATCGGCGAGGAGCATCCCATAACCGACGAACTGCTTGACAGTGAATATAATTACTTTGATTTCGAGGAACTTGAACTGGGCCAGATGGATGTTTTCATCGCTGAGTTCAACGACAAGGGCAACCCTACCGGAAAGTATAATATTTCTACCATAACGGTGACAGGGGACATGTTCACTCCCGAGGAGGATACATACGAGTCCGCAGCCAAGGCCAAGGTCGCCCGCAAGCCCAGGGCCGTCCGCCGCAATGCTCCCAAGTTTAAATTGCATAATGTAAAGAAATGAAAAGATTAGCCATTCTCTCAGCACTGGTTCTGTGCCTTTGCGCCTGTGGCAAGAAGGCCCAGGAGAAGCCCCGTTACGTCTGGATAGACGCTCCTGCGAATTTCGCTCTTTACGGCAACAGCATAGACAGCATTGCCGCAGGATGCAGCCGGATAGCCGACATGGGATTTACCGATATAATAGTCGATGTGCGCCCTACGGGCGGGGATGTCCTGTTCAAGTCTTCGGTGGCTCCTGCCCTGACCCGCATGCCGAGGCTGAGGCGCGGCCATGGCGTTACCTACATTGAGAGAACGGCTGATTTCGACTATCTCCAGGCGTTCATAGAGCAGGGCCACAAGGCCGGTCTGAGGGTACATGCCGGAGTAAACATGATGGTAGGCGGCTGGAAAGTCGGCGACGTGGAGGTTGGTATGGTCTATGAGCATCCCGAACTCAAGGATTGGTGTACTCTGGACAATACCCCTTCAGGGCTTATCAACACTTTCGACGACGCGGAGTGCATAGGGGCCCGTTTCCTCGACCCTGCCAATCCCCAGGTGCAGGAGTTCCTGCTTGCCATGCTTGGGGACCTGGCTTCTTACAAGGGTCTGGACGGCATTGTAATGGACCGTTGCCGCTATGACGACCATGCCATGGATGCAGGATATACCGATATCGCCAAGGCCGCATTTACGGAGTATATAGGCCATGAGCCCGAGGACTGGCCGGTATTCAAGGAAATCGGAATGGTGTTCCTTGAGAGGGAGCCTTCGGAACTTGAGAAGCAGTGGCTGACCTTCCGCTGCCAGGTGATACACGATTTCGTGGCAAAGGCTGCCCACAAGGTACATTCCGTATCTCCAAGCGTGAAGTTCGGAGTATATGTAGGTGCCTGGTTCTCAGAATATTACCGTAGCGGAGTAAACTGGACCAGCCCTCGTTATGATATAAGCCATGAGGAGAAGACCTACTGGTGGGCCGGCCCCGAGTATGCCGCAACAGGCTTTGCAGACCTTCTGGATTATATTTTCCTGGGGGCTTATACTGCCGCGGATGACATTCATGGAGACAATGAGTGGAGCATGGAGGGCTTTGCCAAACTCGGACGAAAGCGCCTGTGCGGCGAGGTTCCTTTCGCCTCCGGTCCTGATATAGGCAACGGCGAGGGATTCGGCGACGGCGGCCGTCAGGACATTATTCCGGAGATAGCCGCGACGATGCTCGAATCTGCAGACGGTCTGTTTATCTTCGACCTGTGCCATATATGGCGGTACGGCTATCAGCAGGCTTTCAAGGAAGGAATTGCAGCGGCGATAGATTAACGGATTTGTGACAGAGGGACCATGACAAAGTCCCTCTGTTTCATTAGTGGATGAGGGACAGTCAGTTCCGGAAGATTTATGGTGTCTTCTCCGTATAGCAGGATATCTATGTCTATAGGGCGGTCCGTATATGTACGGCCGGGGCCTTCCTTGATATAGTCCCGTTTCCTTCCTATCCTGTCTTCAATCCCCTGGAAGGCGTGCATCAGGGCAAGGGCGTGAAGCACATGGTCCTGCCCTGCCTCCGGAAGGTCGTATTTGACTACGCAGTTAATGAAGTCAGGCCCGTCGAAACCCCAGGACTTCGTCTCGATAAAATCCGATACGGCAGAAGGTTTCAAACAAAGGAATTCGCTGATTAAATCAATGGCGGACAGCAAGTTGGCGCGTCTGTCGCCCTCATTGCCGCCCAGTCCGAGATATAAGGGAAGGGTGAGCATTTATCCGTCAAGACCGAGTTCGACGCGGGCCTCTTCGGAGAGCATGGACTGGTCCCATTCCGGCTCGAAAGTGAGTTCTATGTCACAGCTGTTTATTCCCGGCACATCCTCCACGGAGGCCTTGACCTCGCCTACCACCTCGTCGGCCATGGGGCAAGTAGGAGCCGTGAAAGTCATCACTATCTTCACATTATGCTGCTTGTCTATATGCAGTTCATATATGAGGCCGAGGTCGTATATGTTGACTGGAATTTCAGGGTCATAAACCTGCTTCAGCGCCAAAACGACATCGCTGTAAAGCGGGGCAAGCGCCTGCACATCCTCGGCGGTCAAGACTTCTTTCTTTTCTTCATTTGCCATGGCTACAGGTTTTTACGGGCTGTTTCGCGTATTGTGGATATCATCGACACCAAACCGTTCGCCCTTGTCGGGGAAAGGTTCTCCTTGAGGCCTATTTCTTCAATGAAAGCAAAGTCGTCGGAGGCTATTTCCTGAGCCGTCCTGCCCGAGTAAACACTTATCAACAAGGAGATTATGCCCTTTGTAATGATGGCATCGCTGTCGGCCTGGAAGTATATCTTCCCATCCTCTACCCTGCTGTCCAGCCACACCCTTGACTGACAGCCTTTTATCAGCCTGTCTTCAGTCTTGGACTCTTCCGGGAAAGGTTCCAGCGACTTTCCGAGTTCTATGAGATACTCGTATTTGTCCAGCCATTCGTCATAAAGGGAGAATGACTCGATTATTTCTTCTTTCTTTTCCTGCAATGTCATATCTACACAAGCATTTTAATCGCCTTGTCAAGCGACTTTATAAAGTATTCAGCCTCTTCCATGGTGTTGTATGGAGCAAAGGACGCACGCAGCATGCCGGTGACTCCGTACCTGTCCATAAGAGGCTCGGCGCACATCTGTCCAGACCTGAGCGCTATTCCCATCTTATCAAGAATCAGGGCAAGGTCCTCGTGATGCGCCCCTTCCACAGTGAATGAAAACAGAGGGATTTTAGATATTGTTCCGCGTGGAACACCGTAAAGCTTTACTCTGCCGTCCGCGGTCAAACTATCGTAAACATAATCCTTAACTGCATCTATTTCTGACTGCAACTCTTTATCATCCAGTTGTTTAAGGAAGTCAATAGCATCCTTCAGCGTGGGAGCGGCATTGATGTTCTGGGTACCGGCTTCAAACTTGCCTGGAAGCGGTGCATAGGTGGTATTTTCGAAGGAAACGTGCGATATCATTTCACCTCCACCCATATAAGGCGGCATAACCTCCAGATACTTGCGTTTTCCATACAGCGCTCCTGTACCTGTCGCGGCATATACCTTGTGGCCTGATATGGCATAAAAATCGCAGTCAAGTGCCTGAACATCAACTCTTTGATGGACTATTCCCTGGGCTCCGTCAACAAGCACGGGCACGCCCTTGGCATGGGCAATACGTACAATCTCACCAATCGGATTTACCAACCCGAGGACATTGGAAATATGGCAGACTGCGACAAGGCGGGTCCTCTCGCTGAGCATAGAGTCCAGCAAGTCAACCCTCAAGTGCCCGTCTACATCCACCGGAAGGACTCTCAGGGATGCGCCCTTTCTCTGGCAGGCCATCTGCCAGGGAACTATGTCAGAATGATGCTCAGCCTCTGAAACAATTATCTCATCTCCTTGATTGACAAAAGCTTCGCAGAATGAGAATGCCACAAGATTAATAGAAGCCGTAGTCCCGCTTGTAAAAATTATTTCATCTTTGGAAGCGGCATTGAGATACTCCCGGACAGCCTCCCTGCAACTTTCGTATTCTTCAGTCGCTTCCTGGGCGAGAAAATGCACCGCACGATGGATATTGGCATTAGCCTTCTTTTGCAGAGCAAGCTGCCTATCTATCACAGTATCAAGTCTTTGTGCAGTCGCGGCATTATCTATATACACGAGGGATTTGCCATATACCCTGCTGGAGAGTATGGGAAATCTTGCTCGTATTTCGCTAATCGTCATATTGTCTTAAATGAACTGCAAATTTAACAAACTAATCTTTTATATAAGAGGAAAAAATCATATTTTTGCAAAAAATACGCGAGTATGCTGGATTATGTAAAAGGGCAGATTGCCGAACTGACACCTACCGAGGCTGTAATAGACTGCGTCGGTATAGGGTTCAATATACTGATATCTCTTCAGACTTTCGAAGCCCTGCAGGGCAAGGACAACGCAAAGGTCTATCTGTACCACTATCTCAGGGAGGATGACGAACAGTTTTACGGCTTTGCTACCAAGGACGAGAGGGAACTGTTCAAACTGCTGATAAGTGTCTCCGGAATTGGCGTTGGTTCCGCTCGGATGATGCTTTCTTCCCTTACTGACGAGGAACTGAGGAACGCAATCGTAGCAGAGGATGTACACAAGATAAAGAGCGTCAAAGGAATAGGTCTGAAGAGCGCCCAGAGGCTGATACTTGAACTCAAAGACAAGGTGGTCAAGGGTCAGGGCAGCGCGCAAATATTGCCTCTTGGAAGCAGCAATGCAGCTGCAGAAGAGGCCACAACAGCCCTTGTGATGCTCGGATTTACAAAGGCAAATGTCAACAAGGTAATGCCCGCCATACTCAAGGCAAATCCTTCGGCCAAGGTCGAGGACATTATCAAGGCCGCATTGCAGAAGCTATAAGGAACATTTACTAAATTATCTGCCGAAATACACAAGCAGAACCGAAATATCGGAAGGAGACACTCCGGAAATACGGGAGGCCTGGGATATAGTCTCGGGCCTATATTTTTTGAGTTTCTGACGACATTCTATTGATAAGCCGGATACTTTATCAAAGTCAAAGTCAACTGGAATGGAAAGGTTTTCAAGACGCAACAACTTGTCAGCCAGAAGTATCTCCCTCTCAATATATCCGCTGTACTTGATAAGAATTTCAGTATTCTGAAGTACCTCCCGAATATAAATATCGCTCAATTCAGGTGAAATAATACCTTCTTCTTCTACACAAGAAAGTAAAGATTCGGTCAATTTTGTTCCACGTGGAACAAAATTCAACAATTCAGACAAAGAAACTTCCGGGCGGGAAACAATGTCTTTCAAGTGTTTGGTTTCAGCAACTAAAGTAGAACCAACGGTCTCGAGATAAGGATTCAGAACATCAGGCTTGACCCTGCCATTTTCGATAAACTCCCCTATCGAAGAAACATTCTCGTACTTAAGACAGGTATAGGCATATCTCTTCTCATCTGCAAGACCAATGGAATGGGACAGTTCTGTCAAGCGATAATCTGCATTGTCCTGACGCAGAAGAATGCGATATTCCGCCCTGGAAGTAAACATTCTGTACGGCTCATCAACGCCTTTAGTAATGAGGTCATCGATAAGAACACCTATGTAAGCCTGGTTGCGCTTCAGCACAAAAGGCTCTTTGCCTCTGATTTTAAGATGGGCATTGATACCGGCCATTATTCCCTGGGCAGCAGCTTCCTCATAACCTGTAGTTCCATTGACCTGACCGGCAAGATAGAGGTTCTCAATTACCTTTGACTCCAGAGTGGACTTCAGCTGCACAGGGTCGAAGCAATCGTATTCAACAGCGTACGCAGGCTTGAAAATCTTGACATTTTCAAATCCTTCAATAGCATGCAGAGCATCCAGCTGCACCTGCAAGGGAAGTGAGGAAGAAAAGCCCTGAAGATAATATTCAGAAGTCGTAAGTCCTTGAGGTTCAAGGAATAACTGATGGGAATCCTTATCCGAAAAAGTCCTCAGTTTGTCCTCTATACTTGGACAATAACGGGGTCCCCGGCCGTGTATAAGTCCGTTAAACAAAGGAGAATCCTTGAATCCCGCCCGCAGAATATCATGCACCTTTTCATTGGTATGGAAGATATAGCAGTCCATCTGCGTCGAACCATCCTGGGCCCTGGATTTAACCGGAAGGTAAGAGAACTTGTCCGGCTCGGCATCACCTTTCTGTACTATGCCCTTGCTCAAATCGACAGACTTGAATTCAATGCGAGGTGGAGTGCCTGTCTTCATCCTGAAAGTCTGGATCCCGAAAGAGGAGAGTTGCTCGGTCAGACCATAAGATGACATCTCCCCTATCCTGCCTCCTTCGAACTCAGTGCGTCCTATGAAAATTTTACCTGAAAGGAAAGTCCCGGCAGTCAGAATAACAGCTTGAGAATTAAAAATTGCCCCGGTTCTTGTACGGACACCGACAATTTTTGAATTCTCAAAAAGAAAATTTTGGCAAATATCGATGTAAATATCTAATTTACAATTACTTTCGAGGATATTACGCCAAGTCCGGGAAAATTGTGATTTATCACACTGCGCACGCGGGCTCCACATTGCAGGACCCTTGGAACGGTTGAGCATGCGGAACTGCAGAGTGTTTCGGTCGGTGACGATTCCGGTATAACCTCCAAGGGCATCAATCTCCCGGACAATCTGTCCTTTGGCAATTCCGCCGACAGCCGGGTTACAGGACATACGGGCAAAGCCGTCGAAATCCATGGTAACAAGCAGGACGGAAGAACCCATGTTGGCAGCAGCACATGCAGCCTCGCAACCGGCATGCCCTCCCCCTATGACAATAATATCGTAATGAGGAAACATAGGCGGTTACTGGAGATGGGTGCGAAGTTCGAGATAATAGTTTTCCTTGGAACGCATGATTCTCTGCTGCTCGTCGGTATGGTCATCATAACCTATAAGATGAAGAAGGCCATGAACGATTACGCGGGAGAGTTCCTCGTCGAAAGAAGCCGCACCGTAAGTTATGGCATTCTCGCGGACGGAATCGACGCTTATGAAAATATCCCCAGAAAGAGTCTTGCCCTCGCAATAGTCAAAGGTAATGACATCGGTAAAATAATCATGATAGAGAAAGCGCCGGTTTACATCCAGTATATAATTGTCGGAACAAAAAATTATATTGACAGCACCAAGATGCCGCACTTCGCTCTGCGCAACAGTTTTGAGCCACAGATTGTTAAGGGCACGAGGCTTGAACTTGAAATCGGTATCCTCAAAGAAATATCTTACCATATCATAAAATTTGTACAAATCTAAATAAAATCACTCAAAAAAGGGCAATGAAAGGCGAAAAAATTGGAAAAGAAGAAAATTGTTGATACCTTTGAAGTGCGAACCGAAAAATACGCAAACATTATGGAAGTAAAGAAATCAGAAAAAGCCAGTCTCGAAAACAAGAAACTGCTTTTCACGGAGATCGGCTTCGTTGTAGCCCTTTTGGTGGTGTTCGGCGCTTTCAGCTACACCTCAAAAGAGAAGAAAGTCGCCTCTCTGGAAGCCGAGCAGCAGGCTGTTGACGTAGAGGAGATGGTTCCTATCACAGAGGAGACCCCTCCCCCGCCTGAGCAGGCACCAAAGATTCCGGTTCTTTCAGACCAAATCGACATCGTAGATGACGAAATCAAGGTTGAAGACAACTTCATGTCCCTCGAGGACGATGCCAACATGGGTGTCGAAATCATGGACTATGTAGAAGAGGCCGAAGAGGAAGTCATCGAGGAAGAGGCCATTCCTTTCCAGCTTGTGGAAGAGAAGCCCTCATTCAACGGTGGAGATGCAAACGAGTTCTCTAAATGGGTGAATTCCAGGCTTGTATATCCTGAAATCGCCAAGGAGAATGGAGTACAGGGTCGTGTCACCCTTCAGTTTACCGTGAACGCAGACGGTAGTGTATCCAACGTCAAGGTGTTACGTGGTGTTGACGCGTCGCTGGACAAGGAGGCTGTACGTGTCGTATCGAGTTCCCCTAAGTGGAAACCCGGCAAGCAGAGAGACCGCGCAGTCAAGGTGACCTACACTTTCCCCGTTATCTTCCAGCTCCGCTAAGAGTAACGACTTACACCAAGCTGGCCGATTGGCCAGCTTTTTTTGATTTATGAACATGACTAAATAATGGCAGCAGCCGTTATTTCACTATACTGAACATGGAAGAAACAATGGACAAGGCCGTATTTGTAGGCATAATACAAAACGGACAGGACGAGAGAAAAGTAAACGAATATCTGGACGAACTGGAGTTTCTGGCGCTGACTGCGGGAGTAGAAGGCGACAAGAAGTTCGTACAGAAGGTTGACCGCCCTGACAAGGCTACCTACATAAGGAGCGGAAAACTGGAGGAAATTGCTGACTATTGCGAGGAAAACGCAATCATCTACGCCATATTCGACGACGAACTCAGCGGCATGCAGCAGAGGAATATCTCAAAAGTAATCAAGACTGCAAAAGTAATTGACAGAACGACACTTATACTTGAAATATTCGCACAGAGGGCACAGACTTCATACGCCAAAATGCAGGTGGAATTGGCCCAGTACAACTACATGCTTCCGAGGCTGGCTGGAATGTGGACCCACCTGGAAAGGCAGCGCGGAGGACGCGGTACCAGAGGCGGTATGGGCGAGACCCAGATAGAAGTTGACCGCCGTATCGTAAAGGAAAGGATAAACCGCCTTAAAGAACAGCTCACCAAAGTGGACAGGCAGATGGCCACCCAAAGAAGCAACCGGGGCTCCATGGTAAGGCTGGCCCTGGTGGGATACACCAACGTAGGCAAGAGCACTCTGATGAACCTCCTGGCCAAGTCCGACGTATTCGCTGAAAACAAACTTTTCGCCACCCTGGACACCACGGTAAGGAAGGTCGTAATAGAAAACGTCCCGTTCCTTCTCAGCGACACCGTAGGATTCATACGCAAACTGCCCACGCAGTTGATTGAAGCCTTCAAAAGCACCCTGGACGAGGTCAGGGAAGCGGACATACTGGTACATGTAGTGGACATATCCGCTCCTGATTTCGAGGAACAGATGCAGACCGTGGAAAAGACCCTGCGCGACATAGGGGCAGGCAAGAAACCTGTCTATGTAGTATTCAACAAGACGGACGCATACCAGTGGGAGGAATATGACGAATTCTCCCTCACTCCCCCGGACAAGAGCAACCGCAGCCTGGAAGAGTTGAAAAACAGCTGGATAGCACAGGAAAAGACCCCCTGCATATTCATATCGGCAAAGGAAAGGACGGGACTGGACAAACTGCGCAGCGACCTTTACAAAATGGTCGCGGAAATACACGCAGGACGCTATCCGTTCAACAATTTCCTTTGGTAATCAGCTGAGCTTTTCAAGCACTGCAAGAGCCTCCGAGGTGGAATTCACATTACGCGAAATAAGCCTCAGACGGCCCTCGTTCTGCTTCATTTCAAAACTGTCCGGATTGGACACTACCTTTTCCATAACCTGCTTGAAAGCAGAACTCCTGTAATAAGGAGACATAGGATTTGCCACGAAGAAGGATATGACTATGCCGTTCTTTATTATAATCTTGTCAAACCCGAGCCTCTCCCCTACCTGACGTATGCGGACTATGTCGAACAGGTTTTCAAGTTCCTTCGGAACAGGGCCGAAACGGTCCTTGATACGGTTGTATATGACATCCAGTTCCTTGGCCCTGGTGACAGAATCCAGTTCCTTGTAAATCCTTATTTTCTCGGCAGTTATGTCTATATAGTCGTCTGGAATCATTGCAGGCTGGTCAGTCTCTATAGTACAATCCTCTACATAACTGTTTTTCAGGTTCTTGGATGTCATTCCTGTCTCCACTCCAAGCTCCTCCATAGCCTCCGAAAGTATCTTTTGGTAGGTCTCGTAGCCCATGTCGGCTATATATCCGCTCTGCTCGGCACCAAGCAGATTGCCGGCCCCTCTTATATCCAGGTCTTGCATTGCTATATTGAACCCGCTCCCAAGGTCGGAGAACTGCTCTATAGCCTTCAGCCTGCGCCGCGCATCGTCATTTATGCCGGCAAGAGGCGGCACCACCAGGTAACAGAAAGCCTTGCGGTTGGAACGCCCTACCCTGCCCCTCAGTTGGTGCAGGTCGCTGAGACCGAAGGTATGCGCCTGATTGATAATTATGGTATTGGCATTAGGAATATCCAGTCCGTTCTCAATGATGGTAGTACTCAGGAGCATGTCGTAATCCCCCTGCATGAAGTCCAGGACAATGTTCTCCAGGGCCTTGGGCTCCATCTTGCCATGCCCGACGCAAATCTTCATGTCAGGCACCAGGCGGTGCAGAATGTCATACACGGCAGGCAGTTCCTCCACCTTGTTATGCAGGAAGAATATCTGCCCTCCCCTACCCAGTTCATAATCTATTATGCCCTTTATTTCAGCCTCGTCGAAGAGGATTATTTCGGTCTGCACGGGAATACGGTTGGGCGGAGGGGTATTAATTATGGAAAGGTCCCTCGCGCCGAGCAGTGAAAACTGCAAGGTACGGGGTATTGGAGTGGCAGTCATGGTGAGGGTATCCACGCTCATTTTCATCTGGCGCAGCTTCTCCTTGGCACTCACTCCGAACTTCTGCTCCTCATCTATGATAAGAAGACCCAAATCCTTGAAAACGAAGCTGTTGCCAAGAATCTTGTGAGTCCCTACAAGAATATCTATCTTACCCTCTTGAAGCCTCTTCCTTATATCAGAAATCTGCTTTTCAGTGCGCAGGCGGCTGACATACTCCACATTGCAGGGAAAATCCTTCAGACGGTTGGTAAAAGTCTTGTAATGCTGCAAGGCAAGTATGGTGGTAGGCACCAGAACGGCCACCTGCTTGCTGTCCGAAGTAGCCTTGAACGCTGCCCTGACGGCCAGTTCGGTCTTGCCGAAACCAACATCGCCGCAAACCAGCCTGTCCATAGGGCTTGCATCCTCCATATCATGTTTTATAGCCTCCGTAGCAGTCTGCTGGTCAGGAGTATCCTCATACATGAACGAAGACTCGAGTTCCTCCTGGAGATATGTATCCGCAGAAAAAGCGAAGCCCCGGGAAGCCTTGCGCTTGGCATACAGCTGAATCAGTTCCTTGGCAATGTCCTTGACCTTAGACTTGGCCGACGTCTTCAGCGTCTGCCATGTCTTGGAACCCAGCTTGTAAATCTTCGGAGGCGTAGAATCCTTGGACTTGTAACGGGAAATCTTATGAATGTTATGAACCGAGACAAACACGACATCGCCGTCCTTGTACATCAGTTTCACAACTTCCTTGTATCTCCCCTTGTCGTCCTTCATCCTAACAAGCCCGCCGAAAACACCCACTCCATAATCGATATGGACTATGTAATCACCTATATTGAAGGCACTTAGCTCATTAAGAGTAAGCTGCTCGCTCTTATCCACGCTGCGCCGCACGGACACCCTGTGGAACCTGTCGAAAATCTCATGGTCGGAATAACAGCAGGCCCTTGACTCATTATCTATGAATCCCTGATGGATGTTCTGTCCGCATACGAACATGGGCTGAAGTCCACCGTTCTGGACAAGAATGCTGCTGAGCCTGTCCAGTTGGGACTGCTTCTCGCCGAAAATATAAACATCATACCCCTGCTCCATCCTTATCCTTATATCCTCGGTCAGAAGCTCGAAATTCTTATTGAAAACCGGCTGTGGAGCAATGCTGAACTGCACGCACTCTTCATCCCTCAGCGCGATGGGCATATCCAGGAAAATCCTCTTGAAACGCTCCAGTTCGGCAAAAAACGGCTTGTCCTTATATACATCCGAAGAATCCAGCCATACAATAGTATCGCCGGGCAGCAGCGAAGACACCCTGCCCTCCCCTTCCGAACCCAAATCAGGGAAAATGTCAGCCTTCTCCACAACCTCCTTGGACAGCTGGGTATTGCAATCGAAAACTGTTATTTTCTCTACCTCGTCACCAAAGAAAGATATACGGAAAGGATTATTGTATGAATATGAAAATATATCCACTACGGAGCCTCTCAAGGCATACTGGCCCGGAGCGGACACGAAGTCAACCCTCTCGAAAGACATATCCATGAGGGACTTATGCAGTTCCTCACGCCCAATTTCCTGCCCCTTTGAAAGAGTAAGCAGAGACTGTCTTATATTGGCCTCCGCCGGCACGCCCTCCTCAAGAGCCTCGGGATATGTGACGATAAACAGCAAATCACCCCTTGAGGCCAGCAGGGAAGATATGGCGGAAGTCCTCTGCACCGACAGGGAAGACTTGAAATTGCTCCTCTCCACATTGCGCCCTGAATCAGGAAGATAGAATATTCTGTCCCCCTCCACAAGACCATATAGGTCGGAAGCGCAATACTCCGCGCTCTCAGCATCAGGCATCACCACAAGATGGGTCCCCGACACGGCTAAATTACTGAGCACAAACCACTTGGCAGAAAGAAAAAGACCGCTGCAATAAGACGTGTCCCTTTCCGCAATCATTCTTCCAAGTTTCTGCGCCGCTCCCCCTGCAATCCTTAAATGTTCCATTGTTGAAAAAATGTTGATAAGTTGTTGAAAGCAGTGTTGACAATTTTATCAAAAACACCGTCAAACCAAATGTTCCGGCCCCATTTCCCCTCAAAGAAGATTTTTTTTAAAAATCATCAAAAGCGATATCAACAAAAAACAAATTCGCAAATATCTGTTACCCAATTATTTAAAATAGTTTTCAACATATCCACGGATTCATCAACAACAAAAAAATTCAAATAAATAACTATATTTGTATTTAATAATTTTGACCGTGATGGCTGAAAACTTCAACCCATACGCGCAAAGCGCAGACAAAGATAAGGATTTCGACGGAATTATCCGCCCCCGCGAACTGGAAGATTTCACGGGACAGGACAAGATTATCTCGAATCTGAAGATTTTCATCGAAGCCGCCAAGATGAGAGGGGAGTCCCTGGACCACGTGCTGTTCCACGGCCCTCCCGGACTTGGCAAGACCACCCTGGCCCATATCATAGCCAACGAACTGGGCGTGAACATGAAGATAACCTCGGGCCCGGTGCTGGACAAGCCAGGCGACCTTGCGGGCCTGCTGACATCTCTGGAGACGGGGGACGTACTCTTCATAGACGAAATTCACCGCCTGTCGCCTGAAGTGGAGGAATACCTCTACTCCGCAATGGAGGATTATGTCATAGACATAATGATAGACAAAGGGCCCGGAGCCAGGTCTGTCCGCATCAGCCTAAATCCATTCACCCTTGTCGGCGCGACCACCCGAAGCGGTATGCTTACGGCCCCCCTCAGGGCCCGTTTCGGCATCAACTTCGCCCTCGAGTACTATGACATCAAGGACATAGTCCATATAATAAAACGCAGCGCAGGCATACTGAAAGTAGGCATAGACGAGCCCGCGGCACAGGAAATAGGACTTCGCAGCCGAGGCACGCCGCGTATAGCCAACGCCCTGCTACGCAGGGTCAGGGACTTCGCCCAGGTCAAAGGCGACGGGCACATAGACCTTGCCATAGCGAAGTTCGCGCTGGATGCCCTCAACATAGACAAGAGGGGACTGGACCAGATAGACAACAAGATACTGCACACCATAATCACCAAGTTCAAGGGCGGTCCGGTAGGCGTAGGCACCATAGCCACCGCCGTCTCCGAGGACCCCGGCTCCATAGAGGACGTATATGAGCCCTTCCTCATAAAAGAAGGTTTCATCCAGAGGACACCCAGAGGCCGCATAGCGACAGAACTGGCATACAAGCACCTCGGACTGGAGCGCTATATGACTGGAGGCAGCATCTTCGACGACCCCGAAATTATAGAAAACAACCTTTTTTAGCAATAAATGGCGGCATATAATTGCGCTTTTGCTCAAAAATGATTAAAATTGCAGATATTTTGAAATTATTATAATAATCATAAAATTTATGGCCGATAAATTAATTTCTAAGATTCCTGACGGGCCTTTGGCTGAAAAATGGACCAAGCGCAAGTCAGAAATTCGTCTTGTCAGTCCCAACAACAAACGTAAACTGGAAGTCATCGTGGTTGGAACCGGACTCGGAGGAGCATCTGCAGCAGCTTCGCTGGGTGAACTCGGTTATAATGTCAAGGTGTTCTGTATCAGTGATTCCCCCCGCCGCGCACACTCCATAGCGGCTCAGGGCGGTATCAATGCGGCAAATAACTACCAGAACGACAACGACTCCGTCTATCGTCTGTTCTACGACACCATCAAGGGCGGCGACTACCGTTCACGCGAGGCCAACGTCTATCGTCTCGCCGAGGTCAGCGCTGCCATCATTGACCAGTGCGTCGCCCAGGGCATTCCTTTCGCACGTGAATACGGCGGATACCTTGCCAACCGTTCCTTCGGAGGCGTGCAGGTAAGCCGTACCTTCTATGCCAGGGGACAAACCGGACAGCAGCTTCTCCTGGGTGCTTACGCATCCCTCAACAAAGAGATAGCAGCCGGCACCGTCAAGAGCTATCCCCGCCACGAGATGCTCGACCTGGTGATAATCAACGGTCAGGCCAAGGGTATCATAGCCCGCAACCTCGTCACCGGCAAGCTCGAAAGATTCGGAGCACACGCAGTTGTTATCGCCACCGGAGGATACGGAAACACCTATTTTCTCTCCACCAATGCAATGAACAGCAACGGTTCGGCGGCATGGCAGTGCTACAAGAAAGGCGCATTCTTCGCCAATCCTTGCTTCGCACAGATTCACCCCACATGTATTCCCCGTCACGGAGACCAGCAGTGCAAGCTGACCCTCATGTCAGAGTCCCTGCGTAACGACGGCCGTATCTGGGTTCCCAACAACCTGGACGACGTGAAGAAGCTCCGTGCACACGAAATAAAGGCTTCCCAGATTCCCGAAGAGAGGCGCGACTACTACCTCGAGCGCCGTTATCCCGCCTTCGGCAACCTCGTTCCCCGCGACGTGGCTTCACGCGCAGCCAAGGAGCGTTGCGATGCCGGATTCGGTGTCAACGAGACAGGACAGGCCGTGTTCCTGGACTTTGCAGACGCTATCAAACGTCTTGGACATCAGAGAGTTGCAGAGCGCTACGGCAACCTCTTCGACATGTACGAGAAAATCACCAACTCATCCCCTTGGGAGGAGCCTATGATGATTTATCCCGCCATTCACTACACCATGGGCGGCATCTGGGTCGATTATGACCTCCAGACCACCGTTCCCGGCCTCTTCGCCATAGGTGAGGCCAACTTCTCCGACCACGGCGGCAACCGTCTGGGTGCATCCGCACTCATGCAGGGTCTTGCCGACGGTTACTTCATCCTGCCTGTCACCATAGGCGACTATCTCTCTCACAAGTTCGCGGAGCCCAAGACCGACATCAACGCTCCCGAATTCGAAGAGGCCGAGAAGGCAGTCCAGGCCCGCATAGACAAACTCTTCTCCATCAAGGGAAAGCAGCCTGTCGATGCTCTTCACAAGAAGCTCGGAAACATCATGTGGGACTATGTCGGAATGGCACGTGACGAGAAGGGTCTGAAGAAGGCCATAGAGGAAATCCAGGCCCTCAAGAAGGAGTTCTGGAGCGATGTCTGCGTGACCGGCACCAACGAGGAGTTCAACCAGGAGCTTGAAAAGGCCCTGCGTCTTGCCGATTTCCTTGAAATAGGCGAACTGATGGCCCGCGACGCTCTCAACCGTACAGAGTCCTGCGGAGGTCATTTCCGCGTAGAGAGCCAGACTCCCGAGGGAGAGGCCCAGAGGGACGATGCCAACTTCATGTACGTTTCCGCATGGGAGTACAAGGGAGAAGACAAGGAACCCGAACTCCACAAGGAGCCGCTCAAATACGAGTTTATCGAGGTGAAAACGAGAAATTACAAAGACTAAGGCATTATGGATTTCAAACTCAAGATATGGCGTCAGAAAAACGCCAAGGCACAGGGACATTTCGAGACCTATGAAATCAAGGGCATAGAAGAAGATGCCTCTTTCCTCGAAATGCTCGATATTCTCAACGAGCAGCTTATCAGGGAGGGTGCCGATCCTGTTGCCGTTGACAAGGGTTGCAAGAGCAGCGGTCCTGTTTCTTTCGACCATGACTGCCGTGAGGGTATATGCGGTGCATGTTCCCTGTACATTGACGGCCGCGCCCATGGTCCGGATAGCCAAGTTACTACATGTCAGTTGTTTATGCGCCATTTCAAGGACGGTGCCACCATCACCGTGGAGCCTTGGAGGAGCAGCGGTTTCCCTATCATAAAGGACCTCGTTGTGGATCGCAGCGCATTCGACAAGATTCTCCAGGCGGGCGGTTTCATTTCCGTGCGTACCGGTGCGGCCCAGGATGCCAACAACATCCTCATTCCTCATGAGAAGGCCGAGAAGAGCATGGATGCAGCTGCTTGCGTAGGTTGCGGTGCTTGCGTCGCTACCTGCAAGAACGGTTCCGCCATGCTGTTCGTCGGTGCAAGGGTCAGTTCACTGGCTCTTCTGCCTCAGGGCCGTCCCGAGGCCGCGCGTCGTGCGCGTGCCATGGTGGCCAAGATGGACGAACTCGGATTCGGCAACTGTACCAATACCCGTGCTTGCGAGATGGAGTGCCCCAAGGGCATTTCCGTGGACCATATCGCAAGGCTTAACCGTGAGTTCCTCAAGGCTAAGTTCAGCGAGTAGGGCATGTGATTCAAGGGGGACATCAAAGGGGTTTTGCCTTTTGGTGTCCCTTTTTTTGTATAACATTAAAAATAAATACTAAATGCAAATAAATGAAAAGACTTCAGATTGTTTTTGGTTTTATAGTATTACTTCTTGCAATATCCTGTAAATCAGAAGTTTCGCAGAGTGTTGACAATATCGGAGCTGTGTCTTCCCCTGACGGAAGCATAGAACTGTCCATAGGGTTATCTCAGGAGGGGAGCGTGTTCTACAACGTCACCGCTTTCGGCCACGAAATAGTGGACAACAGCCTCCTTGGATTCTCCCTTAGAGGAGGAAGGACAGAGCCTCAGTACCGCTTCGAAAGGCTCAACAAGGCCAATCTCTACGACCTTAAGGACTTCTCCAAAGGATTCACGGTCGTAGGGCAGAGCACGGACAGCAAAGACGACACCTGGACTCCTGTCTGGGGCGAAGAAGAAAGCATAAGGGAACATTACAACGAACTGCTTTTGAACCTCCGTCAGGAATCGACCGGCCGCCTCATGGACATCCGCATCCGGGCCTTTGACGATGGAATAGGCTTCCGCTATGAATTCCCCGCACAGCAGGGCCTCAAATTCTTCGTTGTAAATGAAGAACTTACGCAGTTCAATATGACTGACGACAACATCGCCTGGTGGATTCCTGTCGATTTCGATTCCCAGGAATACGAATACAGCAACACTCACCTGTCCGAGGTCAAGGATATATTTGCTCAAAGGGTGAAGGGAAATGTAGACAAACCCTTGCAGGGAGTAGTGGGCGTACAGACTGCCCTTATAATGAAAACACCTGACAGCCTGTATGTTACGCTGCACGAAGCGGCACTCAAGGACTACTCCTGCATGCATCTCAAGGTGGACGGGCACAAACTCAGCACCATGCTCACTCCCGACGCTGAAGGCTGGAAAGCCCATCTCCAGGCCCCATGCGTCACCCCTTGGAGGACCATACAGATAGCCCGCAAAGCGACAGACATGCTCCAAAGCCGCCTTGTACTCAACCTGAACGAACCCTGCGCCTACGAAGACGTATCCTGGATACATCCCGTCAAATACATAGGCGTATGGTGGGAAATGATTTCCGGCAGGGGAGAATGGCACTATACAAATGATTTTCCGACAGTTACGGTAGGGGAGACTGACTACGCCTCCGCCACCCGCAATCCCCGTCACAGCGCCAATACCGCCAATGTTTGCAAATACATTGATTTCGCGGCGGACAACGGCTTCGACGCGGTGCTGGTGGAAGGCTGGAACCAGGGATGGGAAGACTGGGACGGCAACTCCAAGGACTTCGTCTATGACTTCCTTACCCCCTATCCCGACTTTGACATAGATTATATCAGCAAATATGCCCGCAGCAGGGGAGTCAGCATGGTAATGCACCATGAAACCGCCTCATCAGTACGCAATTACGAGCGTCAGATGGAAGCGGCATACACCCTCATGAACAAATACGGATATCAGGCCGTAAAGAGCGGATACTGCGGCGACATAATCCCCCGTGGCGACTACCATTACAGCCAGTTCATGGTGAACCATTACCTCTATGCCGTCACGCAGGCCGCGAGGCACCACATAATGGTCAACGCCCACGAGGCTGTAAGGCCCACGGGACTGTGCCGCACCTATCCCAACCTGATAGGCAATGAATCGGCAAAAGGAACTGAATACCAGGCGTTTGGAGGTATAGCCCCAGGTCATGTCACCATCCTCCCTTTCACCCGTTTGAACGGAGGTCCCATGGACTATACTCCGGGCATATTCAAGATGGATTGCGCAAGCGGCTCGCATGTCAATTCCACCTTGGCCGGACAGCTGGCCCTTTACCTCACCATGTACTCGCCCCTTCAGATGGCCGCCGACCTGCCTGAGAATTACGAGGCTCATACGGATGCTTTCCAGTTCATAAAAGATGTAGCGGTTGACTGGTCCGAAAGCCGCTATCTGTTTGCGGAACCTGGTGATTATGTGGTTGTTGCGCGTAAGGCAAAAGGCAGCGGACAGTGGTTCCTCGGAGGAGTTACGGACGGAGAAAAGCGATCCTTCGACATTGCTCTTGACTTCCTCGGCGAAGGAAACTTCGTGGCGAAGGTATATGCCGATGCCCCCGACACTCATTATAAGACAAATGCCGAAGCCTATGTTATCAGCGAGGTAAAGTGCTCTTGTACAGATACTTTGCCTGTAACTATGGCCCCCGGCGGCGGATTTGCAGTATCATTTGAAAAACTATAGAGATGAAGAAAATTTTACCCATAATCGCGGTGCTGCTGATATCATGCACCCCGAAAATCAAGGTGTTGACATACAACGTAGGCAGTTTCGGCAAGTTCCAGGAGAATAGCATTCCCGATGTCGCCGGGATAATCAAGGCCCTGGATGCCGACGTTGTTTCCCTCAATGAACTCGACAGTTGCAATAACCGTCACAATTCCTTCCAGCTTAAGGAACTGTCCTCAGTATCAGGACTTTCCTCCCTCCATTTCGCATCTGCCTTCCCCTTTGCCGGCGGCGCTTACGGCAACGGCATCCTCTCAAAGGCGGACATCATTTCCAGCGAAACGGTCAATCTGGATGCCCACGGCGGTTACGAACCTCGAAGCATAGCCGTCATAGAGACCAAGGACTATGTGCTGGCCTCTACCCATCTGGATGTCAGCAAGACAGGAGCCAATGTATTGCAGGCCAGGGATTTGAACGACTGGTTCGCCCTCCATTACACCGGTTACGACAAGCCTGTGCTGCTGTGCGGCGACATGAACGCCACCCCGGAGAGTCCCGTCATCGAAGAACTTTCCCATATCTGGGAGAGGGTATCCCCGATTGAGAATACCTATCCTTCGGAGAATGCCGAAAAGTGCATAGACTATATTTTCTACCTCAAGACCGCCCGTAGCGTTGAACTTGTTAAGAGCAAGGTAGTCAAGGAGATAAATGGAATTGACGTTGCCAAGGCATCGGACCATCTTCCCGTATATGCCGAACTCAAGGTGGGTCCCCGTCGCAAGTCATTCAACTTCATTTCCATGACGGACACCCAGGTAGGATTCTTCGACTACAACTCCGGCTGCATGCATTCCGACTCCCTTTTCAATGCCGCCACTATAGAAATCAACAGGATAAAGCCCCTTCTGGTGGTCAATACAGGCGATTTGATAGACGCTCCGTGGAAAGAGGGCTGGGAACTCCAGGACTCCATTTACCGTGCGAACATGGCCAAGATAGACCCCTCCATCGAGGTCTATGAAATTCCAGGCAACCACGACATTCCTCCTTTCAACGAGAAAAACCTTCAGAAGTATCTGGAACTCAGGGGTTATGTACGCTTTTCCGTGGTGCGGAACGACTGCGCCTTCATAGGAATCGACAGCAACTGCGTTAAGGACGGTGCCGAAGAAGCGGAAGCCGAGCAGTGGGACTGGCTTGTCGGACAGCTTGAAGCGGCCAAAAAATGCAAGCACCGCTTCGTATTCATGCACTGCCCCATAATAAGGCATGAAATAGACGAGGCCGAGGACTATTTCAACTTCCCCAAGTCCAAGAGAACCAAGTATATAGACATGCTCAAGGAGCACGGCGTGGAGGCTGTTTTCTCAGGTCATACGCACATGGACAACTATGCCGTATATGACGGAATACAGTTTATAAACGGCGGAGCCATAGGAAACGCCCTTGCACGGGGTTATCCCGGATTCTGGATAGTCAACGTAAGTGATGACGATGTGATAGCCGAATACGTGGCTACTCCTCTTCCGGAGGGCATAGGTCCCGTCTCAATCTGGTAAATAGTACTTCCTTAAGCACTTTAAAGGCACCCTCAGTTTGAAATGTGGGTGCTTTTTCTTATATTTGCGCTCTTGTTGTGTGCGCGATGGCGAATTTGATTATAGACATAGGAAACACCGCAGTCAAGGCTACCTGGTCTGAAGGAATGACCCTTGGCAAGACTTTCCGCTATCAGGGTGAGAGGGTGAGGAATTTCATACTCTCTCTGACCGTACGCGAGAAGGCCGACGTGATGGTAATATCTTCGGTGTATAACATATCCTCCTCCGACGAGGCGGCCTACAGGAGCGAATGTCATCGTCTTCTGATATTGGATTCCGCTCATTCACAAGTACTTGCGCAGTACGGATTTCCTCTTTGGCTGACTCCGGACAGGATTGCTTCCCTGTCTGCCGCACGCTATCTGTTCAAGGGCAAGGGCTGCACCGTTGTGGATTTCGGCACCACCCTGACCGTCGATATCACTGACGGGGAGGGCCGCTACTTGGGAGGCAACATTTCCCTTGGCTGCCGCACGAGGTTCAAGGCCCTGAACCGTTATTCCAGGGCGCTGCCTCTCATAGACACCCCCTCCGAGCCCGGTCTTATGGGAGATTCCCTGACCGCCTCGATAGAGGCCGGAACCGTTTCGGGCATAATGTTTGAAATAGAGGGATATATAGCTCTTCACCCCGAAAATGTGGTGGTATTTACGGGTGGAGATGCGAATTATTTTGCAAAAAGGATTAAAAACTCGATATTTGTAGTTTGTAACCTCGTGTTGATGGGGTTGGCATTAATAGCTGACGAGTATGTCAAGAAAGTTTTGTAGCGCTTTGACCGCAGGCCTTTTCGCCCTGCTTTTCTTCCTGCCTGCACGTGCCCAGGACGGTGCGGAGACAGGTTATTCGCCATATTCCATATACGGCGTTGGCGACATTTACAGGCAGGGGTCGGCATATAGCAAGACCATGGGCGGAGTAGGCATTGCAGGACGCGACAGAAGGTATATCAATGTCAGCAATCCAGCCGCCATAACTGCCCGCGACACCCTCGCCTTCATGGCTGATTTCGGTGTGGTGCAGAGCAACAATATTTATCGTCAAGGCAATGTCCGTGCAGGGCGCAACACCTTCAATATCAATAATTTCGCCTTTACGGTCCCCATTTGGCGCAAGTCCGCTTTCATTTTCGGCATATCGCCTTACAGCAGCGTCAGTTACGGCTTCAGCCGCCGTATCACCGACCCTTCCATCATAGGTACCACCGGTTCCGTGGAGTATGATGCCAACGGCGACGGCGGAATATACCAGTTGTATGCCGGAGGCGCGGCCACCTTCTGGAACCGTTTCTCCGTAGGAGCGCAGTTCATCTACTACATAGGCAACATAGAGAAGAACTACAACATGTCCTTCGCCTCCGATTCCTACAGGGACCTCGAGACGGGATTCGAAATGTCCCTGAACGGCATCAGCGGCAAGTTCGGAGTTCAGTACGAGCAGCCTATAAAGGACATGTACCTTACCGTCGGAGCGACCTACAAACTGGCCAACAAGATGGGAGGCTATGTCACTGACTTCCGCTACGGCGTTTCTCCGGTAAAGACCGATACCCTTTCCCACAGGGTGGATACACTGCGAAAGTCCGGCAACGTGCGCATGGCTGACGAAATAGGTGTCGGAATATCCCTCCGCAAGCCCGAGAAATGGACAGTGGAATTCAACTGGATGCGCTCCGGATGGGCCGGCAAGGGACTGGATACGACTCCAGGTTTCGCCAATGTAGGCGGAACGGCCGTTTCTTCCCTGCCGTTCTCCGCAGCAGTTTCCAACAGTTTCCGCGCCGGATTCGAATATATACCCAACCGAAACGACATCCGTTATGTGATGAAAACCTTCGCGTACAGGATTGGAGGATATTATGATACGGCTTATTACAAGCTCGACGGCAACACCGTTTCATCTTATGGCATGACTTTTGGCATAACCATTCCAATGAGGATAAGTTCATACAGCGGAGCGCCCCTGTACAACTCACTCACCCTCGGAATGGACATAAGCCGCCGCGGGAGTTTGGCCTCGAACATGGTTCGGGAGACTTACATATCCTTCGTCATCGGATTCAGCATCCACGACGTATGGTTTGTCAAGCAGAGATACCAGTAACGGACTCTGATATGTGCAAATAATTGAAGATAATATGATTAAAGTGAATAACGCTATGAAAAGATTTGTAGTTGCGGCCGCGATGGCCATGATTGTAGCCCTTGGCGGATTCTCCTCAAAGGCCCAGAGCAAGTATGGAGCAGACAGCGCCGAGTGCATCAAGTACCTCTCCTACTACACTGAGTACTTCAAGCAGAAGAATTACGACGAAGCTCTCCCCAACTGGAGGAAGGCCTACAAGATTTGCCCTCCTCAGGCGCGCCAGAGCATATTCACCGACGGTACCACCCTCGTACGCCGCCTCATCAACAAGAACATGGCCAACAAGCTGTACCGCGCAGCCCTCATCGATACCCTGATGACCCTGCACGACACCCGCGTGGAGTATTATCCCAAATACACCGTTTCGGCTCTCAACAACAAGGGAACCGACATAGTCAACTTCTACAAGGGCGACAGCGAGAAGATATACAAGGGCACCGAGGAGATTATATCCAAGATCGGGGCCGAGGCAAAGGGCAGCCTGCTTCTTTGGAACCTCAATTCCGCAATCGAGCTCTTCCAGGGCGAAGAACTTGATGCAGAGAAGGTTATCAACACCTACCAGAGGAACATCGCCCTCATCGACGAGTCCAAGCCTTCGAACGATGCCGAGAAGGAGTCCCTCGCCAAGGTGCGTTCCGACATGGAAGGCCTGTTCATCGGCAGCAGGGTGGCCAGCTGCGACAACCTTATCGCTCTGTTCACTCCCCGCTACGAGGCCGATCCCGACAATCTGGACCTTGTGACCAACATCGTCAAGATGATGAGTTCCACCGAGGATTGCATCGACAACGACCTGTATCTCAATGCAGTGACCTCCATGCACAAGCTCAATCCTTCAGCCCAGAGCGCCTACTTCCTCTACAGGCTCAATGCCGCCAGGAACAACAAGGACGTGGCTGTCAAGTATATGGAGGAGACCCTCGCATCATCCGAACTGGATGTCGCGACCCTTGCAGGATACAACTATGAGTTTGCAACCTACTGCGTCAAGAACAGCATGCCTTCCAAGGGCTTTGCAGCCGCACAGAAGGCCGCCGACTTGGACGAGTCCTTCAAGGGCAAGGCATTCTTCCTGATGGGAACCATCTGGGGTTCAACTTCTTGCGGTGGCGACGAGATTGCCCGCCGTTCCCCTTACTGGGTGGCTTGCGACTACATGCAGAAGGCAAAGGCAGCGGATCCTTCCCTCGCCGACGAGTGCAACCGCATGATAGGCCAGTACAGCGTTTACTTCCCCAAGACCGAGGATGCGTTCATGTACGATTTGACCAACGGCCAGTCCTACACCGTCTCCTGCGGAGGCATGAGGGCCGTCACAACGGTCAGGACCCAGAAATAAAAGTTGAAAAACATAGCGGTCATATTTAGGATGATAGCAGCTGCAACGGCGGTTGCTATCATTCTCTTTTCCTGCAAGCACAAACTCTCCGAGGCCCAGGTGCTCGACCTTGCCAAGACCCCACTGCAGACCGTTGACAGCATGTACATGATACAGAGCGGCAACGGCAAGCTGCAGATGAGGGTGGCTACGGCCGCGCTGCAGCGTTTCGAGACCGACACCATGACCAGGGAACTGTTCACCGGAGGGCTCAAGGTCTATTCTTACGATGACGAGGGCAACCTGGAGACCACCATCACGGCCAACGAGGCCCAGCACGTCACCCACAAGAAGAAGGACAAGGAGACCTGGAAGGCATACGGCAACGTCGTGGTGCGCAATATCATAAAGAACGAGACCATGGAGACGGATACCCTCTACTGGGACAGGAAAAAGCAGGAAATATACACCGATTGCTACATAAGGCTGTATTCTCCGGACGTTTTCATGCAGGGATACGGCATGCATTCGGACGAGAAGGCGAGGAATTCCATCATACACCGTCCTTTCAACAGTTACTCCGTGGTGGTGCAGGATACTACCAAAGTTGTCATAGACTCGGCCAATTTTATAGGCCCGTTGCTGCGTAAAAGGTAGAAACTTGCTCAAAATGATGGTGATTTGAAGGAAATTTATTAACTTCGCGGTCCTATATGGAAATTTAAAATTATTTAACATAATGGCACAACTCGAAACTATTCGAACCAAGTTCGGCATCCTTGCGACAGCCCTTGTCGCATTGGGTCTGCTTCTGTTTATCGTCGATCCCAGCGAGATAGCCTCCGCATTTCAGAATATGTCATCAAAATATGACGTAGGCGAGATTAACGGAAAGGCCATTTCCTACACCGACTTCAAGGAAGACGTGGACCATATCGCATCCATCAATGAAATGCTCACAGGAGGCCGTTCTCTCAACGCCGAGCAGCAGGCCCAGACCAGGGACGCTGCATGGCAGAACCTTATCTACAAGCATCTTTTTGTCAAGAACGCCAACAAGGCCGGTATCTATGTAGGTGAAAATGAGCTTGTTGACCTCACCAGCGGCAACAACCTTTCTCCCCTCATCGCCCAGAATCCCGTCTTCATGGACGAGAGCGGCTCCTTCTCACGCAGCCAGTTCATCTCCTTCATCCAGAACGTGGACTCCGACCCTGCACTCCGCAGGTATTGGGACTATCTCCAGTCTTCAGTGGTGAACCAGGCATACTATGAGAAATATGCCTCCCTGTTCGCTGCAGGATCCTATGTGAACGCCCTGGAGCTCCGTCGCGACATCGCCGAGAACAATACCACCACCGACGTTGATTTCGTAATGCTCCCTGTAGCATACGGCATAGATTCCACCATCGTGGTCTCTTCCAACGAAATCAAGGCCTACTACGACGCTCATAAGAAGAACTACAAGCAGCAGTCTTCCCGCGACATCGAATATGTTGTGTATGAGGTTGTTCCTTCTGCAACTGACATTGCCGCCACCAAGGAAGACATCGCTTCCATGGTTGAGGAATTCGCCGCTGCAGACAACATGAAGGCCTTCCTGATGAAGAATTCAGACAGGCCCTGGTCCGAGTACTGGTACAAGGCAGGCGAGCTGCGCAGCGTCGCTCCCGGTATCGAGGATTTCGTATGGAACAACGGCAGGGGTGTTTCCGAGATTGTCCGGGCAAAGAACAATTTCTACGTAGCCCGCGTCATGGATTCCAGGCAGATTCCCGATTCAGCTTATGTAAAGCACATTCTCTTCACCGGTGACAATGCCGCCCATCTTGCCGACAGCGTTTGCGCAGTGGCCAAGAAGGGTGAGAATTTCTCCGCTCTTGCAGCCGTTTATTCGGTTGACCAGCGGAACTCCGTGGACGGTGAGGCAGGCAGCCTCGGCTGGCTTACCCAGAACCGCATGCTCCCCGGATTCGAGTCTGTTCTCACCGACGCTAAGGTCGGCGAGCCTTTCACCCTCAAGACCAACTACGGTTCCCACGTGGTGCTCGTGACCCGCAGGACAGCTCCTGTTGCCAAGAAGCAGGTTGCAGTTCTGGAGAAGGACGCCCTTGCCAGCAAGGAGACCTTCAACAGCTTCTATACCCGTGCCAACAAGTTCGCTACGGCAGCGGCAGGCAGTTATGAGAACTATCGCAAGGCTGTCGATACCCTCGGTGTCTATTCACACCCCGTGAACGGCATGCTCGAGAGTTCCGACAAGCTCGGTTCCATCGACAACACCAAGGAAATCACCCGTTGGGCATTCGAGAACAAGCCCGGCAAGGTCTCCGGTATCATCACGGTTGACAACAACTATTTCTTCATCGCCGCCGTCAAGGCAGCCCACAAGGAAGGTTATGCTACCGTCGAGGAGGTCTCCGAGAGGATACGCCCTATTCTCTATCGCGAAAAGGCCGTTGAGAAGAAGGCTGCCGAGGTCAAGGAGCAGATTGCAGGTCTTACCGATATCCAGGCCGTCGCCGAGAAACTCGGTACCACTGTCAGCAGCCAGAGCGGCGTTTCCTTCTCTTCCATGGGAAGCTACGGCCTCGACCCTGCTTTCATAGGTGCCGCCAGCAATTCACCCGAGGGTGTTGTCTGCGGTCCCGTCAAGGGTAATATCGGTGTCTATGTATATACCGTAAAGGGCCGTGACACAGGTGCTTTCTTCACCGAGGACGATGCCCGTTCACGTGATGCACAGATGACAGCCTACACCGTCCAGAGCATCATCCCCGTCATGATGGAGGATGCCGACGTGAAGGACAACCGCGCAAGGTTCTTCTAACAGAAGGCTGCATAAATGAAAACCGCCGGAGATGCAAGTCCCCGGCGGTATTTTTTATTGTCATTCAATTAGTTACACATTGAAAAGGAAGTGCATTATGTCTCCGTCCTGGACCACGTAATCCTTGCCTTCTATCCCCATCTTGCCGGCGGCCCTCACCGCAGCCTCTGACTTGTAATTAACGAAATCCTCGTATTTTATGACTTCGGCCCTTATGAAACCCTTCTCGAAATCGCTGTGTATGACACCGGCCGCCTTGGGAGCCTTGTCGCCCTTGCAGATGGTCCATGCACGGCACTCGTCGGCACCTGCTGTAAAGAAAGTCTGAAGTCCCAGCAGGCTGTATGCTCCCTGTATAAGGCGAGTCACGCCGGACTCCTCGAGACCGAGCTCCGAAAGGAACATCTGCCTGTCCTCGTAGTCCTCTATTTCAGCTATTTCCGCCTCCGTCTTTGCCGCAATCACAAGTATTCCCGCATTCTCGTCCTTGACCGCCTCCCTCACTGCGTCCACGTATGCATTGCCGCCCGCGGCTGAAGCCTCGTCAACGTTGCAGACATACAGGACGGGCTTGTTGGTCAGAAGGTACAGTTCCTTCGCCATCTGCTCCTCCTCCGCGTTCATCAGTTCGACAGTGCGGCAGGACTTGCCCTCCAGAAGGGCTGCGCGGTATCTCTCCAGAAGGTCTGCCAGTTTCTTGGCCTCCTTGTCGCCGCCCGTCGTGGCCTGCTTCTTTACCTTGGCCAGGCGGGACTCCACCGTGTCAAGGTCCTTTATCTGCAACTCGGCATCCACCACTTCCTTGTCCCTCACCGGGTCCACGCTGCCGTCCACATGCACTATGTTGCCATCGTCGAAGCAGCGCAGTACATGGAGTATGGCATCCGTCTCCCTGATGTTCGCAAGGAACTGATTGCCAAGACCTTCACCCTTGCTTGCACCCTTCACCAGACCGGCTATGTCCACTATGTCCACAGTGGCCGGTATGGTCCTTTTGGGCTTGCAGATATCGCTCAGCACCTCAAGCCTCTTGTCGGGCACATTGGTCGAGCCGAGGTTGGGCTCTATGGTACAGAAAGGAAAATTGGCGCTCTGGGCCTTGCCGGAGCTTATGCAATTGAACAGTGTCGATTTGCCTACGTTGGGCAGTCCGACTATACCGCATTTAAGGGACATATCTCGTATTTTTTCACAAATTTAGCGGTTTTTTTACATTTTGTCGAATTTCTTTACACCATTGAAGGGTGTTGTCTTAAGAAATTGTGATTTCTTGACTCTATTTTTACGTTTTTTACCCTCGTGTATTCATATATTTACCATATTTGCCGGCGATGAAGCTGCCATTTCAAATATTGTTTTTCGTACTGCCGCTCCAATGCGTGAGCGATAGTACGTTTGTGATGTTCTGGAACCTGGAGAATTTCTTTGACTGGAAAGACGAAGGCTACAGCGATTCCGACAGGGAATTCTCCGCCCGTGGCGAAAGGCACTGGACCTGGAAGCGCTATCATGCCAAATGCTGCGCAGTAGCCAAGTCCATCCTTTGGATATCCGACAGAAAGGGCAGGGTGCCAGATGTAATAACCCTCGCCGAGATAGAAAACCGCAAGGTCCTTGCAGACATTGTCAATTCTTCTCTCCTACGCAAACTCGGCTACGGGATAGTGCATTATGATTCACCCGATGTGCGGGGCATAGACGTGGCCCTCCTTTACAGGAAGTCTATGTTCCGCCTTGCCCGTTCTGTTCCCATACACATTCCCGGGGTGGCTACAAGGGACATTCTGCTGGCCTCTCTGGTGGACGAAAAGGACGATACGGTGCATTTTCTCGTGAACCACCATCCCTCCAAATACGGAGGCGCGTCTTCCTCTTCAAGGCGGGAGCTCGCCGTAGGCCGTTTAAAGGCCGTATGCGACTCTTTGTGGGCCGGGGGAGGGCGAAGTATCATCCTGACCGGAGACTTCAACGATACGCCTGAAAACCCCCTTTATTCGCGTCTTTGCGAAGGACCCTGCGGCATCGTCAATCTCGCAGCCCCTCTTGCAGCCGCGGGAGAGGGGACCATACGATTCCGGGGCAAATGGGACCTCATAGACATGTTCATGGTCTCGGGGGATTTGGCATCGCGTTCCAAGATGGAGATAGTACGCATACCTTTCCTCATGGTCTGGGACAATGTATTTCCGGGCTACAAGCCTCTGCGGACCTATTCAGGGCCAAGGTATCTCGGGGGAGTGAGCGACCATTGCCCGGTATTGCTGACGCTCGGAGACAAAAAATCTTCCCTTAAATGAGGGATTAGAACGAAATTTGCTTATCTTTGTGGATACGCACGATAAACTATAAACCGGATAACAATGGAAATGAAAACTAAAATTCAAGAGAAGTTCAAGACTCTCTTCGGTGCAGAAGGACAGATGTTCGCTTCCGCAGGCCGTATCAATCTAATAGGCGAGCATACCGATTACAACGGAGGATATGTATTCCCCGGTGCAATTGACTGCGGCATTCTTGCTGAAATCAAAGTGAACGGAGAAAAGAAAGTCCGTGTCTATTCGCTTGATTATGACGAGTTTGTGGAGTTCGGACTCAATGAGGAGGATGTTCCTGCACAGGCTTGGGCAAGATATATTTTCGGTGTTTGCCGGGAGACTGCAAAGCGCGGCGGAAAGGTAGCGGGTTTCGATGCCGTATTCGCCGGAGACGTTCCCCTCGGAGCAGGCCTTTCTTCGTCGGCCGCCCTTGAAAGCACCTTCGCCTTTGCTGTCAACTATCTCTTCGAGAACGGCATTGACAAGTTCGAACTTGCCAGGATAGGCCAGAGCACGGAGCACAACTATTGCGGTGTCAAGTGCGGCATCATGGACCAGTTCGCCTCCATCTTCGGCAAGAAAGGCAGCCTTATCCGCCTGAATTGCAAGACCATGGAATACAAGTACTTCCCCTTCAATCCCGAAGGCTACAGGCTGGTTCTCATCGATTCCTGCGTAAAGCATGAGCTTGCTTCCTCGGCATACAACAAGCGCCGCGCATCCTGCGAGAATGCGGCAGCAGCCATCCGCAAGAACCATCCCGAGGTCGAATTCCTCAGCGATGCCAAGCGCGTGTGGCTGGACGAGGTCCGCAGCGAGATTCCCGAGGAGGACTTCCTCCGTGCAGAGTATGTGATTGGTGAGGTGCAGAGGGTCCTGGATGTCTGCGATGCTCTTGAAAGAGGTGATTATGAGACAGTTGGAGAGATGATGTATCAGACTCACTTCGGCCTGAGCCGCCTCTACGAGGTCAGCTGCGAGGAGCTCGACTTCCTCAACAAGCTTGCCCGCAAGCACGATGTCACCGGTTCCCGCGTCATGGGCGGAGGCTTCGGCGGTTGCACCATCAACCTTGTCAAGGACGAGCTTTATGACGGCTTCATCTCAGCTGCAAAAGAGCAGTTCGAGGCAAAATTCGGTCACGCCCCCAAGATTTACGACGTAGTCATCTCCGATGGCGCGAGACTTGTACAAGAGTAGTCGTTTTTGATTACTTACACTATAAAAGGCCGGCCACATCACAGTGGCCGGCCTTTTCATTCATATCACAGGTGCTATTCTTTCTCTGCCATCTGAGCCTCTGAGATGTTGATGATGAAGTCGCCCATCTTCTCCAGCTCGGACACTATGTCTATGTAGTAAACACCTGTCTGATAGTTATATTCGGAGTTCTCTATGTTGTTGATATGCTCCTCGCGCAGGTTGTTGCGGCACTCGTTTATGCTCACCTCCGCATTGATGGCGTTGCTGATGTCTTTCAGCGAAGTGTAAGGCACCCTGATGTTGTCCAGCATGGCCTTGAAGGCATCCTCCACTTTGTCCAGCATCTGGTTGAGCTTGCGCACCATATCCTCGTCGAACACCTTGCCGTGGGACTGGCGGCGCTTGAGTATCCTGCTGATAGCATCGCCCGAGTCTCCAAGGCTCTCCATTTCACCTATAATCTTGTAGATACCCTTTATGCGGAGGGCGGAGGCATTGCTGATTTCTCCCTTCGAAACCTCGTTGAGGAAGGCTGCAATCTCTCCCTCCATCCTGTCAGTAATCTCCTCATACTTAACGAGTTTCTCCGTCTCGGCATCAAATGTTTCCGTGTCCTTGGCATTGATAGCGGCACGCACATGGCCGAAGTCCGTGTAGCATACCTCTCCGAAGTTTATAATCTCCTGCATGGCCTCGTTGATGGAAAGTTCTGCAGTTGAAAGCGGACCGCCGGAAATGTATTTGAGCTTGAACGGCTCCTCTTCTTCCTTGGTAGGGAATATCATGGTGACAATCTTGACTATCTGAGGTATGAACCATACCAGCAGCAGGGTGTTCACGACATTGAAGAGGGTGTGCATGGTACAGACGCTGTACAGCAGCGAAGTCTGTATGGCGGCCGCGTTGCTCACGTCTGTAAGGTCGGCTGTATTGGGGTCCGGAAGGCCGAAAAGTGTCACGAATCCGCCCACAATCTTGAGGAACCAGGGGAATATGCACAGCACCCAGAACACACCGAAAGTATTTATCAGCGTGTGGGATATGGCCGTACGCTTTGCCGCAGTGTTACCCACCGAGGCCGCAATGTTGGCCGCTATGGTGGTGCCTATGTTCTCGCCCAGGATCATTGCCGCTGCCAGCTTGAAGGGAATCACTCCGGTGGTGACCAGAATCATGATTATGGCCATGGTGGCGGCAGAGGACTGGAAGCAAACGGTCAGCACTATGCCTATTATAAGGAAAATGGCTATGGACCACACTCCGAGCTGTGTCCATCCCTGCAGGAATCCAAGGGATTCGGGGGTAATAAGCACCTGTGCGGTGGCCCTCAGCTGGGCGAAACCTATGAAAAACAGGGCGAAACCTATGATAATCTCGCCTATATCCTTCTTTTTCTGGTTCTTCTTGCTCTGCATAAGGAAGAAGCCCACCAGAATCAGCGGATATGCGAAATTGGCCATGTTGAAGGAGAATCCGAACACGGCCATTATCCATGATGTTATGGTAGTACCGATATGGGCGCCCATGATTACGCCTATGGCCTGTCCCAGCACGAGGAGTCCGGCGTTGACGAAACTCACGACCATGATGGTCGTTGCCGTGGAAGACTGGATTATGGCGGTTATGCCTATACCTGTAATAATCTGTTTGAACGGATTGGAAGTCATGGATGCGAGGAAGGAGCGCAGCCCGTCACCAGCGACTTTCTGGAGACCGCCGCTCAGGAGGCTGAGACCGAACAGAAACAGGGTAACAGCTCCGAGCAGGGTAAGAATCTGAAGAATCATCTTTTACTTAGGATTAGATTAGGTTGCAAATGTAATAAAAATGACTCAATATTTTAACAACTGGTAGAAAATATCTGTCGTCAAATGCACTCTATTTAACGGAAATTAATTTAACTAATATAAAATTAGATACTGATATTAAACACTAAACCGCAGTGCCAGTGGTTTTTAGCGTTCAACACTCCAAACTCTTGAAGCCGTCCGAAAGCCGGTCCGAAGTTGTAATCAAAAGTTACGCCGATTTCTACGGGATACGGTATCCAGAGCAGATTTGCAAGGTTGACTGTGACATCGCCGCCTCCGCTCATGAGCATTCCGTCAAAGGTTTTGTCAAGAGAAAACAGAGAAAGGTCGAAGTGCGGTTTCAACTTGAAATGGGTGATGTATGTGACAGGCGAGAACACGGAAATGTCGCCGAACCAAAGAGGTATCGCATAGTCGGCGGTAAATTTCAACTGCTCGCTTGACGAGGACAGGTAAGATGCCAGGGAGTTGCTTGCGAGTCCGCGGGGAGAGTTATTGACGGTGTTCTCTCCGAAGACTGTGATATCGTCGAAAAGATGCTGGTACATTCCGCTCAGCCTCAGGCCCTGGTTGGCCGCGAATCCGGGCAGATATCCATAGACATAGCCGTAAACTGCGCTCGGATAAAGTTCGGACAGCGCTATTCTGGTTCTGAAACCTGCCTCGCCACCGATTCCCAGTTTCGGATAGGGCAGAGTTGAGGGGTATTTCTTTGTCAGATAGCCGCTTACGGAAGTACTGATTACCTGCATAGGCACATTCGCGCTCTCCTTGTAGCTGCTGAAAACGGGGTAGGACTTGTTGCCGAAGCTTCCGTCCAGGCTCATGGTCACTTCGGACTTGTCGTAGAGGTCGTTGGAAGCGGCATAGCTTATTTGCGGTATCAGACCACGGTTCCATGCTCCTGAAGAAAAGTTCAGGGGCACGTACATCCTCAGGTATGTGTTGAAACCCACCTTGTTGCGGTAGAACATGGACACATAGTCCTCTCTCCAGGTGTCCTCCTTGCCGTCGCTGTCTATCCTGGCCGTGTATGTCTGCCTCTGATACTGTATCGCGGCCCTTTCGCCTACATTGGCCGAGAATTCGATAACAGGATACAAGCCGCTGTATTTCAATTTGAAATGTCCTGCATGCCTGCGTCCGCCGTCTTCTGCGGCGCCCCAGGACCATCCTATGCTTCCGCTTGCCGTTCCGAGCAGGTTCTGGAACATGGCCGTGGCTCCGAGGCTGGCCTTGCCGTTCACTATGTCGAAAGCGGTCTGCTGAACGTCGTCAACATTGATGTAAACAGGTAATATCCAGGAATGTACGTTAAAAATCGAAGGCAACTTGCGGTAGCGCTTCGCCTGCGTGAAAGTCACGGTTGAGGTGTCCCTGAGAGGAAGACTTCCTCCGGCAAGGACCTTTTCCTGTTCGGACAGCTTGTCTGCTACAGGATAACGATGCATTTCCATCGGGCTGACAACCACGCTGTCTGTGCTCAAGGCCTTGTAGATATGCCTTCCTTTCCTTGTCAAAGAAGTATAATAGAGCGAATTTCCGTAGTAGAAACCTTCGGAACTGCCGTATCTGACCGAAGTGAGCCTTCTGAGTTCCTTGCTGCGAGGGTCCAGCGAATATATCTCGTTGACCCCGCTGCGGTCGCTCCTTAGCAATATGCTTTCCCCATGATTTTCAAGTATTTCCAGACTTGAAGGAAGGGTAGGAAGCAGGGTTTCGAGGCCGCCTCCCGGGAGCACCTTCCAGAGTGCAGCGCCTCCGTCCGACACCGAACATACGGCAAGCATGCCGTCAGGGGTCATTATGGCTTGCACAAATTGCAGTGTATCAGGTGCTTGCATATATGACAGCGTTTCTCCGCTTGCAGCATCCAGCAGCACAGCCCTGGTGCCGCCTTCGTAGGGATATTCTACGGCGCAGACCATGCTGCCGTCGGGTGTTGGCACGGGGTTATAGAAGCGCCCTTTCCTTGTGAGGTCGAGCATTTTGCCTCTATCGACATCCAGGAAGCGGATTCTCGAAGTGGCGGCCTGGTCCCATCTGATGTCCGAAATGGTCTCGCTCCAATATATCCTCCTTCTTGCAGGGTCGTACGCGAGGTTCCCGGTGCTGCCCGACATAGGCTCAATGAATTCTTCCTTTCCGTCAGGACCTATTTTGACTATCCCGGGAGGGCAGAGTTTGCCGCTTTTCTTTATATATATGCCGTCCTCGGCCTGGGTGCCTCCCTCGTATGAGACGAACCAGTCCGAATCCGCGCTCACCTGCACCGACGGCGTGAACGGAGCCCTCGCCTGAGCCTCTTCGTTCCACATCTGGTGGAACTTTTCCATGATTGCCCGGCCGCTGCCGCGAAGGGTTTTCTCCCCCGTGTCCTGCCTCAGCGTCTTTTTCAAATGGAAAAGACGCAGGGGATGCCGTATGGTCGATTCAAAGTAGCGGTTCATGAAGGTGGGGTCGTCATAGAAGGCCCTCGCTCCGGCAACTGTCAGGTAGCCAAGGGCATAATGGTTCGGAGCGTAATTCTTGTAGGAACCGTATCTCCATTTGTACCAATCCCTCCAGTCGCCATCGTCGAATGCCGACATGTAGTAGTTGAGGAAGTCCGCGTTTCTGCCCCGTCCCGTGGCAGTCAGGGAAGTCTCGGCCACAACTGCGTCACCTTCAAGCAGATGCGGTCCGGGATATACACCGGCGTAGGCCCCCGGAATCATCTCTCCGAGCAGCCAGTACAGGGGTTTGAACCATTTGCCGTAGCCCGCCTGCATCTGCGCCAGGTGCCGTGATTCGTGTATGGCGAGCGACTTTTCCCACGATATGGGCCAGGGGTCGTAAGGGTCCGGAAGGGTATAGAACTCCATTACTTTCGGGGCCCAGGCCACGGAGCCGTTGGACTCGCCTGAAAAGGCATGCAACACCACCGGAGTCTTACTCTTGTATCCCTGTCCTGGCAAAAGCCCTGAAGATAAGGCAAGGGCGATGCGGTACTGCTCCATATAGCGGCCATACACACGGGCCAGGGAATCCAAGCCTTCAGGATATATGAATTTGTAGTTGTCCGTTGACAGAGTGTTCCACCTGATGCCTCCCGGGTCCGCACCGCCGGACCAGAACTGCGCTCTTGCCCCAATAGCAAGGGACAGGCATAACATCAGTGATATCAAGTGTTTCCGCATAGCATCTTTTTAATGCCTGCAAATTTCCGCAAAAATATCCGTTTGTGCAAATAATCCGCGTCAGGTCCGACATCCCTGAGAACAAGGGAAAGACATATCCCTTCCTTGCCTTGAAGATAGACAAGGAAAATATTTCGAAGGTTACGGTGACGCTACAGGGGACTGACGATAAGCAATACTCCGAAACTCTGGTGGTTAATGGAGAATGAAACCAGAGCTCTAGTGGAGCGTGGGGGCCAAAACAGCTTTTCAATCCGCTCCGCCTTCTGGCTAACCGTGCCTACTGCCGGAGCATGTTGGTGAGCCGGACGAAGTCCTCGACTCCGAGCCTTTCGGGGCGTAGGTCGAAAATCTCTTCGCCTCGCAAGTCTTCAGGAATCAGGGCTTTAAGGGAATTGCGCAGGGTTTTTCGCCTTTGCCCGAAAGAGGTCTTGACGACCGTCTTGAAAAGCGCCTCGTCGCAGCCGAGGTCGCTGCGGCCGTTGCGGCGCAGGCGGATAACGGCGGAATGCACCTTGGGCGGCGGCACAAAGGCCCCGGGACCTACGGTAAACAGGTACTCTATATCGTACCAGGCCTGCAGCAGCACCGACAGTATTCCGTAGGTCTTGCTGCCCGGCGGCTCGGCAATACGCTCCGCCACCTCCTTCTGCACCATACCCACTACCTGCGGCACCAAATCCTTGTGCTCCAGTATCTTGAAGAAGATTTGCGACGAAATGTTATACGGGAAATTGCCGATTACGGCGAACTGTCCCGGGAACATGCGCCCAAGGTCTGAACGCAGGAAATCCTCCTGCCTGAGGCTGTCCGGAGCAAGGGTATAATGCGAACGCAGATACTCCACCGACTCTCCGTCCAGTTCCACCATCTTGAGCGAAATGTCCTCCCTGGCGAGAAGCCGGCGCGTAAGCACCCCCATGCCGGGACCAACTTCCAGCACATCCCCGCTGTACGTCAGCGCGGCGACAATGTCATCCGCCGCCTTCTGGTCGGTCAAAAAATGCTGACCTAAAGATTTCTTGGCTCTTACCTCCATAATTATTCGCAAATATAACCTAAATTTATTATTTTTGTGGGATAAAAGCATAATTAATTAAGATGTACAGAACTCATACTTGCGGAGAACTCCGCATCCAAGACAAAGGCCGCAAAGTGACACTGGCCGGATGGGTACAGAAATCACGCCGTCTGGGCGGAATGACATTCATAGACCTGCGCGACCGCTACGGCATCACGCAGCTCGTAGTTGAAGCCGATGCGCCCGCCCTCCTGGTGGAGACAGCCACCTCCCTCGGCCGCGAATTCGTCATCCAGATTGAAGGCGAAGTCGTCGAGCGCCAGAGCAAGAACCCCAAGATGCCCACAGGTGACATTGAAATCAAGACAGACAAGATAAACATACTCAACAAGAGCATCACCCCTCCTTTCACCATAGAAGACGAAAGCGACGGCGGAGAGGACATAAGGGCGAAATACAGGTATCTGGACCTTCGCCGCGGTCCCCTCAAGAAAGCCCTCACCCTCAGGCACAAAGTGGCTCATGAGGTGCGCAACTATCTGGATGCCAAAGGTTTCCTTGAGATAGAGACTCCTTATCTCATAAAGTCCACCCCCGAAGGCGCCCGCGACTTCGTCGTGCCTTCCAGGATGAACCCCGGACAGTTCTACGCCCTGCCCCAGAGCCCCCAGACCTTCAAGCAACTGCTGATGGTGGCCGGATATGACCGTTACTTCCAAATAGTCCGCTGCTTCCGCGACGAGGACCTCCGCGCAGACCGCCAGCCCGAATTCACCCAGATTGACTGCGAAATGTCCTTCGTGGAGCAGGAAGACGTGCTGAACACCTTTGAAGGCATGATGCGCACCCTGTTCAAGAACGTCCTGGACGTGGACATTCCCAACCCTCTCCCGAGGATGAGCTGGTACGATGCCATGGACCGCTACGGCTCAGACAAGCCCGACGTTCGTTTCGGCATGACCATACACGAAATCACCTCTGCCGCCAAGGGCAAGGGCTTCGGCGTGCTTGACGGCGCGGCTTACATAGGAGCCATCTGCGTTCCCGGCGCGGCGGAATACACCCGCAAGCAGATAGACGAGCTCACCGAATGGGTAAAGCGCCCTCAGGTCGGTGCCAAAGGCCTGATTTACATAAAGGTTAACGAGGACGGCACCTACAAGTCATCCATAGACAAGTTCTACGGTCCCGAGGACCTGGAGAAGATAGCCTCCGCCGCGGAAGCCTCCAAGGGCGACCTCATCCTCATCATGAGCGGCGACAACATCCGCAAGGTCCAGACCATGCTCGGCGTGCTCCGCATCGAAATGGGCGGCCGCCTCGGCCTGCGCGACCCCAAGGTCTTCGCCCCTCTGTGGATAGTGGACTTCCCCCTGCTCGAATGGGACGACGAGACTCAGCGCTTCTACGCCATGCACCATCCCTTTACCGCTCCCAAGCCTGAGCATGAGAAGTGGTTCTACAGCAACAAGAAAGAGGACCTCGAAAGGGTCTGCGCCAATGCCTACGACTTCGTGCTGAACGGCACCGAACTCGGCGGCGGCTCCATAAGGATACATAATGCCGACGTGCAGAAGAGAATGTTCGAAGTGCTCGGAATAGGCGCGGAGGAGGCTGAATACAAGTTCGGCTTCATAATCAACGCCTTCAAGTTCGGAGCACCGCCCCACGGAGGCCTCGCATTCGGCTTCGACAGGGTCTGCTCCCTGTTCGGCGGCAGCGATTCCATACGCGACTACATCGCCTTCCCCAAGAACAATCAGGGACGCGACGTGATGATAGATTCTCCTTCACAGATAGACCGCGAGCAGCTCGATGAGCTCAGGATAGACATCCGTGCCGATGAGTAGAGCCAGGTTTATATGTCGCCGCTGCGGGGCATCCTGGGAGGCGGATGTGCCTGAGTCCATCAATGTCTCGGAACACCCGGAGTTGAAGGAAAAGGTACGTGACGGCTCCCTGTTCATACAGGAATGTCCATCGTGCGGAGAGAGACATCTTGCTCAGTATCAGACACTTTACCATGATCCGGAGGCTTCCCTTCTTATCTGGCTTCTGCCAGGAGGAGCGGAGCCTCCTTCCGGCGTAGCCTCCATTGCCTCCCAACTTCCGGGATATACCCTGAGGATAGTCCGCGACGCAGGTTCGCTGATAGAAAAGGTGAATATCCATGATGCCGGACTGGACGATGCCACAGTAGAGTTGTGCAAATATGTAACGAGGCATGAACTCGCTGAAAAACAGGGCGCAAAGGCCCTGGAGCTGAACATGAAATTCTACCGTCTCCAGGGTGCGGACAACGAGATAGTGCTGTCATTCCCCATGGACGGCGCTATGCACGCTGTAAACATAGGCTTCAATGTCTATGAAGATTGCAGCGCCATACTGCTGCGCAACCCGGACGCAATGCCTTCCGAAGGCTTCGCGAGGGTGGATTCGGACTGGGTAGATACAATATTCAAATAATTAAATATGAGATTCATATAATTAAATATGAGACGTTTAAGCATATTGGCCGCAGCGCTGATGATTACCTTCGGAGCCACTTATTGCAATAAGCCTCAGGAGCAGACTGTGCCACAGGAGCAGACTGGTTCTGACGACCCTTCCGCAACGCCTTCGGACGAACCTTCTCAGGCCCCCGAGGAGGAATATGTCAGGTTTTCGGTAGATGTCACCGAGATAGAGATTCCCGCGCATGGAGGCAGCGGTGAAATACCCTTCACCCTCGAGACCAACCGCGACGACATAAGCGTGAATGCCACCACGGAAGCAGGCTTCATACTCGACCTGACTGTAGGGGAGAGCATCGTCACATTCAGGGCGGGGGAAAACAACTCCTGCACTGAGTCTATAGGCACCATAAATATCTCATGTACAGGCGTTTCTAAAGTTTGGGAAGTCTCCGTTGTGCAGCCCGGCACGGGATATCCCGCGGAGCCTTCAGAAGAGCCCGAGGGCCCAGTGGCCGACCTTTTGGATATTGAATTCCTCCCCAACGGCACGGCGGTAAACAACGCCGTAGGTCATCCCCTCAAGCTCACTTCCGTGCTCGGCTCCGGCCTCTCCACCTATTACAACGAGACATACGGACGTTATGTGGCCCATTTCAACCACACCGTAGCCACCGGATTCAATGACGGCTACTACAAGGCCGACTATGCGCAGGATGCCACGGCGAAGGCTATAATGGGCAAGGGTATTACCATGGAAGCACTTGTGCGTCTGGATGTTATGGCTCCCTCCGGAGCGGAGACCAAGTTCTTCTCCTCCCACCAGGGAGGCGGCGTAGGCTTCCTGATCAGCACCAGCGGACAGGGCAACTGCCTGACCTGGCTGCCCAATGTCTCCACCACCGGCTCATCCCAGTGGATATGGACCAAGACAGGAGTCACCCCGGTGCCGGGGCGCTACTATCACTTAGTCGGCAAATGGGATATTGAAACCGGCATTTCCAGGGTATATCTCGACGGTGAACTCAAGGCTACGGTTTATACCGACGGCAAGCTCAACTTCCCCTCTTCTTCCTCATGTTGGTGGTTCTGCATAGGCGGCGACCCCAACAGCGCATCCACCGCGGAGTCCGCATGGAACGGCGATATCGCCATAGCCCGAATCTACGGCCGCGCCCTCGAAGAGGAGGAAATTCTCGGTCTATGGGAAGAGGTCAAGACTGAGCAGCCCGAGGACCCGCTGCTGCTTTCCGACATCCGCTACATGTCCCCTTGCAGCATACGCCCCGGATACAAATTCCTGGTCTATGCCGGTGGCCTGAAGACCGGGGACACCATAACCCTCAGCGACGGAGACAAGACATATACTCCTGATACAGAAATACTTGACGGATATGCAAAGGTCAAGGTGGACGCTACCATACCTTCCGGAACATACTCCATGATCTGTCGCAGGGGCGAGTCCGTATATCCTCTGGGCAGCATTCAGCTCAACATCTCGGCCGATGCCCAGAACGACATTACCACCAAGGTAGTGGCCCATCGCGGCTTCCACGACGGCGCCTCCGGAAAGGTCCGTCCAGAGAACTCCATAGCGGCCCTCAAGGCCGCCCAGGACCTTGGCGTATATGGCTCCGAATTCGACGTATGGATGACCACCGACGGCGACCTTTTCATAAACCATGACGGAACTCTCGGAGGAGTCAAGATACAGGATGCCACCACCCAGACCGTCGCCGCCCTCAAGCTCAGCAATGGCGAGAACATCCCCACCCTCGAGCAGTACCTGGAGCAGGGCCTGAAGTCCGACAAGACCCGCATGGTGCTTGAAATCAAGACCCACAGCACCACCCAGAGGAACAACGACGTGACTGACAAGTGTATAGCCCTCGTCAAGGAAAAGAACCTCGTGGACCGCGTCGATTGGATAGCCTTCGACTACGGTATCTGCAAGCGCATCCACGCCGCCCTGCCCGAGTCCATGGTGGAATACCTCAGCGGCGGCAAGACCCCTTCAGCCCTCTATGCCGACGGCATAATGGGCCTTGACTACAGTTCCCTCCAGCAGTCCTGGGTCAAGGAGGCCCACGACCTTGGAATGATTGTAAATGTCTGGACCATAGACTCTCCCGATGCCATGCTCAAATACATGTCCTGGGGAGTTGATTACATAACGACAAACAAGCCCGATGTCTGCCAGGAACTCTGCGACATCGTCTGGATAACCGAGTAACATGAAGCGTCATCTGATTCTTTTTCTGGCCGCGTGCATTGCCGCAGTTTCCTGCGGCGACCCCGATGTGCGGGAGGCCAGGGCCCTTGCAGGCCGAATAATGGGCGACAAAGCCTCAGGCATAGTGTTCGAAAAGATAACGGACAGCGTCGATGTCTATGAAGTCGAGAGCATAGGCTCCAAGGTCCATATAAGGGGCACGGACGCAGGTGTCATGGCTACCGGTCTGAACTGGTACCTCCAGAACTGCTGCCTGGCCAATGTTTCATGGTATGACTACAATCCCGTGGAGCTCCCCGAGACCCTTCCCTCCGTGAGCGAAAAGGTGAGGGTGCAGGCCGAAGTTCCCGTGCGTTTCTTCCTGAACTACTGCACTTTCGGCTATACCATGCCTTACTGGAGATGGCAGGAATGGGAGCGCTTCATCGACTGGATGGCCCTCAACGGAGTCAACGAGCCTCTCGCCATCACCGGACAGGAAGCAGTATGGCAGAAGGTATGGCGCAAATACGGCCTCACGGACGAGCAAATCCGCGCTTTCTTTACAGGACCGGCCCACCTCCCGTGGCAGAGAATGTCCAACGTGGACCGCTGGCAGGGCCCTCTTCCCCAGAAATGGATAGATGGCCAGGCCAAGCTGCAAAAGCGTATATTGGAGCGTGAAAGGGCCCTCGGAATGCACCCCGTGCTGCCCGGATTCGCCGGACACATACCTGCCGAGCTCGCAGACGTGATGCCCCAGATTGACACCTTCCGCGTCAGCCGCTGGTGCCGTTTCGCCGACGAGTACCGCTGCACCTTCCTCAGCCCCATGGACCCTGTTTTCACGCAGATACAGAAGGACTTCCTCGAGGAGCAGACCAGAATGTACGGCACCGACCATATCTACGGCATAGACCCTTTCAACGAGGTTGACGCTCCTTTCTGGGACCCCGAGACCCTCTCCAAGCTGGGTTCCGGCATCTACAATTCCCTCGCCGCCGTGGACCCCGATGCTCAGTGGCTGCAGATGGGCTGGCTCTTCTTCAACGACCGGAAGCACTGGACCCCCGAGAACATAGAGGCATACCTGGGCTCCGTGCCGAGGGGCAAGATGACCATACTGGACTATTACTGCGACCTCGACCAGGTCTGGAAAAGGACGAATAAGTTCCACGGACACAACTATATATGGTGCTACCTGGGCAACTTCGGCGGCATGACCAGCATAGAGGGCGACTGGCACCAGGAAAGCGACTGGATAGAGGAGACCAAGCGTAACGGCGGAGACGGCTTCATAGGAATAGGTTCCACCCTCGAAGGCTTCGGCGTGAACGAGCCCATGTACGAATTCATAATGAGCAAGGCCTGGAACACCGGCATAAGCGACAGCGACTATATAGACAATGTGGCAGACCGCCATCTGGGCCGCCGTGACGATGGTTTCAGGGAGGCATGGCACCTTATCTGCGACAGCGTCAGCCGCAGCCACAGCGTCAACGGCTCTTCCTCCCTGCTGCTGGCCCATCCTAATCTGGAGGGCACCTGGCATTGGACCGTGCTCATAAAGCATATCTACGATAACAACCTGCTGCAGAAGGCCTACGACCTTATGATGGCGGTGGAAGGAAGTTCGAATTACCTCGAATACGACAGGGTGAATCTGGCACGTGAACTGATTGGCAACCGCGCTCCCGAGGTGCGTGAACGCTATGTCGAGGCCTACCGCAACCGCGACCTTCCGACCATGACTGCCGTGGCAGGGGAGTTCCTGGACCTTTTCGACGAGATGGAGGAGCAGGTGTCCAAACGCCGCGAATTCTCCCTCGCAGACTGGGTGGAGCAGGCCCGCAGCTGGGGCGACACTCCCGCCGAGAAGGATTACTATGAAATGAACGCCCGCACAATAGTCAGCGTATGGAGCGATTCTTACCAGCTCAGCGACTATGCCAACCGCGAGTGGTCAGGTATGCTATCGACCTATTACAAGCCTCGCTGGCAGATGTTCTTCAAGGCCGTTGAGGACGCTATGTGCTCGGGAGTTGAGTTCGAGAATGTACATGGTGCCGGATACACTCCCGACGGCACGAGCGCTGCAAGGAGGTTCGACCGCCTCGTGCGCGAATTCGAGTATGACTGGGCTATGGTGGGCATTGAAGGCGCAGAGCGCAAATGGCCCGGTCTGGCCGATGTGCCGCAGATGGGATGGAATGCCTGGAATATATTCCGCGCCGATATCAATGAGCAGAAAATCAAGGAGATAGCCGACGTGATGGTGTCTTCCGGCCTGGCTGATGCAGGGTACAAATATGTCAATCTCGACGACGGATGGCATGGCCTGAGGGACAGTCTCGGCAATATCCATGAGGACCCCGGGAAGTTCCCCTCCGGCATGAAGGCCCTCGCCGATTATATCCACTCCAAGGGCCTCAAGTTCGGTGTTTACAGCGATGCCGGCTCCAAGACCTGTGCAGGATATCCCGGCAGCCTCGGACACGAATACCAGGATGCCAGAACATACGCCTCCTGGGGTGTGGATTATCTCAAATATGACTGGTGCAATACTCCTATGCAGAGCACCCGCAAGAGTTACGCCCTTATGCGTGACGCCCTTCGCGAGGCGGGCCGTCCCATACTTTTCAGCATTTGTGAATGGGGTAATTCCCAGCCATGGAGATGGGCTGCACGCATGGGCCAGTCCTGGCGCAGCACGGGCGACATAGGCCCGGTTTTCGACCATGTACCTTATGAGTTCGATGCCAATGGAATACGCCTCTGGACCCCTCTCGGAGTTATGGACATAATAGACCAGAACGCCCCCCTGCGCGAGTTCGCCGGCCCCGGCCACTGGAACGATGCCGATATGCTTGAAGTGGGCAACGGCATGAGTTTCATCGAGGACAGGGCGCATTTCAGTATGTGGTGCATGATGGCCTCGCCGCTTATGCTGGGCAATGACCTCCGTTCCATGAGCGAACAGACCAAGTCCATAATACTCAACAAGGATGTAATAGCCATAGACCAGGATAAACTCGGAGTGCAGGGCCTTCGCCTGCGCAAGGAAGGAAGCGTGGAATATTGGCTCAAGCCTCTTTCCGGAGGTGACTGGGCCTTCTGCCTGCTGAACGGCGGCCCCGAGACCGTTTCCTTTGAACTTGACTGGTCTTCAATTGCTTACGAGGACAAGCTCAGCGGCATGACCCTCGATATGTCCAAGGGTCTCAAGGCCCGTGACCTGTGGAACGGCACTACGGTTTCCGCCACCGGCACAATGCCTGTTTCCCTCGAATCGCACGACGTGCTGCTTTATCGCCTCGGCAGATAAGGTCCTGTCATTCTGAGCGTTCCTGAGCCTGCCGAAGGACGGTTTCTGAGCCTGCCGAAGGATGGTTCCTGAGCCTGTCGAAGGACGGTTCGAAGAATCTAAAAAACAAACAGTTAACACCATAACGCCATGATAACTAAAACCCTATGGGACACCGCCGAAGGCGGAAAAGAAATATTCAAATACCGCATTACAAACAAGAAGGGCTTCTATGTAGAACTCTCCTCGCTTGGAGCAGGAATCGTATCCATAGTCGTCCCTGACAAGGACGGAAAGGCCGCCGACGTCGTGCTCGGCTATGACAAAGCCCTGGACTATATGGCAGACGGACCTTGCGGCGGCAAGTGCCCCGGCCGCTACGCCAACCGCATCGCCAAAGGCCGCTTCACCCTTGACGGCAAGCAGTACGAACTGCCCGTAAACAACGGTCCCAACCACCTGCACGGCGGTCCCCAAGGCTTCCAGAATCAGGTGTGGGACAGCAGGATAGACGGAGATGACGTAGAATTCATGTATTATTCAGCCGACGGCGAGGCTGGATATCCCGGCAATCTCAAGGTCACCGCACGTTACTCCTGGAGCGACGACAATGTGCTGACCCTGACCTTTGCAGCCGTAACGGATGCTCCAACTGTCGTGAACCTCACCAATCACGCCTATTTCAATCTCGCAGGCCAGGGCGATGTCCTTTCCCATGAACTCACCCTCAACGCCTCGGAATATCTTCCTACGGACGATACTCTGATTCCTCTTGGCGACAGCGAACCCGTAGCCGGCACCCCCATGGACTTTATCAATCCCAAGCCACTCGGACGCGACCTCAAGGCCGATTTTCCTGCCCTCAACTATGGCAAGGGATATGACAACTGCTTCGTGATTGACGGTTATGAGCCGGGCCAGATACAGAGGGCGGCTGAGCTTTTCGACCCCCTCAGCGGCAGGGTCCTGGAGGTTCTTACCACCCAGCCCGGAGTGCAGATTTATACCGGCAACTGGCTCACTGGATGCCCCGCAGGAAAGGGCCGCACATGGAACGACTATGATGCCGTAGCCATAGAATGCCAGCATTTCCCCGACAGCCCCAACCACCCCGATTATCCTTCCACGGTGCTCCGTCCCGGCGAGACATTCAACGAAGCCATAATCCTAGCATTCTCTGTCCGATGAAACAATATCTTGACCTTCTGCAACTTATACTGGATACGGGCGTGGAGAAGCATGACCGTACCGGGGTAGGTACGCTCAGCATTTTCGGCCATCAGATGCGCTTTGACCTGTCCGAAGGCTTCCCTGTTCTGACCACCAAGAAACTCCACCTGCGGTCCATAATCCATGAACTGCTGTGGTTCATAGCGGGCGACACCAATATCAAATACCTCAAGGACAACGGAGTAAGCATCTGGGACGAATGGGCCGACGAGAACGGCGACCTGGGCCCTGTCTATGGCCATCAGTGGCGCTCATGGCCCGCTCCGGACGGCCGCAGCATAGACCAGCTCTCGCAGGTAATCCAGACCATAAAGAACAACCCCGATTCCCGCCGTATGATGGTGACCGCATGGAACCCCGGCGAAGTTGACAAGATGGCCCTGCCTCCCTGCCACTGCCTCTTCCAGTTTTATGTAGCGGACGGCCGCCTCAGCTGCCAGCT
>JAFVCK010000052.1 GCA_017479265.1 Bacteroidales bacterium | reverse complement strand
GACGGTATAGTCCGTTCCGTGGGATACAAGAAGTTCACCCTCCAGGTCAACCTCGACAACCAGGTCAAGTCCTGGCTGAAGTTCGCCACCAAGGCCACCTTCAGTTATGACCGCAAGACCAACGGCGACTATTCCATGGGCGACGTGCTCAAGAGCGTTCCCGTCATTCCCGTCATCGGAGAGGACGGTCTCTATGCAGGTCCCGTCGGCAACGCCCTCTGGTTCGGTGACAAGCAGAACCAGGTCGGAAAGTCCATGATTAATAAAAACACCACCAACGGATACAACTTCCTGATTTCCGAGTCCATAGACATAAACATAGTCAAGGGCCTGAAATTCAAGAGCGTAGAGAGCGTGGGCGGCAGTTTCGTATTCTCCGAGAGTTTCCGTCCCAAGTATCCCTGGACCCCCAACCCCCTGCTCCAGTCCGAGCGCTGGGCTTCCGCGGGCAAGTACTTCAGCTTCCTGGCCGACAACTACTTCACCTATGACGCCAATTTCGGCCGCCACAGCCTCAGCGTGATGGCAGGTAACTCCCTCCAGTGGGGCAACAACTACCATTTCAGCGGCCAGAAGAACGGTTTCCAGAGCGACAGCGCCAGCCAGTTCGACAACGGCCTGAACATAGAGAGCCTTGACGGTACCCGCAGCGCCTGGTCCATAGCCTCCTTCATGGGCAGGGTCAACTGGTCCTACGCCGACCGCTATATGCTCACCGCCACGTTCCGCGCCGACGGTTCTTCCAAGTTCGGTCCCGGACACAGATGGGGTTTCTTCCCTTCCTTCGCAGGTGCATGGAGGGTCAGCGAGGAGCCTTGGTTCCCCAAGATGGAGCAGTTCAACTACCTCAAGCTCCGCCTCGGATACGGTATCACCGGTAATCAGGAAATCGGAGACTATACCTTCGCATCTGTCTATGGCACAGGCCAGTACTCTTTCAACGGCAATGTGGTCAACTCCCTCGTGGCAGAGAAACTCTCCAACCCCGACATACATTGGGAGGAGGTCGAGCAGTACAACGTAGGTCTGGACTTCGCCTTCTTCTCCTCCAGGCTGCGCCTGAGCATCGACGGCTATATCAAGAACACCAACGGAATGCTCGTGGCCATGACGGTTCCTATCAGTACGGGTTATTCCGACACCGACGTGCCCTACGCCAACCAGGGCCGCGTGCGCAACACGGGACTTGAAATCACCATAGGTTCCGACAACTTCGACACTGGCAAGTTCTATTGGGGCACGGACTTCAACATTTCCTTCAACAGGAACCGTCTGCTGGCCCTCACCGACGATGTCGAGGCAGTTTATTACAACGACTCCGGATTCGGCCAGTACTTCTGTACCAACATGGTGGGAGAGCCTATCGGAGCCTTCATAGGCTGGAAGACCAACGGCCTGTTCCAGAACGCCGCCGATGTGGCCAATTACGCTACCCAGGTGGGCGCCGAGCCCGGTGACGTCAGGTTCGCGGATATACACGGAGACGGTATCATAGACGAAAAGGACCGTACCATAATAGGTTATCCTCAGCCTAAGTTCACCGCATCGCTCAACAACACCTTCCGCTACGGCGACTTCGATGCTTCAATCTATCTGCAGGGCATCTACGGCAACAAGATTTTCAATGTCACCAAGGTTGACATGACCTCCATGTCCACAATCTGCAACCAATACGCTTCAGTGCTGGGAAGATGGACAGGCGAGGGCACTTCCAACGACATGCCCCGTGCCGTCTATGGCGACCCGAACAACAACACACGCCCTTCGGACCGTTACATCGAGGACGGAAGTTACCTCAGGCTCAAGAACCTGACCCTGGGATACACCCTCCCTGCCAAGGCAGCGAAGGTCATACATATATCTTCCTTCAGGGTCTATGTGTCAGCTGACAACCTCCTGACCCTGTCCAAGTACACCGGTTTCGACCCCGAGGTAGGCAACTCCTCGATTGACTGGGGTACATATCCTATCACCCGTACGTTCTCCATCGGACTTGACCTCAAATTCTGACGCTCTATGAAAAAGATAATATTTATAATCAGCCTTTTAGGCATGCTTGTATCTTGCGAGCGTTTCCTCGACAAGACCCCATACGACTCCGTGGGCACCAGCACCGACCTGGTTTCCTCCGATGCCATCGCCCTCGTGAATGCCGCATACCAGCCCCTCCAGTGGCCCAAACTCTACAATATGAGAATATGGTCCACGGACGTGGTGGCAGGCGAGAGTTCCGTAGGTGCCGGCGGAGGTACGGACGGTATAGAGACAGTCCAGCTGTCCAACTTCACCGCAGACCCTTCAAATGCGGCCGCGACTGACGTGTGGCGTGCCAATCCCGGTATCCTGCGTGCCAACCTGGCCCTGGACGTGCTGCCCAGGACAGAAATGGACGCCGACCTGCGCACCCGCCTCATGGCGGAGTGCTATTTCCTGCGTGCCCACTACCACTTCATCCTGGTGCGTTTCTTCGGCGACATTCCCCTGAGGACCAAGCCCCTTTTCGCTACCGACGAACTCAACATTGCCCGTACCCCCAAGGAAAAGGTATATGAGCAGATAATTTCAGACTGCGAAGAAGCCATAAAAGGCCTCCCTTACAAGGCCCAGTACTCCTCCTCAGACCTTGGCCGCGCCTGCCGCGAAGCTGCCGAATGCATGCTTGCGAAGGTGTATCTGACCCTCGGTGTCAACTATGGCGAAGTGGTCAACCTGTGCAAGGACATCGAGGACCAGGGCTATGACCTTAGCAAGATGGCATACGCCGACAACTGGTACAATCCCGAGACAGGCAAACTCAACCAGAACGGTCCCGAGTCCCTCTTCGAGATACAGTACACAGGAGACCCGGCCGCAAGTACCAACTGGCTCAGCGACAATGACAACCAGTCCCAGTGGCTGAACTGCTTCATGGCTCCCCGCAACTCCAACTTCGTAGGTGGCGGCGGCTATGGCTGGCAGCATGTGTCACAGCATTTTGTGGATGCCTACGAACCCGGTGACCTCCGCAAGGACGTTACGATTTTCTACGACGGCTGCCCCGATTTCGACGGCAAGGAATATGACCCCGAGTGGTCCACCACCGGATACAATGTCAGAAAGTGGTGCGTCCCCGTAAGCGTATGCGACAAGGTGGACAACTGCCCCGCCAACATCGTGGTGTACCGCTTTGCCGACGTGCTTCTGATGAAGGCTGAAGCGCTTAACGAGCAGGGACTTACCGACGACGCGCGCATTCCTCTTAACAAAGTCCGCCAGCGTGCCGGCCTCTCCGACATCCCCGCCGGCAAGACCAAGGCCGAAATGAAGGAGATAATAATACATGAAAGGCGCATGGAGCTCGCTTTCGAAGGCCATCGCTGGTTCGATATGATAAGAATAGACGGAGGCGACTACGCCGTGAAATTCCTGCATTCCATCGGCAAGAAGAATGCTACCAAGGACCGCCTGCTCTATCCCGTGCCCCAGGTGGAGCGCGATGCCAATCCCCTGTTTGAACAAAATCCCGGATATTAATCAATTCATAATCAAAGCAATATGAAAACTTGCAAACTTATTCTCGCAGCGGCCCTCGTAGGTCTCGCAGCACTTTCCTGCAACAAGGAACCAAACGGAACGAATCCCGGCGGCAACACTCCTTCGGGCAGCAACACTCCCATCGAACTCAAAGCCAGCACTACGGCTCCCGAAATGAATGTCGATACCCAGACAAGCGATGTCCTGACGCTCTCATGGAACGCCACAACCAACATGGGCACGGGCGCACGTATCGCTTATTCCCTCCTTTTTGACAACAAGGGCGGCGATTTCGAGTCCGCTTATGAAATTCCCGCAGAAGGTACCGAAATGAGCGCCACTTTCACCGCTGACAGGCTCAACACCATCATCAAGGATGAGTTTGGCGTGGAGAACGGCGAATCCATCGAACTTGACGTTGTAGTCTATGCTACCATCAGCAGCACCGAGGTCGATGACGTGATTTCCAACCGCGTCACCCTGACCCTCACAGCTTTCGAGCCCAAGCCCACTGCCCTCTACATGATAGGAAGCGCCACTGCAGCAGGCTGGGACCTGGGCAAGGCTGTCGCCATGGATCCCATAGAGGGTGAGGACGGCGGCTTCACATGGAGCGGCGAACTCTTCGGAGGCGAACTCAAGTTCCTTGTCAACCCCGTTGACTGGATTCCTTCCTACAACAAGGGCGCAGACGACAGCCACCTTGTGCTCCGCGACCACTACTGGGACGATCCTACCACAGGCGAAAGGGTTGACGACGAGTCTCTTCCCCATGTCGATACTCCCGATGACAAGTTCATAATCGCAGAGCAGGGCAACTACAAGATTGTCCTCAGCATCGAGAAGCTCACCATTACCATCACCAAGACCGGCGGTCCCAAGTACTTCACGATGTGCATTTTCGGCAGCGCACTTGAGAAGGTCCCCGTAGCCATGACCCGTGAAGGCTATGCATTCATCGGATTCTTCGAATCCAACGGCAACTATATCCACTTCACTGCCGACGTGAACAACAACAAGGACTTCTTCTATGCCGCAGAGGAAGAGCAGGCTCTCGACAAGACTGCCGTTTCCCAGACCACATATTACGAGTGGCATGTTCCCGCAGGTCTCTATCATGTAGGTCTTTTCGCAAAGGAAGGCAAGGAGGCTGTCTATTTCAACCCCTTCACTCCTTATGAGACAGTCTATCTTATCGGCAGCGCCTGCGACGCAGGCTGGGACATAGCCAACGCACTTCCCATGACCAATGCCGGAGGCGGCGTGCAGACATGGACAGGTACTCTCAAGGCCGGTGAACTTAAGTTCACTTGCGACAAGAGCACCGACTGGTTCGGAGCATGGTATCTCTCCAGCGAGGCCGGCAAGGCTCCCGCAGGTGAAGAGGAACCTCTCCTCTTCGTGGACAAGTCTCTTGCCTCGACCGCTACCATGGGTATCAAGGAAATCGACAAGAAGTGGAACATCACCGATGAAGGCACTTACGAGATTACCCTTGACCAGACCAAGGAGACCGTAATCATCAAGAAGAAATAATGAAGGCCAAATACCTGGTTTATACGTCTTTGTGCATCCTGCTTGCAGGGTGCGCAAAGACTCCTTCAAATATCCCCGGGGAAAATGTCCCCTCCGGCTCCGGCCTTGACGGGCTTCCTTCCTCGGCAATTCTTCGCAGCGTTACGCTCACGACCGACAAGGCTGCCTATACCCCCGGAGAGAGCGTTACGTTCACGGTGGACAAGAGCCAGTCCATGGCCGTAAGGTATTGGCATCTGGGCACCCTGTTGTCCGAAAATATACTCCAGGACGGCACTTCGTGGACATGGACTCCTCCTTCCGAGGATTTCAGGGGATATTATGTGGAACTGGTCGGCAAGAATTCCGCCGGAGAACTCAAGACCGTAGGAAGCACCGCAGTGGATGTGTCCGGCGACTGGACGCGCTTCCCCCGCTACGGCTTCCTGTCCAAGTTCGGAGATATGGCCCCTTCGCAGATACGCTCCGTCGTGGAGAATCTCAAGAACTTCCATATCAACGGATTGCAGTACTACGACTGGATGTATGACCATCATCATCCCCTTGCCGGTACTCCCGAAAAGCCAGATACCGACTGGCCTACCATAATAGGCGATATCGCAACGAAGTCCACGGTGGAAGGATACATCGGGACGGCCCATGAATACGGCATTGCCTCCATGTTCTACGACCTCTGCTACGGAGCCCTCGAGTGGGCAAGTAGCGACGGGGTAGATGAGCAGTGGTATGCCTTCAAGGACAAGAGCCATTCCTCCAGGGACTATCATCCCCTGAGCGCTCCTTTCCGCAGCAACATCTATCTCGTGGACCCTGGAAACTCCGGATGGCTGGATTATTTCTCCGCGCGTGCAGGGGAGGTTTACAGCGTCTATGATTTCGACGGATTCCATATAGACCAGCTCGGAAACAGGGGCAGGCTCTACCGCTATGACGGCAGCGAAATCAACATGCCCGAGGGTTATGGCAAGTTCATAGCCGCAATGAAGGCTGCCCAGCCTTCCAAGAAACTGGCTTTCAATGCAGTAAGCCGTTATGGACAGAGCGCCATCGCGGCCGCTCCCTCCGACTTCCTCTACAACGAGGTATGGACAACGGGATATTCCGAACTGGAGACTATAATGCAGGAAAACCATAAGCTCGCGCCTTCCAAGAACACCGTCCTTGCCGCCTATATGAACTATAAGCAGAAGGGCAAGTTCAATACCGCTTCAGTGCTTCTGGCCGATGCCGTGATATTCGCCCTCGGAGGCTCCCATCTGGAACTCGGCGAGCACATGCTCTGCAACGAGTATTTCCCCGATGCCTCCATGGAAATGGACGCGGACCTCAAGAAGGCCCTTCCTGCATACTATGATTTCCTGACGGGATATGAGAATGTGCTTCGCGGCGGAGCCGAGCGGAAAAAGCTCAGCGTCACTTCATCAGGCGTGAAGATGGATGAATGGGGCCCTTCCAAAGGTGCCGTCAACTACCTGTCCCTCGAACAGGACGGCAAGTTGATAGTCCATCTTCTGAATTTCAGCGATGCGGCCCATCTGGACTGGCGCGACGATGCCAGGACCCAGAAAGAGCCTTCGCAGATAGCTTCCTTCGACATTTCCATCCGTACTACCAGGCCCGTCACCAAGGTCTGGGCGGCTTCCCCCGACATTGACGGCGGAGTGCCCCGCGAGGTAAGTTTCTCTGCCTCAGGTGCTTCGCTTACTATCAATGTGCCGGGACTCAAGTACTGGACGATGATAGTTGTGGAATAATTTGTATCTTTGTGAGTTATGAGAATTGCAAGACTCTTGTTGCTCACATTGCCCTTGTTGCTGGCGGGGTGCTCCGGTATGGATATACGGAGTATCCCCATCATCGACAAAAGCCAGGACCCTGCCGCCCCCGGGCAGTCCTCCGACCCTGTCCCCGTCACGCCGCCTGACGACGTGGCCAAGGGCAACGCCTTCGTCTTCGATGATACAGCCCTTCCGAAAATGACGATTTCCGTGAGCCTGGAGCAGTGGAACGCTCTGCTGGAGGCTTACGACAAGGATTCCAATACACGTGACTACATCCATTGCGATGTTCTTTTCATCAAGGATAACAAGCGCTACACCGTGTCCGATGCGGGCCTGAGGCTGCGCGGCCAGACCTCCCGCAGAAGGCCCGAAGGCAGCGGGGGAGAGAAGCACAAGGCCGGTGGCACCGACTGGCACCATTGCCATTTCGGCCTGAATTTCAGGCATTTCCACAAGAAGGACAAGGATTACGACCTTCGAGGGGTACACAGGATAAACCTCAAGTATGCCAAGGAGGACCCGACCTATATACGCGAGAAATACTGCTTCGATTTGCTCAAGCGTTTCGGGGTGTGGACGGCTGGCGAGGCTTCCTGGTGCAGGCTCTATGTCAGCGTCGAAGGCGACCCTTCCCCGGCCTATTACGGGGTATATCTGATGATGGAAGCCATTGACGACGAGTTCGTTGAGGAAAGAAAGCAGTTCGCCGCCGATACCGGTTTCCTGTGGAAGGGGGCCTGGGGCGCGAACCTTAGGGATACGGACGACTGGCGCTTCGGGGTGGATGACAACTCCGGCAAGCAGTATGCCTACGAGCTCAAGACGGGAAAGGATGAATTCGCTGCGGCGAAGCAGCAGCTCAAGGGCTTCATAAACAATGTGCGCAACCTTAGCGGCGATGCGTTCAAGTCTTGGATATCAGAGCATTGCGACGTGGACCTGCTGCTTCGCACATACGCCGCCTTCATAGCCCTGGGGCATTGGGACGACTACTGGAACGATATGAACAACTTCTATCTGTACTTTGACAGCACTGACAAGGACAGATACAAGGTGTATATGCTGCCCTACGATATGGACAACACCCTGGGCACTTCCCACAACTGCGGGGTCCAGAACGATTCGGGCCGGCAGAACCCTTACCGCTGGGGGCTCGACGAGTGCATATTCATCTCCAAACTGTTGACGCTCAGCGAGTACAAGAATAAATATACCTCTTATCTGAAGACCCTTGCGGCGGAGGGCAGCCCCTTTGTCTATGAGGAAAGCATCAAGAGGATAAGCGCCTGGCAGGAAATGATAAAGCCCTATCTTGCAAACGACACGGGCGAAGACGAGCAGATAAAGGACCGTCCCGCATCCTGGTCCAATCACAGGGAGTACAGGGTGATGGAGGACGGCTCCAACAACTGGTTCAGGGTTAAGTGCAAGGTTTTGAATTCATTGTAATTATAGTTATCTTCGCATATTGGAAACCGCATGATTATATGAAAACCGCAAAACTTATGGCCATTGCAATGGCTTTGACGATTATGGCAGGATGCAGTGAAAACGTATTTGACGAGGGCAGCGTCCCGGACGCTACGCCCGGGCAGGTGACAAGGGTGGAGCCCCTCTGCTGGTGGGAAGGCATGAAAATGCCTCTGCAGCTTATGATATACGGACCGGACATATCCTCCTCCGACATAAGGGTAGAAGGTGGCAAAGGCTTGTCCGTCAAGTCTGTATCCAAGGCGGAAAGCCCCAATTACCTGTTCGTGGACATGAGCGTGTCCAAGGCCGGCAAGTACTGGCTGGTGTTCTCCAAGGACGGGGAGCAGGTCAAGTATCCCTACGAGATTCTTACCCGCGAGGATGGTTCTGCCTCCCGGGGGAGTTTCACGACGGCCGACATGATATACCTCGTGTTCCCCGACCGTTTCGCCAACGGAGACCCTTCAAACGACAATACTCCGGATACCATTCAGAAGGTCGACCGGGAGGCCAACCTGGAGCGCCACGGCGGTGACATACAAGGCATCATAGACCATCTGGACTATATCAAGGACCTGGGCGCGACGGCTATATGGGCGACTCCCGTGCTGCTGGACGACCAGGACTTCGAGTCCTACCACGGCTATGCCTGCTGCGACTACTATCATGTGGATCCCCGCATGGGCAGCAACGAACTCTACCGCGAATTCGTGTCCAAGGCCCACGCGAAGGGCCTCAAGGTCATAATGGACATAGTCACCAACCACTGCGGCACCTTCCACTGGTGGATGAAGGACCTGCCCTTTGCCGACTGGATTCATCAGTGGGACCAGTACACCCAGACCAACATCTGCTTCAGCACCCACATGGACCCCAACGCCTCCAAATATGACCTTGCAGTGCATGAGGGCGGCTGGTTCGTGCCTATGATGCCCGATATGAATCTTGACAATCCATTCGTACTCAGGTATTTGCAGCAGTGGGCAATCTGGTGGACGGAGTATGCCGGTCTGGACGGACTGAGGGTGGATACCTTCCCCTACAATGAGAAGGAGCCCATAAGCCGCTGGTGCAAGGCCGTGGTTGACGAGTATCCAAACCTCAATATTGTAGGCGAGTGCTGGATAGATTCTCCTTCACAGCTCGCTTACTGGCAGGGCGGCAACGAGAACAAAGATGGCTACGATTCCCACCTTCCTTCCATCATGGACTTCCCCCTGTGCGACGCTATCGTAGCTGCTGTCTGCGAGGCAGGCGACCGGCCCGGCTGGAACCACGGCATGACGAGGGTCTATAATGCCCTGTCCCACGATTTCGTATATCACGACCTGTCGAAGATGATGATATTCTTCGCCAACCACGACCATTCCCGCATGGGCGACAACTTCGACCACAATCCCGCCAAGATGAAGATTGCGATGTCCCTGCTGGCTACCCTGAGGGGCATTCCGCAGCTCTACAACGGTGATGAGATGATGTTCTCCGCCCGTCCCGGAGAGTGGAACGACGGGTCCAAGCGCATTGACTTCCCCGGCGGCTGGGAGGGTGATGAGGCCGACCTCTTCAGCGAGGAGGGCCGCCGTGCCGCAGGCAAGACTTCCACTGCCGATTACAGCAGCGCAGCCGACCTGCACGATTACACCGCCCGCCTTTTCAACTGGCGCAAGGACAAGGAAGTCATACACAGCGGCAAGACCCTTCACTTCATGACCCGCGACAATACCTACGCCTATTTCCGCTACAATGACAGCGACCTGGTGTTCGTCTATATAAACAATACATCCGGGGATGTTACAGTGCCCTGGGCCCATTACGCCGAGCTTGTCCCCGAGACCATTTCGGGACGCAATGTAATTACAGGAGAGGAAGTTACGCTCTCTTCCGATACCGTCGTGCCAGCCATGACGGCCCTTATTGTAGAATGTAAACGATAGAATATATGAAGAAAACGATTATCCTGATTGCGGCGGCACTCCTCGGGGTTGCCTGCGCAGAAAGTGTCAAGCAACCCGTACTGTCCGATGTTCAGACTCTCTCCAGTCCCGACGGCTCGCTTACGGCGACCTTCGGACTTGCCCCTGACGGCACACCTATGTACAGCCTTTCCAAGGACGGCAAGGACGTGGTGCTACCCTCCAAGCTCGGTTTCGTGCTGAGAGGCAACCAGATTCACGACAATGAGATATTCGAGAGCAAGACCAAATGGATGTACGACTCTCCGGTGAGCCTGCATGACGGCTTCGCCCTTGAGGGCACTGCAACGGACTCCGTGGATGAGACCTGGGACCCTGTCTGGGGAGAGGAAGCCCATATACGAAACCATTATAACGAACTGACAGTCAAGCTCAAGCAAAGTGGTACCGGCAGGCTTATGAATGTTGTGTTCCGCCTCTTTGACGACGGCTTGGGATTTCGTTACGAGTTCCCTTCACAGTGGGATTTCCGTCATTTCACCATCAAGGAGGAAGTAACTCAGTTCGCCATGGCAGGAGACCATAAGGCTCTCTGGATTCCAGGCGATTATGATACCCAGGAGTATGAATACACAGACAGCCGTCTCTCCCAGATTCCTTCCCTTATCGAGAACCGCTGCATGTGGAACGCTTCCCAGACGGTATTTTCCAAGACAGGCGTGCAGACTGCCCTGCAGATGAAGACGGACGACGGTCTTTATATCAACATACATGAGGCCGCGGTGGTGGATTTCCCTACCGCCAATCTCGATCTGGACATCCCCAGCATGACCTTCCGCATCGAACTCACCCCCGATGCCGAGGGCTGGAGAGGTGCCGTCATGACTCCTTTCTCCACTCCATGGAGGACCGTGATGGTGGTGGACGACGCACGCAAGATACTTGCTTCCCGCCTCATACTCAACCTCAACGAGCCTTGCAAGATAGAGGATACTTCCTGGATACACCCTACCAAGTACATGGGCGTATGGTGGGAAATGATAACCGGCAAGAGCGCATGGTCATATACCGACGATTTCCCTACAATTGAACTCGGGACCACCGATTATTCCTCCGCCAAGCCCCACGGCCGCCACGGAGCCAACAACGACAATGTGCGCCGCTACATAGATTTTGCCGCCGCCAACGGTTTCGACGGTCTTCTCATCGAAGGCTGGAACGAGGGCTGGGAGGAATGGTTCGGCCAGCAGAAGGAATATGTCTTCGACTTCGTCACCCCTTATCCCGACTTCGACATCGAGGCGCTCAACAAATATGCCCACAGCAAGGGTATAAGGCTGATAATGCACCACGAGACCAGCGCTTCCATCTGGAACTACGACCGTCATCTGGAGGCTGCCTTCAATCTTATGAACAAGTATGGCTACGATGCCGCCAAGACCGGTTATGTGGGCGACATAGTCCCCCGTGGCCTGCATCACTACAGCCAGGAGACCATCAACCATTACAACCATGTCATCCGCGAGGCCGCCAGGCATCATATCATGATAAACGCCCACGAGGCCGTGCGTCCTACAGGTCTGTACAGGACATGGCCCAACATGATAGGCAACGAGTCCGCAATGGGCACGGAGTTCCAGAACGACATAGAGCCCATACATGTCACTGTTCTGCCTTTCACCCGTCTGCAGGGCGGTCCAATGGACTATACCCCCGGCATTCTGGAGACCGACCTGGGCATAACCGCTCCCGGCAACACGGCCCACATGTGGTCCACCATTGCCAAGCAGCTGGCCCTCTACGTGACCATGTATTCTCCTTTGCAGATGGCCGCCGACCTGCCTCAGAACTATGAGAAGTATGCCGACGCATTCCAGTTCATAAAGGATGTCGCCGTGGATTGGGAAAGGAGCGAATACCTGCTCGCCGAGCCCGGAGACTATATCGTGATTGCACGCCAGGCCAAGAAGTCCACCCTGAACATCGCTTCCGAGGGCACTGCCAAGCTGCCTGACGCACGCAAGGGATACATCAACGGCGCTACTGCCTTCGCAGGCGGCAAGGATGCGTGGTTCATAGGCGGCGTTACCGACGAGAATGCCCGCGAGGTGACTTTCGCCCTTGATTTCCTCGCTCCTGGAAAGACTTATGAGGCAACCATTTACGAGGATGCTCCCGATGCCGATTACAAGACCAATCCCAAGGCTTATGTAATCCGCAAGGCTACTCTCACCGCCTCCGACAGCCTTACCATGAAGATGGCCACATCCGGCGGATTTGCCATTTCTCTTAGGGAAAAATAGGATTCCGTGCAACGATTGCCCTTCCGGGTGCATCTTAAAGACGTGATCAATAAGTTCTATAAAGTAATGCTGTTGCCGATAGCCCTCGTGGCTGTCGGCTGCAGTGTTGCTAAAGAGGAGTCTCCCGTGCCTTCCGATGACGGCCCCCTTCCGATAGAGCTCAATTTTACCGTATCCGACCCCTCCGGCAACAACCTGCTGGACCCTTCCGCCGAAGGCTCCGTGGCGGGCGGCGACATCTATGTGGTCTATAATGTATCCTCCTTCATGCTGGACGAGCCCAAGGACGGGCTTCTGCTGGAGAGCGTCGTGGGCCATGACGGCATCACCACCTCCCTGTCTTTCGGCAAGATAGACGGCTCGGCCTCCCTTGAGGCGGCTCCTGTGAGCCTGGTTGTCGGCGGTGAGTCATATACGGTGGTGGTCACCAATTTCTACGACCCGGAACACTTTGCAACGGCATACAGGCATTTCTATTATCAGAACAAGGACTGGTACGGCAAGTCGGCTATTCCCATCGTGGTGGGGGCCATGGAGCCCAATGAATCCCCGGACCTGCCGTTAATCGAAACAGATTCCAATTGAACACTAAAGAAGCCGTAGTCATAAAGAATTCAGGCAGCCATTACCTCCTGTCCGAACTTCCCTTGTGGTCGCCCTTCCCGGCTGTCCTCAAGGGACGTATCCGTCTTCGCGGGGGCGAGTCCACCAATCCCGTGGCAGTGGGCGACAGGGTGGAATATGTCTCCGACACTCCGGTTCCCGACATGGAGAACCCCGCTACGATAGTGCAGGTGCTGGACAGGCGCAACTATGTCCGCCGCCGCTCCACCAACCTTTCGCGGCAGTCGCATGTGATTGCCGCCAACGTGGATATGGCCTATATAATTGTCACTCTGTACTTTCCGCAGATTAAACTGCCTTTTCTGGACCGTCTGCTGGTGACCTGCGAGGTCTATGGAGTGCCCGCTACCATAGTGCTCAACAAGGTGGACCTCTACCGCGAGGAAGCCGGAGACTATCTGGCCGATTTTCTCAAGATTTACGAGGGTGCAGGCTACAGGGTCATACAGACAAGCGCCCTGACAGGCGAGGGGATAGACACGCTGAGGGAAGACTGCAAGGGCAAGGTCTGCCTGTTTTCCGGAGAGTCCGGAGTAGGGAAGTCCTCGCTTATCCGTGCCGTGGATCCTTCGCTGGACCCCAAGGTAGGGGAAATATCCCTTGTCCATCTCCAAGGAAAGCATACGACTTCGCTATATGAAATGTACAGGGTCGCAACTGGCGGCTATATAATTGATACTCCGGGGCTTAGGGGCTTCGGCCTCGTGGATGTCGGCAAGGATGAGATAGCCCTTTATTTCCCTGAAATGCTGAAAGTCTCCCGCGGCTGCCGTTTCACGCCCTGCACCCATACCCATGAGCCGGGATGTGCCGTAAAGCAGGCCGTCGAGGAGGGCATTATCAGCGCGGAGCGTTACAATTCCTATCTCGGAATGCTTGAAGAGGATAGCAAGTTCCGATGAAAAGTATTGACAGACAGATACTTTCGCTTGCCATTCCCAGCATTCTGGCCGGTATTACCGTGCCTCTCGTGGGCATGGTGGACATTGCCGTTGCCGGACATCTGGGCTCCGACGGAGCGTCCTTCATAGGGGGAATCACCATAGGCAGCATGCTTTTCGACCTGCTTTACTGGAATTTCGCCTTTCTGCGCGAGGGTACGGGAGGAATCACCGCCCAGGCTTTCGGACGCGGCGATACAAAGGCTTGCGCCGAGACCCTGGTGCGTGCCGTCGGCATATCGGCTGTTTCCGCCCTGGCCCTGCTGCTGTTGCAATGGGTCTTCGTGTGGTTCGTATTCCTCTTCATAGATTGCAGTCCGGCGGTTAGTTCCCTTGCCAGGACTTACTTTTTCATACGTATATGGGCCGCTCCTGCAACTCTTGGCCGCATGGCCTTCGCCGGATGGTTCATAGGCATGCAGGATACCGTGCGTCCCATGGTGTCGGACCTTATTGTCAACGGCCTCAATATTTTGCTCAGCCTGGCCCTCGGCTTCGGATGGGGACCTTTCCCGGCCATGGGTTTCAGCGGAGTGGCCCTCGGCACGGTGGTGGCCCAGTATGCCGGCCTTGTCTATTTCGCCGTGGCTCTGGTGAGCCGTCACAGGAGCCTTCTTCGTGGCATTGGCATAAGGCATGCTTTCAAGGGCGGCGGGATGAAGGACTTTATGGGGACCAATGTGGACCTTGTCGTCAAAAGCATCTGTTTCATAGGTATTTATATCGGGTTTACACTGATTTCCGCCCGCTACGGCGACCTTCTTCTGGCATCCTCGGCAATCTGCATGAAACTGTTCATGTTCTGCTCTTATTTCACAGACGGTTTCGCCTATGCCGGAGAGGCCATGACAGGGAAGTACATAGGGATGGGAGACCGCCCTTCGGTGCGGCTTACGGTGCGGCATATATTCCTCTGGACGGCAGGGATTTCGGTGCTGTTCGTGTCCCTCAACACCTTTGCCAGCGGGCCTCTTTTCCGTCTTATGAGCGACGACACTTCTGTCGTAGATTCCTGCCGCAACTTCATTCCCTGGCTGGCCCTGGTGCCCCTCATGGGCTGCCCCGCCTTCGCCTGGGACGGCATTTACATAGGTGCTACGGCTACCCGCGCCATTCGTGATTCCTCCATCTGGGCCCTTGCATCCTTCCTTGCAGTGTGGTTCGCCGGCCGCGCTGTTGCGGGGCTGCCGTCCTCGGCTGACCCCGCCGCCATGCTCACGGACGGCCTTCCTGTGGGGCTTGTGGCCATGCATCTTCTGTTCCTGGCCTATTTCTCCCACCTTCTCGCCCGCACGCTCACCCTTACGGTCCGCTACCGCAGGACCATCCTTGAATTTTAGGAACATGACTTAGAAGCTGTTTTGAGCAAAACAGCTTTTTAGCCCTGGCGCAGGCCGGTTTTCATGATTTCGCCTTCGAACAGTTCGTTTTCGACCCAGGACTTGTTCTTGACTCGGGTCTTGTAAGTATTGACCGTGTGGACGGAGAAGTCCAGGAACTTGGCTATCCTGTCGCTTTCGCTTATGCCCAGCCGGATGAGGGCGAAAATGCGCATTTCCGTGGTGAGGCCCTTTGCGGGAAAACGCTGCTCCGCCTCGGGGAAAAGGGCGTTGTAGTCGTTTATGAAGGTGGGGAAAATCTTCAGGAAGGTGCTGTCGAAGGAGTCGAACATGCGGTCACGCTCTTCGCTCAGGGCGGATTCCTTCAGGGAACGGCGCAGCTCGTCATACTGCCGGGTCACTATCATCCTGTCCACCATCTTGTAGAGCTGCGACATCTTGCCTATGAATTCCGAATTGATATAGAAGGAGTTGCCTATGTATTCGGCCTTGATTTCATTGGCTTCGGCGAGGCTGGCGTTGGCCTGTTCCAGCTGGAGTTTGCGCTCCTCTATGGTCCGGCGCGCCTCGTCGAGGCGCTTGTTCTGCGCCTTGATGAACCACATTACGGCCGCGGCGGCGAGCAGTATCAGCACGGCCAGCAGGATTCCCGCCAGAAGAATGTTCCTCTGCCTGCTTATGATTTCGTAACGGTTCTGCTCTATTATGGGCAGGATGGAGCCGGTCTGGAGCTTGCGCAGCTTGGCATCATAGAAATTGGCGTCTTCCAGGGAGTTGCGCACATAGACGGCGGGGCGCAGGGTCTCGCCCTTTGCCGCCAGCATTTCGGCCAGCATACGAAGGGCAGTGGTCTCCTTGGTGGAGGTCTGCAGGTCATAGACGGCGGCCTGTGCGACGTACTTTTCGGCAAGGTCCTCCTTGCCGAGCTGCATGTACATCCAGCCTATGCACGAGGTGATTACGGCCTTGTCGTGAAGTTCCACGTCGGGGGATTCCGCCAGGGGAGTGAACTCCAGTATGCTCTCTTCCCAGCGTCTTGCCTTCATGTTGCGGTTGGCATGGCAGTAGTGCCATTTGGAGGAGCCTTCGGGAAGAAGGGCCAGCAGGCTGTCGCTGTAGATATGGCCCGCCCGTATGTACTGGTCGTGATATGGCTCGGTGGCATTGTAGTCGGCTGCGGAATAGTTAAGGTGTATCAGCAGGTCGTAGCAGCGCTCCTTTGCCTTGGGCGATATGCCTTTGGAGGGAATCTTGCCGGCGGCTTCGAAGGCCTCCTTGAAATACCCCGTGGACAGCAGGCAGAATGTTTCGCAGCACCGAGCCTCGGCCTTCTGGTCAGGCGTGAGCGCCCCCGCTATCATCCTGCCGGCATAAGCGTATGCCGAATCGGACTTGTAGGAGCGGTATTCCCGGTACAGGTCGCCGATTATGGAATAGCGTTCCTCCTCCGAGGCTGCGCTGCCAAGGGATTCCCTCAGTCGGGATATCCTCTCTTCCTTTCTGGCATCGTATTCTTCTTTTCGGCCTATTTCTTCATCCAGCGCCTCCACGGAGGATGCGGGCAGGCTTCTGCATGAGGCGGCCAGCAGGATATAAAGTATTGCTGTGCAAATATTTCGCATAGTCCCAATGTTACCTTGCAAAGTTAATAAAAAAATCACGGATATTTTGATTAATTTTGCAGCATGAAAATTGGCGATATAGACCTTGGCTACAGACCTGTTCTGCTGGCCCCGATGGAGGATGTGACAGACGCGTCCTTCAGGATTCTATGCCGGGAATACGGCGCCGCTATGGTCTATACCGAATTCATCTCTTCCGACGGACTGATTCGCGACGCGGCTAAGGCCATAGCCAAGATGCGCACTCTGGAGGAAGAAGCGCCTGTGGCCATTCAGATTTACGGCAACATCCCCGAGGCCATGGTGGATGCGGCCCGTATGGCCGACAGGGCTGCGGAGATTGCCGGAGGCCACGGGGCTGACATAATAGACATCAATTTCGGCTGTCCGGTCAGCAAGATAGCGGGGCGAGGTGCCGGCAGCGGAATGATGCGCGAGCCGGACAAGATGGTGGCTATCACCAAGGCTGTCGTAGAGGCGGTAGGCAAGCCCGTCACGGTCAAGACGAGGCTGGGCTGGGACGAGAACAGCAAGATAATTCCGGAGCTCGCTGAAAGGCTCCAGGATGTTGGTATACAGGCGCTTACAATACACGGGCGCACCCGCTGCCAGATGTACAAGGGAGAGGCTGACTGGACGCTTATCGGGCAGGTCAAGGCCAATCCGCGCATGCATATTCCTATTATCGGCAACGGAGATATAGTCAGCGCAGCCAAGGCCTCGGAGGCTTTCGAGCGCTGGGGCGTGGACGGCATAATGGTGGGCCGGGCTTCCTTCGGGCATCCCTGGATTTTTAAGGAAATACGGCATTATCTTGATACGGGCGAGGAGCTTCCGCCCATGTCCGTGACCGAGAGGGTGGCCCTGGCAAAGCGCCATCTTCAGCTTTCGCTCGACCTCAAGGGCCCGGTTACGGGCATTTACGAAATGCGCCGCCACCTTAGCTGCTATTTCAAGGGACTTCCCGACTTCAAGGAAACGCGCATACGCCTTGTCACGGAGATGGACCCCGCCGCCGTCGCCGACATCCTGGATTACATCGCCGCCCGCTGGGGCGACACCCCTCTTGCCGAATCCGCCTCAGTGTACGGGGTCTAGTTCTTAGGGCTGCCATCCTGAACCGGTCCCTGAGCTGTTTCATCAGATACAAGGACAGGGCGGTAATTGCGGCCTTGATAATGAATGACTCGACCATGAAGGAATATTTGAACCCGCCGGCCTGGAAACTTGCGCACACCACATTGTACACGGCACCGATAAGGAACAATAATTTCCCATAGCGCCAAGTAAGTGATATGCGGTCCCGTAAGGTCATGAGGAGGGCAAGGCCCAGAAAACCGGCCACTCTCTTAATACAACGCCTGGCACTTTCTGCACATCCTCAAAGTGCGAATAATGCTCAAAGTGCCATAACAAAAAACAACAGTATGACAGTGAATTCAGAAAAATAACAACTTATATTTGTCCTTGGACTATAATGCGCAGGCAAAATGCTTTATCCGATAGGCATACAAGACTTCGAAAAAATCCGCACAGGCGGCTACGTCTATGTGGATAAAACAGAACTCGTTTACAAGATTGCAGAAAAAGGAG
>JAFVCK010000051.1 GCA_017479265.1 Bacteroidales bacterium | reverse complement strand
TAAAATGCCGTAGAATGCCATAAAATGCCATCGGGCACGGTCTGTAAAAACCGTACCCGATGCGCTTAAATTGCTTATTTTCAGGTAGTTAAGCCCCTAGTATTCTTCCTCATTCCAGAAGAAGTCGTCTTTGGTCGGGTAGTCGGGCCAGATGTCTTCGATGGATTCGTAGATCTCGCCGTCATCCTCGAGTTCCTGAAGGTTCTCTATGACCTCGTCCGGGGCTCCGGAACGGTTGGCATAGTCTATAAGTTCTTCCCTTGTTGCAGGCCATGGTGCATCGTCCAAGCTGCCTGCGAGTTCAAGTGTCCAATACATATCCCTAAATTTAAATTTCTAATACTCAATCTAATGGGCCGCAAAGATATATAAAAAATCTTTATGTAGGACAATTTTTTACAAAAACTTTTTACAACTTGGAAATAATATTCTCGAAGAGACTTGACATGCGGTCGGCAGCGGCATCAGCGGCCTTCACAACATCCTCACCATCATTGACATAGTCATCCGAATAGTCATCATGAGCCTCGTTGGTCACGACGGACATGGCAAACACCGGAATGTCCGAATGGCGGGCCACTATGACCTCGGGAATGGTGGACATTCCGGTCAGGTCGCCTCCGGCGATACGGATATACTTGTACTCCGAAGGGGTCTCGTACGTAGGCCCGGTACCACCGTAATAAACGCCTTCCTTGAGGCTTATGCCAAGGCCGGCGGCCGACTCTTTGGCCAGGGCTATCATGCCTCTGTCATAAGCGCGGGTCATGTCGGGGAAGCGCGGACCGAACTCGTCAAGGTTGGGGCCTATGAGAGGATTGGGCAGCATATTGATATGGTCGCGGATGACAACAAGGTCACCCACATGGTAGTCGTAGTTGACTCCTCCGGCTGCATTGGAAAGGAACAACCACTTGATGCCCAACACTTTCATAACCCTCACCGGAAGCGTCACCATATCCATTGGATAGCCCTCGTAAAAATGGATTCTGCCCTGCATGCATATAACCGTCCTGCCCCCGAGGCTGCCTATGATGAAGTTGCCCTTGTGTCCTACTGCCGTGGAAACGGGGAATCCGGGAATATCGCGATACGGTATGGTAACAGGGTCGGAAATGCGGCTGACTATCTTGCCAAGACCGCTTCCGAGCACCATGCCGACCTCAGGGACAAGCCCCTTCGAGGACAATATGTCACGGACATACCCGGCCGCCGTGAAAATTCTTTCTGCTCCGGGGTCCATGGCTACACCTCCATTTTGGCCAACATGCCCACAAACAGGGCCGACATATTCTCGCTCATTGCCTGGGCCGCCTTCACAATCTCCTCTCCGTCAGTGACATAGTCATCCGAAAGGTCCTCCTCGCGGGCAATGTCCGTGATGGCCGACATTCCGAACACCCTAATGCCGGAGTGACGTGCGGCTATGACCTCAGGAGTCGTGGACATGCCCACCGCATCCCCGCCTATGCTGCGGAAATACTTGTACTCGGCAGGAGTCTCGTAACTGGGACCCGTGCAACTCACATATACGCCCTCGCGAAGGGTCAGCCCCATTTCGGCGGCCGTCTCTTTGGCCAGGGCAATCAGGCCCGGGTCGTAAGGACGGGTCATGTCGGGGAAACGAGGCCCGAATTCATCCAGGTTCCTGCCTATCAGCGGATTGGGAAGCAGGTTGATATGGTCGCGGATTATCATGAGGTCGCCAACGGAAAACTCCGGATTCATGCCGCCGGCGGCATTGGAGACCATCAGGGTAGTCACTCCTAGGAGCTTCATCACCCTGACGGGCAGCACAATCTGGTCCATGGAATAACCCTCGTAACAATGGAAACGGCCCTGCATTGCGATGACCTGCCTGCCTCCGAGGGTACCGATTATGAAATTGCTCTTATGGCCTATGGCCGTAGAAATCGGGAAACCGGGAATGTCCGAATATGGGACGGTGACCGGGTGCTCTATCATGCCGGCCACGTTGCCAAGCCCGCTGCCCAGGATTATGCCTACCTTGGGCTCCAGACCGCCCCCCTGCAATATGTCCTTTATATACTGCGCAGATGCGCTTATTGAATCAAACGCCTGACTCATAGTTAATTGTTATTATTCTTGTTGTCTATCCACAGGTTGAAGGAAGCATCTGACGGCATCCTCCAGTCGCCTCTTGGCGATAGGGACACCGAACCCACCTTGGGACCGTCCGGCATGCACGAGCGCTTGAACTGCTGCGTAAAGAAACGCCTGCAGAACACGGTAATCCACTTGTCGATGAGGGCTTCCGAGTAATTGTCGAAAGCCTTGAGGGCAAGGAAGCGGACCTTCTGCGGAGTGAAACCGAAACGGAAAATGTTGTAGAGGAAGAAGTCGTGAAGCTCGTAAGGACCGACAAGGTCTTCTGTCTTCTGGGCTATCTCCCCGTTCTCGTCAGCAGGAGTCAGTTCGGGGCTGATAGGAGTGTCGGCCACATCCAGAAGTATATCCTTCGCCGAACGTGGTGAACCATCTGAACCAAAATGATTTATAGCAGCCCATCTAACCAAATGCTTCACGAGTGTCTTGGGGATGCTGGCATTGACTCCGTACATGGACATGTGGTCTCCGTTGTAGGTCGCCCACCCAAGAGCAAGCTCTGAAAGATCGCCTGTGCCTACGACTATTCCATTTTCCTTGTTGGCTATGTCCATCAGAATCTGGGTACGTTCCCTCGCCTGTGCATTCTCGTATGTAACATCGTGCACCTCAGGGTCTTGCCCAATGTCATCGAAATGTTGGCTTACGGCAGGACCTATAGGCACCTCGCGGACTGTGATGTCCAGTGCTTCCATCAGATCAATGGCATTGCGGTAGGTCCTTCCGGTGGTGCCGAAACCGGGCATCGTAACGCCCGTAATACGCCTCCTGTCCCATCCGAGCCTGTCGAAGGCAAGGGCGGTAACCAGAAGCGCAAGAGTACTGTCCAGACCTCCGGAAATGCCGATTACGGCAGTATTGCAACGCACGTGGGAGAGCCGGGTCATAAGGCCGGTTACCTGTATAGACAGAATCTCATTAGCCCTCTGGTCATCCAGCTTTCCGCCGGGGACGAAAGGCGTAGTCTCCACATGACGGAGCAGAGCCTGACTGAAATCGGTGGTCGCAGCCGCCCCGAGAGCTACCTCGTGGTATTCAGGCAAATCCGCATGTATCGTAAATGTATTGGCCTTCTGCCTCAAGGACTTAAGCTTCTCTACATCAACATCCGCTTCAATTATCGTCCCCTCCATCACGAAGCGCTCCGACTCGGCAAGCACAGCCCCGTTCTCGCATATCATGGAAGAGCCGGCGAAGACAAGGTCCTGGGTGGACTCGCCAAATCCCGAAGAACTGTAGATATATGCACAGACACAACGTCCGCTCTGGTTGGAAACAAGTTGCCTGCGATAAGCGTGCTTTGCAATCAATTCGTTGCTGGCAGACAGGTTGACGATGATATCAGCCCCGGCTACAGTGTGGAACGAGGACGGAGGAACTGGGGTCCAGAGGTCTTCGCAAATCTCCACCGCGAAGGTTGCCTCCCCTATCCTGAATAACTGGAAAGGGCTGATTCTCACCTTCTTGCCACAGTATGTCACCATGGCATCCATATCGGCTCCGGAAGCGAACCAGCGGGCCTCGTAGAACTCGTTGTAATTGGGTATATAGCTCTTGGGGACGATGCCGTGAATGCTACCGTTCCTGATAACTATGGCGCAGTTGTACAACCTGTTGACAAAACGTACGGGAGCGCCGAGCACCACCGTCACCTTCTTGCCACGGGTGAGCGAACAGATAGCCCCCACTCCGCTTTCAGCGGCCTCCAGAAGCAGATTCTGTCCGAACAGGTCGCCACAGGTGTATCCCGTTATTCCAAGTTCAGGAAAAACGAGCAGGGACACCCCGCTATCCTCCGCTTTTTCAATGAACGAGCATATCTCCCCTGCATTGAAATCGACATCGGCCACCTTGACCCGGGGCGATGCGGCTGCAACCCTGATGAATCCGAAACTGTCCATATCCTTCAATTATTTTTTCAAATATACACAAATTTTGGGTTATTTCACAAATTTTCGTACATTTGCATAATTATGAAGCAGTAATGTTTATGCTCGAAGATATCAAGAAAAACATCGACAGGCTCATTGCCATGTATGAAGGCGAAAAACAGCAAAGGATTCGCCTCGTCGAAGAGTTGGAAAAGAGCAATGCCACAGTTGCTTCATACGAAAAGAAGATTTCCGAACTGGAAAGACAGGTGGACAATCTGAAACTTGCGGCAGCCTTTTCCTCCGGTGCAGGCGACAATTCTCCTGCAAAGGAAAAGATTCAGAAACTGATTAAAGAGATAGACAAGTGCATCTCTTTATTGGAAAGATAAAAGGCGATGGAACAAAGGATAAAGATAAGGATAGCGGAACGCGAATATTCGATGAAGGCCAGCACCCCGCAGAGCGAGGAGTTGATTCGTCTGGCGGCCACTTCCATCAACAGCAGGATAAACGGATATCTTGCCAAGTATCCTGATAAACCTATGACAGACATTCTGTCGTTCGTCGCGCTGAACGAGGTAATAAACGGCATTTCGATGCAAAGAAAGCTGGACAGCGCCAAGGCCGAAGCCGAAAGGCTCAAGAGTTTGACTGATTCATATCTGGATGAAATAGGAGGATAGCACCGGCTCAGGGACTGAAAACAACACGTTCCAACGAACCGGGTGACTCGCCCCGGCAAAGTCACGCCAATGTTACCCGCAAGGGGATTTCCCGAAAGGGAGAGAGTGGAAGACCGACCCAGGTGGCGGAGCCCAAATCTTATATTTAAGATTTTTCTGGCCGTGCCGGTGCTTTTTTCCCTATATCACAGGACCGGAAGTCTATACAAACAGACTGACGGTCTTTTGTTTATGGACTTTATTTAAACTATATATTTATATGACATTCGTATATCTAATAATTGGTATTGTCGTAGGCGCGGCACTCGCGCTCGGCATCTACATACCTGTCCGGAAGAGTATGCTTAAGGGCAGGAAGGAGGAAATCCTCGAAAAGGCGGAAATCGAAGGCGAAAACATCAAGAAGGAGAAGATTCTCCAGGCCAAGGAGAAGTTTCTCCAGCTCAAGTCCGAGCATGAGAAGGCCGTGGCCGAGAAGAACGCCCAGATCAAGGAGACGGAAATCCGCATCAAGCAGCAGCTCAACACCAACAACCAGCTCGGCGAGAATCTCCAGCGCAAAATCAAGGAGGCTGATTCCATGAAGCAGAGCCTCCAGGCCCAGAAGGAGAATCTCGAGCGCAAGGTCCAGGAATATGACAAACTGCGCCTTGATGTCAACAAGCAGATTGAGGCCATAGCCGGAATGAGCGCCACCGAGGCCAAGAACATGCTCATGGAAAACATGAAGGCCGAGGCCAGGACAGAGGCACAGGCCTATATCAACGACACCATGGACGAGGCCAGGCTGAATGCTGCAAAGGAGGCCAAGCGCATAGTAATCAACACTATACAGCGCACTGCAACAGAGACGGCCATTGAGAACGCCGTCACTACCTTCCCTATCGAGAATGACGAAATCAAGGGCCGCATCATAGGCCGCGAAGGCCGCAACATACGCGCCCTGGAGGCCGCTACAGGAGTCGAGATAGTCGTTGACGACACCCCCGACACCATTCTTCTTTCCGCTTTCGACCCCGTCCGCCGCGAAGTCGCAAGGCTCGCCCTGCACCAGCTGGTCATAGACGGCCGCATCCATCCCGCGCGTATAGAAGAGGTGGTGACCAAGGTCCAGAAGCAGCTTGAGGACGAAATCCTGGAGACCGGCAAGCGCACTTGCATAGACCTCGGCATACACGGCATGAACATAGAACTCGTGCGCATGATAGGCCGCATGAAATACCGTTCTTCCTACGGCCAGAACCTGCTGCAGCACTCCCGCGAGGTTGCCAACATCTGCGCCATCATGGCCGCCGAGCTGGGCCTCAACGTCAAGCTCGCAAAGAGGGCCGGTCTGCTGCACGACATAGGCAAGGTCTCCGAGGAAGAGCCCGAGCTGCCGCACGCCATACTCGGCATGAAACTGGCCGAGCAGTACAAGGAGCGTCCCGAGATTTGCAACGCCATAGGTTCCCATCATGAGGAAGTCGAAATGACTTCCATAATCTCCCCCATCGTGCTGGTCGGAGATGCCATTTCAGGTGCCCGTCCCGGTGCCCGCCGCGAGGTCATCGAGTCCTATATCAAGAGGCTCAAAGGCATGGAAGACCTGGCCGCGGCATACCCCGGAGTTACCAAGAGCTACGCCATCCAGGCCGGTCGCGAACTGCGCGTGATAGTCGGTGCCGAAGAGGTCTCCGACGAGCAGGCAGCTACCCTCTCGGGCGAGATAGCACAGAAGATTCAGAACGAAATGACCTACCCCGGACAGGTAAAGATAACGGTAATACGCGAGACCCGTTCGGTAGCCTATGCAAAGTAGGAAAAAGGACCGGAAAAGCAGTGTAACAAAAATGTTATAATTAATAACAAAATTGTTACTTTTGCTGATAATCAAAGACTTAATGCAGCTGTCTATGCTGAGACTGTCTGAAGAGCTTCTCCTTGGCGAGGAGCTCTTCTTTTTCGCTTTCAGGCAGGGCGAAATCGCAGAAACGCTGCCAGATATAGTCGATTGCCGGGGCTGAAGGATGCACCATATCCTCTGCGTAGAAGCGGTAATCCCTCAGCTCGTCCATCATAATTTCATAGGAGGGGAAATACTCCACTCCCCCTGCCAGAACGGACTCCACGGCAAGCAGTAGCGAGGCCTTGCTGAGGTGGTTTCCGAAGGCTCCGTCCTTTAGGTGACGGACGGGACTGACGGTGAATATAAACTCCTTCTCCGGGTACTTCTCCACGAGCCTCGACAGCAGGGCGGACACAGCCCCCGTTCCCATTCTCTCGCGGACGAATTCCTTGGCATCGCGCTTCAGGCAGTTGCTCACTATCTCGCCTGTCCCCACATGCCTGAAGCACCAGGCCGTGCCGAGCGTGACCACGACCTTGCTGCACTGCTTGAAGAATGACGAGGCCCTCTCCAAGGACCCGTTGGCCGCCTGCAGGAATTCCTCCCCCGTCGGCCTTGCGAACGAAGTATGGTGACTGAAAGAGCAGACAAGGGGCGAGCCCGCACCCATCTGCACGCAGTCTTCCATTCCGAAAGGAGCCCCGGAGGAAAGCCTTGCAACGGAATTGCAGATAGAGACGGGATTGTACAGGGTCCCGAATGGATTGACGCACACGTCGAACCCGGCCTCCTGCATCTTGCGGCCTATGTTGTCGGCGAAACAACTGCCAAGGACCATTATCTTATCGGAGTAGGATACAGTCACCCTGCTCCGGGGAAAGGTGACTTCAGTCTGCAATTTTATCATCGTTTTTCCTGTTAGTTCGGCAAATTTAGCTAAATTTGTAATGATAATAAAATAACAATGAGACAACTTGCCGCATCTTTAGCAACCCTGCTGCTGTGCCTCGGCGCATCAGCCCAGCCCTTCCCCTTCGGCCTGTTCGATTTCGGAAGACAGCAGGAAGAACCCAAGACCAGGAAAACGGCTCTGGCATACGATGTCAACTTCGATTTCAATTTCGACAACCGCGAATTTGCCCGGACGGAAGGGCTCTACACCTCATCGGGAACATTATTCCAGGCCCTTGCAACGCCGTCGATAGGCATAGACATCATGCCGGATTCCCGCCTGTCGCACAGGGTCATGGCCGGGATAGACATAGCCAAGAACCTGGGCGAGTCCCCTGCCCTGCCCGGGCAGGAAAAGCTTCAGAACCTCGGGCTTTTCAGGGAAATCACCCTGTACTACAGGATACGCTACGTTGGCGACAAGACCATAATAACAGGCTACGCCGGCATTCTGCCGAGGCGTTTCATGCAGGGGGAATATTCAAGCGCATTCTTTTCCGATTCCCTGCTGGTGCGCGACCGCAACATAGAAGGAGCCCTGCTCACGATACAGAGGCCTAGGGCCATGTATGAGTTCGGTTGCGACTGGATGGGCATGAAGGGCCCCTCAAGAAGGGAGCGGTTCATGCTTTTCACAACGGGCGAGGCCTTCCCGGTGGACTGGTTCTCTCTCGGCTGGGCGCTCACGGGATATCATTACGCCTGCGCGGATGAGTACGGACAGGTGGCGGACAACATACTGGCCGAGCCTTTCGTCAAGTTCAGCCTTGGTTCGCTTGCAGGCATGCAGGACCTCACGGCCAAGCTCAGTTTCCTCGGAGGCCTGCAGCGCAGGAGGGATATCAGCATGGATTTCAGCGTCCCCTACGGAGGACAACTCAGGCTGCTGGCCCGCAACTGGAACGTCGGAATAGACAATACCACCTACGTGGGCACCTCCCAGATGCCTTTCTACAATGACATAGATGACGGAGGCTACAAGTTCGGGAGCCAGTTCTACTATGGGAACCCCATGTACAGGATACACGCTTCCGGGGCATGGAACAGCATAGGATGGTATGACAGGGCCGAGGTATTCTACGCCCCCAGGATAGCCGGATTCCTGGACCTGAAGATTTCCCTGGTATTCCATCTCACCGGAGACGCTTCGGCTCCCTTCCGTTATGCCGGCTGGCAGCAGAAACTCTCCCTGGTGTTCGACCTGGACCGCCTGCTGCATCAGACAAAGAAGCTGACAAAAGAGAAAAGAAAGATATATCATTTTGACCAAACTTTATGAAAATCAAGCATTTACTCCCCATTCTGCTTGCAGTTGCTTCCTGCTGCGGCCCCAAGCCGGGTGTCCACACCCTGCACATTCTCTCCACCAATGACGTTCACGGTTGCTGGTTCGATTCCACCTACACGGACGGCAGAGTGAAGAATTCGCTCTTCGCCATTTATTCCACAATCAGCGATTTCAAGCAGCGTTACGGCGAGGACAATGTTCTGCTTCTGGATGCCGGAGACTGCCTCCAGGGGGACAATGCCCCATATTATTACAATTATATCGACACCGTAGCGCCCCATCTCTTCCCGAGAATCATGCACTACATGGGCTACGATGCCATCGCCGTCGGCAACCACGACATAGAGGCAGGGCACGGCGTATATGACAGGGTAACAGCCGACCTGGAGTCCTACGGCATCCCCTTCCTTGCGGCCAATGCCATCAGGAACGACAACGGCAAGACATGGTTCCCTCCCTACAAGGTCTTCAAGAAGGCCGGACTCAAGGTGCTGGTGCTTGGCTATACCAATGCAAACAATGCAGGCTGGGTGCCCGCCGAGCGATACAGCGGCATGCATTTCGAGTCCTTGGTTCCGCAGGTCCAGCAGGACGTGGACAGGATCAAGGCCAAGGTCAAGCCGGATGTCACCATAGCGCTGATGCATTCCGGTGCCGGAAAGGGCGACGGCTCCCAGCCCGAGAACCAGGCCCTGGACCTTAGGAACACTCTTCGCGGAGTGGATTTCATAGTGTATGCCCACGACCACCGTCCCCGTGTCGAGAATGCCGACACCATGGTTATCATGAACTCCGGCAGCCATGCCCGCTTCCTTGCCCACGGCACCTTAACCGCCAATGTAGGTAAGGACCGCAAAGTGGTTAAAACTCTTGACGTTGAGCTCATACCAACCGTAAAGGAAAATGCAGACAAGGGCATGAAAGAGGCATTCGCCGGAGAGTTCGGGACAGTCAAGGCATTCACCCTCTCCCCCGTCGGCAGCATGGACTTCGACCTGCGCACAAGGGATGCCTACAAAGGCATGTCCGCCTACACCAACCTGCTTCATACCCTGGCGCTCGGCTGCACTCCTGCCACCATTTCCATAGCCGCACCTCTCACTTACGACGGCACCGTCAAGGCCGGCGAGCTGGCTTTCAACGACCTGTTCACCATCTATCCCTTTGAGAATCAGCTGTTCATACTCAAGATGACAGGACGCGAAATAAAGGATTATCTGGAATATTCATACGAGCAGTGGATACAGACCTTCGTTCCCGGAGGGCATATCCTCAAGATACAGCAGGCAGACGACCTGAGACTGGACAGGAAGGGATGGTCCTTCAAAGGCAGGGCCTACAACTTCGATTCAGCGGCCGGAATCAACTACACCGTTGACGTGACAAAGCCCTTCGGGCAGAGGATTTCCATCAGCGGAATGGCCGGCGGACATCCTTTCGAGGCCGACAGGGAGTACAATGTGGCCATGACTTCATACCGCGCAGCCGGAGGCGGCGACCTTCTCAGCAAAGGAGCGGGGATACAGAACCCCGGCGAGAGGACCGTTAAGCGCTATCCCGAAATAAGGAACATACTCTACCAGTACCTTGCCCAGACCGGTGCCCTTGAGGAGGCCGTAATAAGCGACCCTGCCCGCATCGGACATTGGGAATTCGTTCCCAAGGACCTGGCGAACAGGGTGATAGCTCAGGATATGGAATTGCTCTTCCCTACCTTCTGAATCCCTTGAGGCGCTGCTGAAGGCCACCTGTCATGGCCGTCTTCATGACCTTGCGGGTGCCTTCGAACTGCTTGACGAGACGGTTGACCTCCGCAATGGAGGTGCCGCTTCCGTCGGCTATTCTCTTGCGGCGGCTGCCGTTGAGCACCTCGGGATGCTCCCTCTCGTAAGGGGTCATGGACATTATTATGGCCTCTATTCCCTTGAAGGAATCATTGTCTATATCCACGTCCTTGATGGCTTTCCCCACGCCGGGAATCATGCCTGCAAGGTCCTTGATGTTGCCCATTTTCTTGACCTGCTGGAACTGGTTGTAGACATCCATGAAGGTGAACTGGTCGCGGGCGAGTTTTTTCTTCAGCTCTCGGGCCTGCTTCTCGTCAAACTGCTCCTGGGCCTTC
>JAFVCK010000050.1 GCA_017479265.1 Bacteroidales bacterium | reverse complement strand
ACGATATGCTCCCCGCGTTTGGTTAGAGCCCAGCGGATGGCCTGCTTTTCAAGACGGGTGCAATAAAAGCCGTATCCGAAATCCTTATAGTACCCGGATATCTGGATGACTGGCTTTTCAACAGTCGTGTTACTACCGTGATAAAGTATGTTTTCTGCATTCTCCATCATGATTTATTTCCTTCTCTTGCAAAAATAGGCATAATAATTTTGGCAACCAAATTGGATGTCATTTTATTCTCTGTAATAGTAGTCCATGCGTTGCCTGCTGCCTTAGACTGTAAGCTTGCAGCGAACTCATAGAGCGCAAAAAACCTGCATCTGAGCGTGATGCAGGTTTTTTGTGTTTGCCGGGCTTTACTCGGCGGCAGGTTTCTTGCGGTTGGCTGCGAACCAGATAAGGGCTACGGCCGCGGCGAGAAGCAGTATTCCGAGCACTGGCCTGTAGAATATCCAGCCTATTGCTATCACAATAAGGGTCCATGCAAGAGCGAGGATGAACATCGCTATGTTGACTCCCATGCCGACGATATTGGCCAGGAAAGGCAGCACCTTGAACAGGGTCTCTATGATGCTTACCACCATCTTGAGGCCTATGAATATCAGCAGGAAGCCCAGAAGCCTGAGAATCCAGGCTGTGGTCTTGTTACCCTCACGCTTGGCGGAGAACATCTCCTCGCTGCTGTGGGTGCCCATGGAAAGGGTGGCCATGGAATAGCCGTTCTTGGCGGTGAAAGCCTCGAAGGTGTCGCCGACGACCTTTGCTATAATCGAGACCTGGCCCTTGCCGACCTTGCTGAAGGTAATGCGGAGGTCGCCGATATTGGGATTCGAAGGATTCTTGCCTATATATACGGTGCTTCCGGAAATGAACACGTTGCAGTCCTTGGGAAGGTTCAGGGAGGCCTTCACCGCGGCAGTGTCGCTCTCAACGGGCAGGGACACCTCGTCGTTCATCTGGCCGGTGAGTATGCCGGGCAGTCTGTATGCGCCGAAAGTAACCTTGTCGGACACGAGGGAAAGGTCCTCGAGGGTCATTATGACATGGTTGTCATTTCTCTCGGAGGGGTCGGCGAATTCCTTGGAATCCACAGGCTCGTCTGTCCATGCGAAATCGTAGGAGTATTCGGTCGTAGTCTCCTGACCGCCGCCGAGCTTGTCCTTCGTCGTAGATTTGGAACTCTCCACTACCTGGTAGTACTCCACGTTGCGGATGAGCTTGATGGCATTGACGTTCACTCCGAACCTGGGGTCGGACAGTATTTCCTCGGTGTCGGCAAGACCGGTGGCATGGACCACCTGGCCGGAGAATTCAGGATTGACGGCCGAGATGTCCGGCATTTCAACGCAGACCTTTTCCGCCTCTTTCAGCATCTTTGCCGTCTTGACGGTACGACCTTCGTTCCAGAAAAGAAGAACGGTTCCTGCCACGAACAGCAGAAGACCCATTCCGACACCGCCGATACTGTTCTTCAGGCGGCTGCCATAGGATGTTTTGGTTGTTACTGTGTAAGCCATGATTGAATAGTTATGATGTTATTTGATATTCCAGTCTTTGAGCCTGTAGCTCTTTTCGGCCTTTTCCTGCTCCTTGATGTCCAGGTTGACGAAGAAATCCATGCCGGTGAAGGCCTCCAGTTCGTCTATGCTCATGGCATAATCCCCCAGAGGACGGTTGCCGGCTTCATTGGGGAAATAGAAGCCTATGGAGGCGTATGTCCCGTCCTTCTTGCGGGTCAGAAGAGCCTTGAAGAATCCGTCCGGCACCATCACCTTGTTCTTGCCGGCGGTGCCCAGGCCCTTGTCCACTACAGGACCGCAGCATACCCAGACGCAGCCGTAATATCTGGCCTCCTTGCGGGTGAGTTTCTCAAGGTCGTTCCACACCCCGCTGTTGAGATTGTGGTTCTGGGGGCAGACATTCGTCAGGTAGAAACATTCCTTCATGGTCTGCGAACTCCATTTCATGTCTCCGGAGGGAGCCATGTGGCCTCTGTCCCAGCCCGAGCCCGTGTAGTCGCTGTCGTATGCCTGGCGGCCTTTCCACTGCGGGTCCGGAGTGAATTTCTCCGCCCTGTCGAAATCGCCATACAGCTCAGAATCAAGCAGTTCCCAGGCCACCCAGTTGGGGATTCTCCATTTCTCGTTGTAGGACAAGGTATAGCCCATGTGCTCGATGATGCTGCCCTTCTCCCCGTACATATAGGGAAGCTCCAGCCCGTGGAGGCTTTCGGCCTTTGTCTGAGAAGGAGCCGGAATGAAGGTGCTGACGGTGTCGGAAGAACCTGAAGAACCGCTATTGCCACAAGAGCAAAGGACCAGCAGGAGGGCGAATATTGACAGATATTTTTTCATATTCGAATTTTTCAACTGCTAAAATAGCCATATTTATCCTTTTTTCCAAAGTTCGGCCCGAAAGTATCCTGTTATTCGCCATTATTTAGTACATTTGCGGAAGATGAAAATCGCTTGCACGCATGACTGAAAACAATTTTACACAGGTGCTGGAGACTGCCGCGCTGGCCGGTCACATCCTCCTCGAAAACGGGGCGGAAATTTCGCGCGTAGAAGATATAATGGCCAGGATATCAACTCATTTCGGGGTCGATTCGGGCAATTTTTTCGTACTTTCCAACGGCATTTTCACTACCGGACGCGCTGGCAAGCTGGAGAAGGCCGGGGGGCAGGCTGCCAGTTATGCGAATGTGGAGTTCATACCCATACGCGGGATACAGCTCAGAAAGGTACGGGCGGTCAACCAGCTTAGCTACGACATAGCCGCGGACCGGCTGACCCTCGACGAGGCCTGGGCTACCCTGCAGGAAATCAGGGCCGCTAAGGCCAAGCCTGATATGGAACTTATCGCCGGTTCCGCCTTCGGTGCCGCCGGATTCTGCGCCGTGTTCGGAGGCGGTTTCCTCGACTGCGCAGCCGCGTTCGTGGTAGGGGCCCTGCTATATGCATTCGTCCTGCTGGTCAGCGGGCGCTACCTCTCAAAGATAGTCGGAGGAATATGCAATGCACTGCTGGCCACCTTGTTATGCATAATTTCATATCGCTCGGGCTTCGGCCACAGCCTCAGCAATATCATAATCGGCGCGATAATGCCGCTGATTCCGGGAATCCCTTTCGTCAACGGCGTGCGCGACCTGGCGAACGGCGACTACATTGCCGGTCTGACGCGCCTGACGGATGCCATGCTGGGCTTCCTCTGCATTTCGCTGGGAGTGTCCCTGGCCTTCCTTTTGGACGGAGGAATATTCGGAGGTGTAATTGAACTCCAGGGCATACGCATCGACGAGGGCACGGCTCCTCTTGCCTGGCAGGCTCTGGCGGCATTCATCGGCACTGCCGCTTTCGCCTTGCTTTTCGGTGTGGATCGCGAGCATTATATCGCAACAGGGCTGACCGGGGCTCTGGGCTGGGTGGTGTATCTGCTGCTGGTGAGGTATGCCTCAGCGACGGCTCCCGTCGCCACCTTGGCCGCCGCTTTCATAGTCTGCATCGCCTCAAGGGCCATTGCGGTGCCGCTAAAGACTCCGAGCACGGTGTTCCTTCTGTGCGGCATATTCCCCCTGGTCCCGGGAGCCGGGGTGTTCTGGTTCACCTACTACCTTATGTCAGAGCAGTTTTCGCTGTCCGGACCTACAGGCTTTATGGCTGTAAAGGTGGCGGTCGCGATAGTGCTGGGAATCATTCTCGCCATGGAGCTCCCCCAGCGTATTTTCTCTTCCAAGCGAAATAAACTGTCCTAACGTTTGTACATCCGAGACATGACCCTCAGCACAAGAGAGCGGGGCATGAAAGACACCACAAAGGCGGCTGTACCATAGAAGAGGCCCGGCACGACCCTGAGTTTCATCTTTGAGCGGCGCAGTTGCCTTGACACGGCCGAGGCAATGCGCGCGGGGGACATTCCGCCGCGCTCACTCTTCTCAAATCTGGCACGGCTGCGCTGAAAACGTTCCCTGTACGGGGAGTCTGCGGCCCCGGCTCTGAGCGCCGTCTTGCGTGCTGAAGTGAAATCGGTAGCTATGTCGCCCGGAAGTATGCAGCAGCACTGTATGCCGAAGGGGGCGAGTTCAATGGTATATGCCTCCATGCTCATCTGCAAGGCAGCCTTGGCCGCGCAGTATGCTCCCTGATATGCCAAAGGCACCAGTGCCGCGAAGGATGTAATGGCGATAATACGGCCGTGGCCCTGTTTTCTGAATACCGGCACGCAGGCGTTTATAGTGTTCAAAGCCCCCTGATAGCAAGTTTGGAACTGGTACTGCACCTCGCCCGGAGACATTTCCTCCAGCGCCCCGCATATTCCGTTGCCGGCATTGACCACCACGGCATCCAAACCGCCGTCCTGAGAGACTATGCGCTCCACAAGACGGCTGAGCGCCTCGGGGTCGTTGACATCTGCCGATACAGCCGTGACTGAAGGCAGGTCCTCCGCAACGGAGCCTGACCTGGATGCCGACCATACGCGATGCCCTTCCCCGGAAAGCCTTCTGACGGTCGCCGCACCTATTCCGCGGCTGCCTCCTGTTACGAGTACAATCATATTATCCCTTCCTCGCGGAAGACGGAGGCGAGGATGTCAATGGCCCTGTCCACCTGCTCGCGGGTATGTGTGGCCATCAGGGCGAAGCGCACCAAGGTGTCCTGAGGCGCACAGGCCGGAGGAATGACGGGATTGATGAAAACGCCCCTTTCAAAAGCCCTCGCAGTCACGCTGAAAGTCTTCTCCACATCGTGGACATAAAGGGGGATAATGGGACTCTCGGTCTGCCCAATCTCGAAGCCCTCGTCACGGAAACGGCCTAATGCATAAGTGGTTACATCCCAAAGAGCCTTCTGTCTCTCGGGCTCGGAGCGGATAATGTGCAGGGCCTCGAGGGTAGCGGCCGTAGCCGCAGGAGTCATGCTCGCCTGGAATATATAGGAACGCGCGAAATGACGGAGATAGTTGATGACGGGCCCATCAGCCGCCACGAAACCTCCGAGGGAGGCCAGGGACTTGGAGAACGTACCCATAATGACATCAACGTCGGCAGACACCCCGAAATGGTCGCAAACGCCCCTTCCCTCGCGCCCGAAAACGCCCAGTCCGTGGGCCTCGTCCACATAGAGACTGGCATTGTATTTCTTCTTCAGGCGCACAATCTCGGGCAGCGGAGCGAGGTCTCCTTCCATTGAAAACACTCCGTCCACTACAATCAGCTTGACGGCATCCTTCTCGCAGCGGGACAGGACCTTCTCCAGGTCGGCCATGTCGTTATGCTTGAATTTCAGCTGGTTGGCGAAGGAAAGACGGCGGCCGTCCACGATGGAGGCATGGTCCCTGTCGTCACATATCACATAGTCCCCGCGGCCTACAAGCTGCGGAATGACACCTTCATTGACAGTAAAACCGGTGGTAAAGCAAAGGCAGTCTTCCTTTCCGAGGAAGAGGGCGAGCTCCTTCTCAAGCTGCACATGTATGTCCAGGGTGCCGTTGAGAAAGCGCGAGCCCGCGCAGCCCGTGCCGTATTTGCGCAGAGCCTTCTCTGAAGCCTCTATTATGCGGCTGTCGTATGTAAGACCTGTATATGCATTGGACCCGAACATAAGGACCTTGTGGCCGTCAATGGTCACTTCGGTATCCTGATGGCTTGTTATCTCCCTGAAATAAGGGTAGATACCCTGGGCCATATATTTCTGCGGCAAATCATAGGCCGACATCCTTCGCGACAATAGATTCATTCGAGCTTTAGGTTTTTGTACCTCGCAAATGTAGCAATAATTATTTATTTTTTATATTTTTGCGGAAACAAGTTTGAAATGAAAAGACTTTGTACCATACTTGCCGCCATATCAACGGTCTTCGCTTGCAGCGGAAACGGCGGCAGCATTTTCAGCATAGGTAGCGGCGCCGCCATAGACTCTCTTCACGCCCCCTGGGACGGCCTTGACGACAATACAATCTTCCGCTGCTTCACAGACAGCGACTGGTTCTACTTCCATTACGAGGTGGAGGAAAGCACCCTCACGCTGACCGAGGGATTCTGCAAGGAAAGGGACGTGGACCCCGAGGACAGGGTGGAAATATTCTTCAGCCCGAGAGAGGAAATGGACATATACTACTGCGCGGAGATTGACCCCGAAGGCAGGATAATGGACTATAAGGCAAAATATTACAGAGATTTCGACTACGAGTGGGATTTCTCCACGATGGAGGTGGTCACAAAGATATCCCAGGGGCGTTACAGCGTGTCCGGCAAGGTGTCCAAAAAGGAACTCTCCGACCTGGAGATAGTCCCCGGCAAGCCTTTCCGCATGGGAGTCTTCCGTGCAGATTTCAGGCAGGACGGCAGCTGCAACTGGTATTCGGCGGTCCCCACTGAGGACAAGTCGCCTGACTTCCACAAACCAGACCTTCTGTTTAGTGCAGTAATGGAATAGAAGATGGTCCTGGACAAGGAAATACTGGAGCAACTCTACTATGCTTATTCCCCGAGGCTTATCAACTACGCGGGGAAAGTGCTGCAGGACAAGGGCATGGCGGATGACCTGGTCCAGGACAGTTTCGTGCGGTTCTGGGAGAGGTACAAAGGCAAGGATTCGGATTTCTGGCCGGCCATACTCTATACCATGACCCGCAACCGCTGCCTGGACCATCTGAAACACCTGAGCGTCAAGCACAGGGTGATAAACGGCGAGGTATCTTTTTCCAATCTTGAGAAACTGACTATCGAGGACTTTGTCGGCAACGCTTCTCCTACCGAGGACATGCTGATAATGAACGAACTCAACAAGGAACTCACCCGCATAATAGGCACCCTTCCGGACAAATGCAGGGAGGTATTCAGAATGAGCCGGCTCGAGGGTATGAGGAATGACGAGATTGCCTCCAGTCTCGGAATCAGCGTCAAGGCCGTGGAGAAACATATAACGAAGGCTCTGAAAGTTCTTCGTAACGAACTTGAAAAGAATGGCGAAGGCTACGATCCAAGGCTCAAGGCTATTATTCCGCTTATAATCTTTCAGTAATTTTATCGGCACGTAAGGTAGGGTAGAAGGCTTTCAAATCGTTTTAAATAGGTAAAGCAACACCTATTTTAAAATGAACGAAAGCCTCAAACAGCTCTGTATAAGCTACTTCTCCGGCAAGGCCGACGAGGCGGACTCGGCGCGGATTATAGAGTTTCTGCACGAATCGCCGGAGAATGTCGCGACCTTCAGGGAATGGGAAAAAGAGTGGAGGCAGACAGAGATTCCCACCGTCCCCCAGATAAGGGCATATAAAAAGACGAAGAACCGCATAGGTTCCCGTCAGGCCATGCGCTATGCCATCGTTGCCGCATCGATTGCCGCAGCCATAGCTCTGCTTGCCATATTCTTCCCATTCTGGAAAGGCGGGGAACCTGCCGAACCGCTTATCCTGGAGCCCAATATATTCTCAGTTGAGACCCGTCACTGCGAGCAGACCAAGGTGGTACTGCCCGACAGCACCGTAGTATGGCTGAACGCAGCATCCCGCCTGAGCTACAGCGACGACTACATGAAGGGCACCCGCAAGGTGTCCCTGGAGGGCGAAGGATTCTTCGATGTAAAGAGCCTTCCCGGCCATGACTTCGTAGTGGAACTGGGCGGGAACGAAATCACCGTACACGGAACCAAGTTCGATGCCTGCGCCTATCCCGGCGAGAGTGCCGTGGAAGCAGCCCTTCTGGAAGGCAGTATCTCCTTCTCCAATCCTACCCTGCATGTCGAAATGCAGCCCGGCGAAATACTCTCCTACAATCCCGACAAGGAGAAACTTCTCAAATACGCCGGCGATGTAAAGAGCAAGACAAGCTGGCTGGGAGGCACCCTGGTATATTCTTCCACCGGCCTTTCCGACCTTCTCGCGAGGATTTCATCCCTCTCCGGCCAGAAAATATCATATATCAACCACGGAAAGGCGGAACGCTCCATTACCATAATTCTCAACATAAAGGAGTCAGTTCCCAATATTCTCGATGCAATTTCTTCGATATGCCCCGTTTCCTGGAAAGTTTCCGAGGGTGGCGGCTATGTAGTTGAAACCAAATAAAATCAATTCAATATGATTCATTCATTGTTCAAGAAAGTTCTAGTGACCGTCCTGCTGGCAGCGGCCTTCGTGCCTGCCGCTCTGGCCCAGACAGTCACCAAGACATTTGTGAACGAGCCTCTGGCCTCCGTCCTCAAGGAAGTGGGCGGTCAGACAGGCTATTCATTCATTTACGAACCGGGAGACCTGCAGAACGCCCCTGCCGTAAGCGCTACTTTCGAGGCGGAGCCCCTGTCTTCAGTGCTTTCCAAGGTGCTCAGGCCCCCGTTCAAATTTGAAATCAAAGGCACCATCGTAGTCATCACGAAGGAGGCGGTCCAGAAGGACAAATCCACCGGCAAGAAAGAAGATGACAAGAAAGCCGTGGTGTCGGGAAATGTTTTCGACATGAGAGGTGAGCCGGTTGTGGGAGCCTCCGTGTGGATAAAGGGCACTATGGTTTCAACCACCACCGACCTGGACGGACACTTCACCATCAAGCCGACACGAGGCGAAGGAACGCTTTGCGTAGGCGCTCTTAGCTATCAGCCCTGGGAACTCCAGCTCTCTGACGGCCCCCAGACCCTCAACATAGTACTCCGAGACGAGGCCAACGTGCTGGAAGAGGTGGTCGTCGTGGGTATGAACAACCGTCAGACCAGAAGGTCCATCACCGGCGCTATCTCCACCATACAGACCAAGGAACTGACCCAGAGCCCTGTGGCGAATATTTCCAACGCCCTCGCCGGCAAGCTCCCCGGCCTTTTCACGGTCCAGTATTCCGGTGAGCCCGGAGCGGATGCATCTTCGCTGTATATCCGCGGTCTTGGAACCTACGGCACCAGCGCACCTCTGGTAGTAATCGACGGTCTGCCCCGAAACAAGGCCGACTTCGATATGCTCGATGCCAATGAAATCGAGTCCATAACCATTCTGAAGGACGCTTCTTCCTCATCGCTTTACGGTATCCAGGGCGCCAACGGCGTCGTGGTCGTTACCACCCGAAGGGGCGGCGGAGACGAGAGGCCGAAGATTTCCTTCACAATCCAGCAGGCTCTCCAGCAGCCTATACGTCTGCCTGAGACCATGAGCTCCTACGAGCAGGCCCTTTACAACCGCGCCGTGGACTTCAATGACGGACAGCCTCTGCGTTACACAGAAGAGGTGCTCGACATCATAAAGAACGGTTCCGACCCCTACCTGTATCCTAACACAGACTGGTTCGACGTTGTGCTCAAGAACCATTCATGGCAGCAGCAATATAACATCAACATCTCCGGAACGGCCGGCAAGAACCACAAGATAAACTACTTTGTATCAGGTAGTTATATCCGTCAGGGCACACTCCTCAACCACGAGGACGAGTTCGAGGCCAACTACGGAGTGAAGTCAAAGTACGACAGGTACAACTTCCGCTCCAACATCGACTTCCAGGCCACCAAGATGCTCACCATACGAATTGACCTGGCAGGCCGCCTGGAGACAAGGGTAGGACCGAGCATCAGTTTCCCATACGTATTCGGCCAGATTACCAGCCGTCTTCCCGGCACCCAGGCAATCTTCAACCCTGACGGCACCCTCGCCGCAGGTAGTGCCCTGGAAATTCCTTTCAAGCCCGGCAACCCTTACGGCCTCATAACCCGCAGCGGTTACTATAACAACGGCTCCAACGTGATGAACGGAACTATTTCCGCACGCCACCAGCTTGACTTCATCACCAAGGGTTTGTCCATCCAGGCTTACTTCAGCTTCGAGAATACGTCCAACATGAACCGCTCATGGAGCCAGGACTTCGAGTCCTACTGGTACAGGGGCAAGGACCTGGACGGCAACGACATCTATCAGGACTATACCACCAACGGCCGTCTTACCGCCAGCACCGGTTCATATACCGAGAGGTACACCTATTTCGATGTACGCCTGAACTACGACAGGGACTTCGGCAAGCACCAGGTCAGTGCACAGATCATGGCCAACCGCACACTGAAGGACCTCCAGAGTTCCGAATATGTATATGCATATCAGGGAATCAGCGGCCGTGTCACCTACAACTGGGCGAGGCGCTACTTCCTTGAGGGCAACATCGGATACAACGGTTCCGAAAACTTCCCTCCCGGAAGGCGTTACGGCGTATTCCCTTCATTCTCAGCAGGATGGGTCATAAGCGAAGAGCCTTGGCTGCATGCTCCCAAGTGGCTGAAGATTCTCAAGCTGAGAGGCTCCTACGGAGTGGTCGGTAACGACCAGATCGGCGGCAACAGGTTCCTGTTCATCACCGAATTCGGCCCCGGAGGAGGTCTTGGCAGCATATTCCCATACGGTTACTATTTCGGTACCACGAACGGCGGTACTCTTGCAGCGGGCGGACATAACCAGACCCGTTTCGGAAATGCCTTCGTGACATGGGAAAAGGCCAGGAAGATGAATGTGGGTATCGACCTCTCCCTGTTCAAGGACAATTCCTTCAACTTCACCATAGACTATTTCCGCGAGATGCGCAACAACATTCTCACGGCGGCAGGCAGCGTGCCTGACTATGTGGGTATAGCCAACGTGGCTCCTCGTAACTCCGGAAAGGTGTTCAACCATGGTATCGAGGCTGAAATCAGGGTCAACAAGAGAATCACCTCTGACCTGTCCATATTCACCAACATACAGGCTACATGGGCAAAGAACAAGGTTCTGGAGAATGACCAGCCTACCCCTGCATTCGATTATCAGGACCTTCGCGGATACGAGATAGGATACTCCCTCGGATACCACGCCCTCGGCCTGTTCCAGAGCCAGGAGGAGATTGATTCGAGCCCCGCTCAGAAGTTCGGACCCGTCATCCCCGGAGACATCAAGTACGAGGATGTGAACGGCGACGGCGTGGTGGACCCGGACGACAGGGTGCCTCTGAAGGTATCTTCCGTGCCTAACTTCACCGCAGGCGTTTCCCTGGGCATCAACTTCAAGGGCTTCGACTTCTCCATGATGTTCAGCGGAGCACTCGGCGGATCTGCACGTTTCTTCGTCTATCCTTCCAGCATAATCAACCTGCAGAGATGGACGACGGACAACACCAACGCACTGCTTCCCGTGGCACATACCACCGCCAACAACACGGAGGCAAGCGACTACAACATCATGCGCACGGACTACCTGAAACTCAGGAACATAGAGTTCGGATACACCATTCCCCGCAAGGTTCTCCAGAAAATCAGGATTGCCAGTGCACGTGTCTATATCAACGCACAGAACGTAGCGGTCTGGGATACCCTCTGGCTTAAGGACCGCGACCCCGAGTCGGCAGGAAGCGGCACCCTGCCCTACCCTCTGCAGCGCATAATCAACCTTGGAATACGTTTCGATCTGTAGCATTATGAGAAAGACATTGAAAATGATGGCGGCCCTTCTGGGCGCAATTGCAGTGATGACCTCCTGCAAGGATTATCTCGACCGTGCTCCGGGAGACAACCTCACTGAGGAAGAGATGTTCTCCAAGATAGAGACGGCTGAGCAGTATCTGGATAACGCATATATCTATATACCTGATTTCCAGTATAATACCGAAGACCTCACCGGACGTTACAAGCTCGGTGGCGCTACCGACGAGGTAGGCTTCCAGCAGGGCAGCGGATATCCGGCCAGCCCCTTCGACATCAACCTGGGCAACTGGAACCCCAACCGTATGCCTATGGAACGCAACTGGAGAGACTACTACGAGTGCATCAGGCGGTGCAACATGTTCATCAAGGACTTCGACCTGATTCCCGAGGACATGAGCGCCGGCGGAAAAAGCGACCGAAAGACCCGTCTCCTTGGCGAGGCACACGGTCTGAGGGGATATTTCTACTTCCTGCTCTTCAAGCAGTGGGGCGGAGTTCCCATCATCACAGACGTGCTCGACCCCGGTAACGTGGAATCCATAAAGGGCATCAAGAGGGCTTCTGCCGAAGAGACTCTGCAGCAGGTGCTTGACGACATGGACGAGGCTATCAAATACCTGCCGGTAAAGCATGACGATGCCAACTTCGGAAGGTTCACCTCCCTTGTTGCAACAGTCATCAAGTCGCAGGTCAAGCTCTATTGGGCAAGTCCCTACTGGAACCGCGAAAACGATCCTGACCGCTGGCAGGATGCTGCAGATTATTGCCGGGTAGCCTTGAAGATGGCCGAGGAAGAAGGCGGACATGTGCTTGCACTCAAGTACAGCGACCTCTTCAACAAGGCGAGCCTCGAGAAGGAAGTCATCTGGACCAAGAACTCCGAGCATATGGAGTGCTACTGGTGGGACTTCTACGCAATGCCTCTGGGATACGGAGCATTCAACGTGGACGGTCCTCTGCAGGAAATGGTGGACGACTTCGAGATGCAGACCTCCGGCGAGGTGCCCGTGCTCGGATACACTGCCGACAACAAGCAGATACTCAACCCTTTGGCTACGGACTACGACCCCGCCCATCCTTGGGACGGACGCGAGGAGAGGTTCTACTCCTGCATCCTCTATAACGGTGCAACGCTGCAGGGCCGCCAGATAGATATTTCCGAGACCGGTACCGACAATATCAACATCGGTTCCATCATACGTACCAACTACTTCACCAACAAGTATCTGGACCAGAACCACAACCTCACCACCAATAATACATGGACTTACCGCCGCTTCGCAATAATGCGTACAGCGGAACTGTACCTGAATTATGCCGAGGCTCTGAACGAGGTGGAGGGCGCTACGCCCCGCGTACGTGAACTGGTGAATGTCATACGCCGCCGTGCCAACGTCAAGGAACTGCCCACGGGACTTACCAAGGAGCAGATGAGGGAGAAGATACGTCACGAAAGGCGCATTGAACTTTGCTTCGAGAACCAGCGCTTCTGGGATGTACGCAGATGGATGATTGCCGAAGAGGTGGACAACAAGACCGTACACCGCGTCACTGTAGCCGCGGACGGAACCATCTCCTATCCTGTGTTCCAGCACCGCGTGTTCGATCCTTCAAAGCACTACCTCTTCCCTATCCCGCAGTCCGAGATAGACAAGAACAGGCTGCTTGAGCAGAACCCCGGATGGAAAGATTAACTATTTACAAACCACAATATTATCACTATGAGAAGTAACAAACTTTTGATGGGCGCACTGCTCATCGCCGCAGGACTCTTCGTTGCCTGCTCCAAGGACCCGGGCAAGACCCCGGACAAGACCGATCCCAGTGACGAGCCCACTCCGGTTGTCACGGATGAACCTACAGTCAGCATCTCCGCTGATGCCACTTTCAACGCTGATATGGAAGCGAAAGTGACTCTCACCCTGTCTGCCGCAGCAGCAGGGGACGTAAAGGTAAAGCTTGCAAAAGCTACCGTACAGGAAGGCAAGAGCGAAATTGCAGCAGACTACCTGAAGAATGTAACCATCAAGGCCGGTGAGACCAAGGCTGAAGTCGAGGTCGAGGCAGATGCAATGGGACTTGAGAGCGGCGAATATCAGGCCGCTATCAAGATTGACTCCGCCGAGGGCGCAAAGGTTGCCGACAATGCTGTTGTGTATATCGGCTACACCTTCATCTTCAATCCCGAAGTCGATCTCCATGCAGACGCACAGTTCATCAGCGACAAGACCGCAAAGCTGCAGGTCAGCCTCGCCAAGGCAACTACCGCAGACGTTAAGATCAAACTCGAAACCGATGCAGAGTCCAAGGCAAGCGTAACATACGACAGCGAAGTCGTCATCCCTGCCGGCGAGACCACAAAGGAAATCGTCGTCACCGTCGATATCCCCGACGGCCTGGCCTCCGGTGTATATCCTGTTATCATCAAGATTGCGGAGGCTGAGAACGCACAGCTCGGAAAGTCCACTTCCGTCACCATCAACCTGGTTTATCCTTTCAGCGTGCCTATCACTCTTGACGGCCTGTTCGAGGACTGGGAAGATCCTTCCATCGCAACCTACACCTGCCCTGAAGGCGCTTTCTATCCCGACATCAAGGTCATGAAACTCGCCGCCACTCCTACACACGCATTCGTTTATCTGGAATTTGCAGATCCCGGATTTGAGGTAGGCCGTCCTTTCGACCTCTTTGTAGATCCCGATGGTGACCCCTCCACAGGTTACACTCTGACCTCCATCGACAACGATACAGCAGGTGACATATTCACCAGTTATGGCGGCAAGTGGTACATCGAGCTTGCACTGCATGATGGCGACCACTACAACGACTTCCACTCATGGGGCGGAATTTACCGCTATGACGGTGCCGACGGACAAGGCGTATTCTCCGGCGGTCTTGGCAGCATCGGTGCATTCGAAGCTACCATGATGTGCGCAGTAGGCGCATGGGCAGACGGCGTAGGTCGCCTCGAAATCCAGCTCAACCGTACCGACTTCGGCATGACAGGCGACAAAGCCCGCTTCGGTGCCAAGATAATGGACGGTGCCAACAACTGGAGAGCTCTCGGCGTAATACCTCAGGATGTTGCCGACGGCAAGTTCAAACCTGCCGACATGGCTGAACTTTATCTCCCTGCTTATGCACAGTAGGCTGACTGTTTTAGCAAGTCTCTGCCTGGGAGTGCTGCTTTCCTGCGGCGCTCCCAAGGAGGAGACCCCTTTCTTCCAGATGCGCGGCGTGGTGCTGGCCTGGGACGACATCATCCATCCCGAGACTCTCGACTGGATGAAGATGATGAAGGAAACCGGGATGAACACCATAAGCATTTGCGGCAAGGATTATCTGAGCGAGGAATACGCCCAGATGAAGCAGAAGTGGATTGACGCTGGCTTCGACTTCGAATACGAGGAGCATGCAATGTCCTTCCTCCTGCCCCGCGACCTTTTTGCGACGCATCCGGAATACTTCCGCATGGACGAGAACGGAGAGAGGAAACCTGACGGAAACGGCTGTCCTTCATGCCAGGAAGGCCTTCAGGTGATGATGGGCAACGTGGAGGCTTTTGCCAAGACCCACATGCCTACCAACCACAGGTACTACACATGGCTGTTCGACGGCGGCGACATCTGCCACTGCCCCCAGTGCAAGGACTACAGCGCTTCCGACCAGGGACTTATCTTCGAAAACCATATCATCAAGGCCCTGCGTGCATTCGACCCCAAGGCACAGCTTGCCCACCTGGCATACCATACCACCACTCCTGCCCCGACAAAGGTGAAACCCGAGGAAGGTATATTCCTGGAGTTCGCACCCTTCTACCGCAGCTGGTCAGAGCCCCTCTCCAAGAGGGATGCCATACGTCCCGGCCTGCCTTTCGGCTGGACCCACGGCGACTACATGGACATGCTCAAGGCCAACATAGAGGTGTTCGGAGCTGAGAACGCACAGGTGCTCGAGTACTGGATGGACGTTTCTCTGGTGAGCGACTGGAAGAAGCCCCAGAAGCAACTTACTTTCCACAACGACGTTTTCCAGGACGACCTGAAGACCTACGCATCGCTGGGCATACGCAACATTACCTGCTACGGCGTATATATAGACGACTATTACACAAAGACTTTCGGTGAACCGACATTCGTCTATGACTACGGCCGCGGCCTGAGAGATTTTCGTGCAGAATGATTAAACGCTCTATAAAAACTTTACTCCTGGTGCTGCTGTGCTGCAGCACCGGGATTTCCTGCGGAAAGCAGGGAGATTCCCATAACGCCATATCAGGCTGGGAAAAAATGGGAGAAGAAGACGAACCTTCGGAGGAGCCTTCGAAGGAACCTTCCACTCCCACGGATTCAGATGACCCTTCAAGCGACGATTCGTCAAAGGATCCGGATGAAGACCGCTGGTTCAAGACCAGAGGCATAGTATGCGGATGGAGCGATGTATATGCTCCCTACCATACATACAAAATCGACTATCTTGATATTGCCGAAAAGCATCACCTGAACACGTTCAGCATATATGGAGCCGACCGTTCCAGTGACTCTTGGAAGCAGTATATGGAAAGCGCGGCGAAGATAGGCGTGAAGTTCGAGTTCCAGGAGCACATGATGTCCTTCCTGTTGCCGCGTGACCTGTTCAAGACGCATCCTGAGTATTTCAGGATGAACAAACAGGGAGTCCGTGTAGAAGATGCCAACGGTTGCCCTTCTTCGGAAGGAGCTCTGGCTCAAGTATTTCTGAATGCAAAGAGGCTGGGCGAGAGTTACAAGCCCACCAATCACAGATACTATTTCTGGCTGGATGACGGCGGAGATGTATGCTATTGCGAGCATTGCAAAGGGCTATCCGCTTCCGACCAGGCCCTGATGTTCGAGAACAAGATAATCGAGGCGCTCAAGACTCTGGACCCGGATGCGCAGCTTGCCCATCTGGCTTACAACAACACCACCGAAGCGCCCAAGAACGTAAAGCCGGCCGAGGATATATTCCTTGAGTTCGCGCCTTTCCACCGCACCTGGGAACATGCCCTTTCCGAGACATGGGCCGAGGGCAACAGCGGATGGACCCACGCGAAATACCTGAGAGCTCTTCAAGAGAACCTGAAGGTATTCCCCAAGGAGACAGCACAAGTGCTGGAGTACTGGATGGATGATTCCCTGTTCAGCGGATGGAACCAGAGCAAGCTCAAACAAGTCCCCTGGAACAGCAAGATATTCCTGGACGACCTCAAGACCTACGCAAAATACGGCATAAGGCACATCACCTGCTACTGCGCTTACGTAGGACCCAATTACAACCAGCAGTTCGGATTCCCCGACTTCCTGATTGAATATGCAGACGGACTATACAACTTCGAGAAGCAATAGTGATTCTGCTGGATAAAAATGTCTTCGAGACTTTGTATTATAAATACGGGCAGAGGCTTGAATCCTATGCCCGTAAATTCCTTAATGACTCCCATGCTGCGGAAGACATCATACATGACGTGTTCGTAAGTTTCTGGGAGAAATACCAGGGAAAGACCTCGGAGTCATGGATACCGGTACTGTTTACCATGGTCAGGAACAGGTGCATCGATTCGTTGCGCCACCTGACTTTGAAGCGTTCCATGAGCATTCCCGACATAGCCATGTCAAAGGCGGAGGAGGCGCTGTACAACCGCTTCTTCTCGTCGGAGAACAATGCCGACGGCGATTTGCTCATGGACGAAATGCAGGAGAAAATAAAAGCCGTAATCGACACTCTCCCGCCGCGCTGCAGGGAGATTTTTCAGATGAGCCGCACGGGAGGCTTGAAGAACCGTGAAATTGCAGCCAAACTCGGCATCTCGGAAAAGGCTGTGGAAAAGAATATCACTGCGGCCCTCAAGGCTTTCCGCAAAAAACTCGATTGAACGGTAGGGTACGGTCGGGTCCATCCGTTATTCTTTCAAAGATTCTATAGGATGGACCCTTCTATCAAAAAAATCTGCTTCGATTTCTTCGCCGGAGACACCGACGAGGAAATGGCAGGAAAAATACAGGACTTTCTGTCCGGGAGCAAAGAAAACGAGGCTCTCTTCAAACAATGGGAACAGGAGTGGTACTCGGAGAACGTACCTTCATTCTCCCAATTGAATTCATTTTCATCCATCAAGAGGGACATCAATTCCCGAAAGAAAATGCGCATTGTACGCTGGACGGGAGTTGTTGCGGCAGCGGCCTGTGCCATTCTGCTCGCAATCCTTTTCATTCCTTCAGCCAAAGTTACCCAGCCTGATTCGGAAGAGATGCTCTGCATCGTGGAGACAGGATTCCGGGAAAAGACCAAGGTCATTCTTCCCGACAGCACCCAGGTCTGGCTTAATTCAGCCTCCAGAATATCGTACAACAAGGATTTCCTTGAAGGAGACAGGCTGGTCCGCCTTGAGGGCGAAGCATATTTCGATGTCAAGAAATATGGCGGCCGCAAATTTACCGTGGACCTGGGTGAGAGCAAAGTCAATGTGCTCGGCACCAAGTTCAACGTATCCTCCTATAAAAAGGAAAATCTCTGCGAGGTAAGCCTTATGGAGGGAAGCGTAGAATTCACCACGCCGGGAACCAAGGTGGAAATGATACCTGGAGAAACGCTCACCTTGGACTTGGGAAGGGGCGAGATGGAGAAGCATAAAGGCGATGCCAGCAAAGGCATAAGCTGGATGGAGAACAAGCTGGATTACACGAAGATAAGCCTGGAAAGACTGCTCCAGCGGCTTTCTTCAATCTACGGAATCGATATACGATACACTCCCGACAAGAACGCAGGTTCCACTTTCGGTGTCATTCTGAACCTGGATGAAGGACTGCCCAACATTCTCGACGGACTGACGCTGATACAGCCTGTCAGATGGTACTGCAACCCTGACGGCAGCATCTGCGTAACTACAGTAGAATAATAATCAACCTATCAACTAATATGACCAGAATACAACATTTGCGGTTCTTGCTTACCACAGCCTTGTTGCTGCTGAGCCTCGGTCTGGGGGCCCAGACAGTGACCAAGTCTTTCAAGAATGAGCCGCTCGTGAATGTACTCAAGGAACTTGAAAGTCAGACCGGATATTCCTTCCTTTTCAATTCCAGCGACTTGAACAATGCTCCTCTGATTACCGCGAACTTCAATGAGACTCCGCTCCAGACCGTGCTTTCAACCGTAATCAAGGCTCCTTTCAACTATGAAATGAAAGGGAAGGTCGTTGCTGTCACGCGCAAGGCCGCCTCTCAGCAAACGGCCCCCCAGGCCAAGCCGCAGCCCAAAAAGACTGAGGTAGAAGGCGTTATAACCGACAAGGATGGAGAGCCAGTCATCGGCGCGGCTGTCTGGATACGCGGCACTCAGTACTCGGCAATTACCGACATTGACGGAAAGTACTCGCTGTCATTTACAGGAGATTATACCTCCGTATCCGTATCAGCACTCGGATACAAGGCCCAAAGTTTCGAAGTTACACCCGGCAGGCAGGTAGTCAATCTGTCCCTCGAAGCCGACGACAATACCTTGGACGAGGTGGTGGTCGTTGGTATGAACAACAGGCAGACCAAACGTTCCATAACAGGAGCAATTTCCACAATACAGACCAAGGAACTGGTACAGAGTCCTGTCGCCAACATATCCAATGCTCTGGCAGGCAAACTCCCCGGACTTATGACTGTCCAGTATTCCGGCGAGCCGGGAGCAGATGCCGCAACCCTCTACATCCGAGGCATGGGAACATACGGCACCAGCACTCCTCTGGTCGTCATTGACGGTCTCCCCAGAAACAAGGCGGACCTGGACATGATAGACCCCAACGAGGTGGAGTCCATAACCATACTTAAAGATGCAGCCTCATCCTCTTTGTATGGTATCCAGGGTGCCAACGGAGTCGTGGTCGTTACCACCCGAAGGGGCGGCGGCAACGAACAGCCCAGAGTCTCTGTCAATATCCAGCAGGCCCTCCAGCAGCCCATCAGGCTCCCGGTAATCATGTCCTCATACGACCAGGCTCTATACAACAGGGCCCTGGATTTCAACAACGGACAGCCGCTTACCTACAGCGACGAAGTGATAGAGGCGCTCCGCACCGGTTCAGACCCTTATCTGTACCCGAGCACCAACTGGTTCGACGTAGTGCTGAAGAAACACTCCTGGCAGCAGCAGTACAATGTGAACGTCTCCGGTTCGTCAGGCAAGAAATTCAAAATAAACTACTTTATATCAGGTAGTTATGTCCGTCAGGGCACTCTGCTCAACCATGAGGACGAGTTCGAGGCCAACTACGGCGTAAAAGCAAAGTACGACAGAGTCAATTTCCGCTCCAACCTCGATGTCCAGATATTCAAGAGACTGAATGTCAGGATAGACCTTGCCGCCCGTCTTGAAACAAGGGTAGGTCCCAGCCAGAGTTTCTCCTATATATTCGGACAGATAACCAACCGCCTGCCAGCATCGCAGGCCGTCTTCAACCCCGACGGCTCTCTTGCTGCAGGTTCAGGACTGGTCAACCCTGCAAAGCCGGGCAACCCCTACGGAGTTCTGACCCGCAGCGGTTACTATAACAACGCCTCCAACGTCCTGTACGGTACAGTTTCGGCGAAATACGACCTGGATTTCATTACCAAAGGTCTTTCAATCCAGGGATTCTACAGTTTTGAGAATACCGCCAACCTCAACAGGTACTGGTCACAGGAATTCGAGCAGAAGTGGTACAGGGGCCTCGACGAGAAGGGAGAGCCTGTATATCAGGACTATACCACCGAAGGCCGTCTTAATGCAAGCACCGGCACATACGTAGAAAGGTACTCCTATTTCGATGTCAGGCTGAACTACGACAGGGAATTCGGACAGCACCAGGTGAATGCCCAGATTCTTGGAAACCGGACCCTGAAGAACCTGCAAAGTTCCGAGTATATGTATGCATACCAGGGACTTAGCGCCAGGGCTACATACAATTACGCCAAGCGCTACTTCGCCGAGTTCAACCTCGGATACAACGGCTCCGAGAACTTCCCTCCCGGAAGACGCTATGGTCTGTTCCCTTCATTCTCCGCCGGTTGGGTAATCAGCGACGAGCCCTGGCTCCACATGCCTTCATGGATAAAGATACTGAAACTCCGCGGCTCCTACGGCACGGTAGGAAATGACCAGATCGGCGGTTCCAGATTCCTTTACATATCCGAATACGGCCCGGGCGGAGGAATGGGCTACATGTATTCAGGAGGCTATTATTTCGGTCTTTCCACCAGCGGCACCAGTTCCGCAGGCGGCTATAACGAGACACGTGTAGGAAACGAATTCGTGACTTGGGAAGTTGCGAGGAAGATGAACATAGGATTCGACCTTTCCCTGTTCAAGGGCAACATGCTCAATTTCACTGTGGATTATTTCCGCGAGATGCGCGACAATATCCTCACCGAAGCGGCCAGCGTTCCAAAATACATCGGTATAGAGACCATAGCTCCACGTAATTCCGGAAAGGTGTTCAACCATGGTTTCGAATTTGAAATCCGCTTCAACAAGCAGATAAGGAGAGACCTGTCAGTGTTCGCCAACCTGCAGGGTACCTGGGCCAAGAACAAAGTGCTTGAGAATGACCAGCCTACGCCCAAATTCGACTATCAGGACCTCAGAGGGTATGAGATAGGATACGAGCTTGGCTACCATGCACTTGGACTGTTCAAGGACCAGGCTGACATAGACAACAGCCCCACCCAGAATCTCGGTACCGCCCTCATCCCCGGAGATATCAAGTACTGGGATGCCAACGGTGACGGCAACATAGACTCCAACGACAGAATCCCTATCAAGTGCTTCTCAGTTCCTGTATTCACGGGAGGCCTGTCTCTCGGAATCAATTTCAAGAACTTCGACTTCAGTATGATGCTCAGCGGAGCACTCGGCAGCACTGCCCGCCTGTGGGTGTACGAGTCCTCCATAATCAACCTCAAGAGGTGGACGGCTTCCAACCCCGACGCCATACTGCCTGTCGCCCATAATTCGTCCAACAACAACGTTCTCAACGATTTCAACCTTATGAAGACGGACTACCTCAAGCTCCGCAATATCGAATTGGGTTATACCCTGCCTTCAAGGTGGATGCGCAAGATACACGTCGATGCCATGAGGGTGTATGTGAACGCGCAGAACGTGGCGATATGGGATACCATGTGGCTCAAGGACCGCGACCCCGAGGCCGCCGGTACCGGAACCCTGCCCTACCCTCTCCAGAGGGTCATCAACATGGGAATACGCATTGAACTCTAAAAGAATGACGGCCATGAAAAGAACATTATACATAGCAGTTGTGGCGATGCTCGCCTGCTCGGTATCCTGCAAGGACTTCCTGGAAAGGGCCCCGGGCGACAACCTTACAAAGGAGGAGTTGTTCTCCAACATAGAAACTGCGGAGAAATATCTCAACAACGCATATATATTCCTGCCGGACTACCAGTATCCGACTGAAGACCTCTCGGGTCGGTACAAACTTGGAGACTGCACCGACGAGGGCGGATTCCAGCAGGGATATGACTACCAGGCATGCCCCTTCGACATCAACATCGGCAGCTGGAGTCCAAACCGTATGCCCATGGAACGCAACTGGAGCGACTACTACGGCTGCATCCGCAGGTGCAACAAGTTTATAGAGAACTATGACCTTGTGCCGGAGGAAATCTCCAACGGAGCACCTTCTGCAAGGCGTACAAGGCTCCTCGGAGAGGCCTACGGACTGAGGGGATACTATTACTGGCTGCTGTTCAAGCAGTGGGGCGGCGTTCCTATCATCACGAAGGTACTGGACCCGGGCAACGTAGAATCTACCCAGGGTATCAAGAGAGCCAGCGCGGAAGAGACCCTCCAGCAGGTCCTCGATGACATGGAAGAGGCCAAAAAATATCTCCCCGAGAAGCTTTCCGACGGAGAATTCGGACGTTTCACGCGCCTTGTCGCCACCATCGTTGAATCCCAGGTCAAGCTCTACTGGGCCAGCAAATACTGGAATCCTGAAAATGACGTGGAGCGATGGGAGGATGCCGCAGACTATTGCAGGGTAGCATTCAACATGGCCCTCGAAGAAGGCCACCAGCTTTCCCTGACATACGCCGACCTGTTCAACAAAGTCACTTCGGCACAGGAACCCGAAGTAATATGGGTCAAGAATTCAGAGCACATGGAGTGCCACTGGTGGGATGTCTATGCGTTGCCTCTTGGATATGGAGCATTCAATGTGGACGGCCCCTTGCAGGAGTTCGTGGACAGTTTCGAGATGCAGGTCTCAGGCGAAATCCCCGTTCTGGGATACACTGACGACAACAAGCAGATAATCAATCCTCTGGCTACAGATTACGACCCCCTCCACCCTTGGGATGGAAGGGAAGAAAGGTTCTACTGCGTAATCCTTACCCACGGAATGGAACTTCAGGGCCGCGCCATAGACATATCCGAGAACGGCAAGGACAACCTCAACTACGGACCTGTTACCCGCACGAACTATTTCAACAAGAAATATGTGGAACTGAACCACAACCTCTATACCGATGCAGGTGAGACATACCGCCGTTTCGCCATAATGCGTACGGCAGAGTTGTACCTCAACTACGCAGAGGCCCTCAATGAATGCGAAGGCCCTACCGCCCGTGTATATGAGCTCGTTAACACCATACGACGCAGGGCCAAGGTAAAAGAACTCCCCGAAGGCCTGAACCAGGACCAGATGAGGGAGAAGATACGCCACGAGCGCAAAATTGAACTATGCTTCGAAAACCACCGTTTCTGGGATGTAAGGCGCTGGAAGATTGCCGAAACAATCGACGTAGGCAAGGTCCACAAGGTCCATGTCGATGCCGACGGCAACATCTCCTATCCCATATTCCAGAACCGTGTTTTCGACCCCGAAAAGAGCTACCTGTTCCCTATCCCCCAGGGAGAAATAGACAAGAACAGGATGCTTGAGCAGAATCTCGGATGGAACAAGTAACCAAGTAACAATAACCTTTTTAATTCACTATCATGAAAAAGTATCTTACAATCGCATGCATGCTGGCCATGGCCATTGCCTGCGGAAAGCAGCCGGACACTCCTTCCGGCGAGACTCCCGGCGGTAATCAGCCGGACCAGCCGTCAGGAACGCTTCCGACTGTCACTCTGACTGCCGATACATCTTTTGGTGATGATTTCAAGGCAAACGCAACTCTCACTCTGTCAGCAGCTTCCTCGGCCGACATTAAAGTCAGGCTTGGAAACGGAACCGTAGAGGACGGCAAAACCAGAGTCCCTGCAGACTACGATAAAACAGTAACCATCCCCGCCGGAGAGACTACTCACAGCATCAGTCTGAAGGCTGACGTTCTCGGCCTCAAGGAAGGAGAATACCAGTTCGCGCTGAAGATTTCCTCCGCAGAGGGCGCCGAGGTCGGCAATCCTTCAGAAGCCCTTGTTAACCTTTCCTACATTTTCCTCCCGGAAGTGAACCTTTATGCTGACGCTCAGTTTGCATCTTCCCGTGAAGCAACCGTAACCGCTGTTATCGCGAAGGCCCATGACAAGGACATCAAAGTGAAACTCGCGCTCGACCCTTCATCCAAGGCAGAGGTTGACTTCCCCAAGGAAATCACCATCATTGCCGGCGAGACTTCCGCCCCCGCACTCATTACCGTGACCATACCTGACGGCCTGGCAGCGGGCACCTACCCTGTTATCATAAACATAGCATCGGTTGAAAACGGCCGTCCCGGAACAAATCCGAGCGCAACCATCAACCTCAACTACCCCTTCGGCTCCGATATCACAATCGACGGATCGTTCGACGACTGGGCAGGCACCATGGAGTGGGCTACTCCCGCAGATGCGACATACCAGGGCATACGCACCCTCAAGCTCGCCGCTTCTCCCAAGAAACTCTTTGTCTATTTCGAGATAGTGGAACCCCATCCCGAGGACTTCAACCTCTTCCCTATGCCGGTTGACATATTCATCGATGCGGACGGCAACACCGCAACGGGAGGCAAGCTCTCATCCATAGACAACCCTCACCAGACACCTCCTTTCAGCGATTCCGGACTGGAGTGGTATATAGAGAACGGCAACATACATCTCGGACAGGGCTACATCGAGTTTACGAGCGGAGCCTACAAGTATGGCGGCAAAGACGGAGACGGTATCTTCTCGGGACTTACCAATATGTCGGGAGAATACGGCGCTGCTGAAATGCTTGGTGACGGAGAACTCGGCGAAGACGGAATAGGCCGCGTCGAAATCCAGATAGACAGGAAGTATTTCGAAATTACCGGTCTGAAAGCCGCCGTGGGCATAAAGATTATGAGCGGCAACGAGGACTGGGCCTGCTACGGTCTCGCCCCTACAGGCAAATTCAATGAAGACCGCACCACCGGTAAAGTTGACATGGCACTTATTAACCTACCCGAATACAATGAAAACTAGATTGTTTATACTTACCGCCGTATTGGCGCTTCTTGGAGTTTCATGCGGAAACTCAAAGAAGGAAGCAGAGCCTTTTTTCCAGCTGCGCGGCATCTGTGTAGCATGGACGGACGTAACGGCAGACCCGTCAATCATAGACTGGCTCGGCATGATGAAGGAAACCGGGATGAATACCATAAGCATCTTCGGAAAGGACTATCAGAGCCCCGAGTACTATGAACTCAAGCAGAAGATAATCGACATGGGCATAGACTTCGAGTACGAGGAACACGGCATGACCTGGATGCTTCCCCGCGAGCTTTTCGCAGAGCACCCCGAGTATTTCCGCATGGACGAAAACGGCAACCGCACCCCCGACTACAACGGCTGTCCTTCGTCGCAGGGAGCACTTCAGACAGTATATGAAAATGTGAAGGTGATGGAGGCGAAGTTCCGTCCCAGCAACCACAAGTACTACTTCTGGCTCAACGACGGTGGCGACAAGTGCCACTGCCCCGATTGCGAAAAGATGAACCTGGCGGACCAGGGACTGCTCTTCGAGAACGCAATGATAAAGGGTCTGCGTGAAATAGACCCCAAGGCAATGCTTGCACACCTGGCATACGACAAGACCACTCCTGCTCCGACCTGCGTAAAGCCCGCAGAAGGCATATTCCTCGAGTATGCTCCTATTGACCGCTGCCACGAAAGGCCGCTGACCGACAGCACTGCCCGCTGGGCCGACCGTCCCCGCTGGTGCAACGGAGAGTATCTCCAGATGCTTAAGGACAACCTTGCATGGTTCGGTGCCGAGAACGCGCAGGTGCTCGAATACTGGCTCGACGACTCCCTGTTCAGCATGTGGACAAGACCCCAGCAGCCCGTGCGCTGGAGCAACGAGGTGTTCGATGAGGACCTCAAGCTCTATGCATCCCTCGGAATCCGCAACATTACCAGCTACGGAGCATGGATAGACGACTATTACGTCAAGACCTACGGCGACATATCTTTTATTAAATATTACGGCGAATCCCTCAGGGATTACCGTCCGGAGTAACGATGAGAAGAGTTTTAGAAACATTAGCTGCTATAGCGGTCCTCGCCACCTCTTGCACTACCAAGGACGAAACCCTGGCAAGGCAAGGGTGGGAGGATATGTTCAAGCCCGTGGAGATTGTTCCTGAGGACAGTGAAGACCCCGATGAGAGCTACGACCCGCAAAGCGGAGAGAAGTGGTTCAAGATGATAGGCATAATATGCAGTTGGACAGACGTTGCAAGGCGTGCCAAGCTTGACTACGTCGATATAGCCAAACGCACGGGAATCAACACTTTCAGCATATACAATTTCCCGATGGACACGGATGAATGGAAAAGTTACACCGCAGAGTGTCAGCGAAACGGGATAGACATCGAGTACGAGGAGCACATGCTTGGCTGGCTGCTGCCGCGCGATTTGTACGGCGAACATCCTGAATATTACAGGATGGACAAGAACGGCAACCGCGTGAACGATGCCAACGGTTGTCCTTCCAACAAGGAAGCCCTCGAGATAATACGCGACAGGGCCAAGGTTATAGGCGAAAGATACCGTTCTACCAACAACAAGTACTATTGCTGGCTGGACGATACAGGTGACGTATGCCACTGCCCCGAATGCAAGGACCTCAGCCCGGCGGACCAGGCTCTTACCTTTGAAAACGTCATAATTGAAGGCCTGCGCGAGGTCAACCCCGACGCGACCCTGGCCCATCTTGCCTACTACAACACCGTAGAGGCACCGACCAAGGTAAAACCCGCCGAAGGCATATTCCTGGAATTCGCCCCCATAGACCGCGACCACTACCATACGATGTCCACATCATGGGCTTCAGGCAAGGACGGACGTACGCACGGACAGTACCTCAAGGCCCTGGCTGACAACCTGAAGGTCTTCCCGAAGGAGACAGCTCAGGTGCTCGAGTACTGGCTGGACTGCTCCCTGTTCAGCGACTGGGACGAGAGCAACCTCAAGGAAGTCGCCTGGAACCAGGCGCTGTTTGAGGATGATGTCAAGACCTACGCTTCCTACGGAATACGTAACATTACCTGTTATACGGCCTATATAGGAGCCGCTTATGTAGCTAAATTCGGATACCCCTCATGCATAGACAGTTATGCTGAGTATCTCCGTGATTATGTCAAGGAATAACATTTATGAAGAAATATCTGGTTTTACCGTTGCTGCTGTCATGCTATATGGCTGCAGCACAGACTGTTTCAGTTAAGGATACTGTAATCAGGACATACAATTTCTCGGACCCCGACCCCATCGCAAGGACAGACAGGGTCTATCCTTACACCCGTTTCAATAGTTTCGACTTCAACTCCGTCGAGAGGACATGGAAGATGGTGGTACTGGAAAACGACTACCTCAGAGTCAAGATTTTCCCCGAAATAGGCGGAAAAATCTGGTCCATCTTCGACAAGAAGGCCCATCAGGAGATGTTCTATGACAACGATGTCATAAAGTTCAGGGAAATATCCCTCCGCGGCCCCTGGACAAGCGGCGGCATAGAATTCAACTACGGAGTCATAGGCCACGCCCCTTCCTGCGCCCATCCCGTGGACTGGAAGACAGTCACCAACCCCGACGGCAGCGTAAGTTGCTATATCGGCGTTACAGAACTCCTTTCCGGCAGCCGCTGGGCAGTGGAAATCAACCTCCCCAAGGATGCAGTATGGGTGAGGACAAGGTCATTCTGGCACAACTATTCCGGTGAGTATCAGCCTTATTACACATGGGCCAACTCCGGAGTGACCGCCACCGACGATATGGAAATAATCTATCCTGCCGACTATACGATAGGACATAACGGCAAGACCACTCCCTTCCCTTACGAGAACGGACGGGACCTTCGCAAATACAGCGACCAGCGTTTCGGAATGGACAAGTCCTTCCATCCCGGAGGCTCTCACAAGGGCTATTTCGGAGTGTATTGGCCGGGCGATGACTTCGGCATGCTGCACTATGCCCTCCGCGATGAGAAACTGGGCCGCAAGTACTTCAGCTGGGCACAGTCCGAGCAGGGCAGCATCTGGGTGGACCTCCTTACCGACGGCAGGCCCCAGTATGTCGAGCTCCAGAGCGGAAGGCTGTTCAACCAGAACGACCTCTCCAGCGTAGAGACTCCCTACAAGCAGTTCCTCTTCACCCCATACGGCACCGACGAGTGGAACGAGTACTGGCTGCCTTTCGCCGGCATAGGCGGCGTTGCGGACATGACTCTTCGCGCTGTGGTGAACGTCAAGGATGAAGGCTCCAGAGCCACTCTTGCTATTTATCCTCTCCAGAATCTCTCCGGCGAGCTTGTAGCCAAGGATGCTGATGGCAAGGTGCTGGCCAAGTCGGAATGCAGCCTCAAGGCAGCGCAGACTTTCACTCTGGCCCTTAGCGCCGCTCCCGCCCTTGTCACCATAGACGGAAAGAAACTGTATTCATCTGATACTCAGGCAACAGACAGACCCCATAAGATTAACCCCGGATTCAGCCTTGACTCCGCCGAAGGACAGGCAGCCTGGGCATCCTACCTGTTCGGCATGAGGGAATATCCCCGCGCCGAGGAAAAGGCCGACCGTGCCCTGCAGCTGAACCCTTCCCTCATTGAGGCTCTCTACATCAAGGGTATGCTGCTTTCAAGGAGAATGGACTATAAGGCCGCCTACGAGTGCTACAACAAGATTCTGTCCATCGACGAGTACAATCCCCAGGCCAACTACAACAGCGGTCTGGTGGCCCTGAAGATGGGCAAGACCTACGATGCCATGGACAGGTTCGAACTCGCCGCCCTTACGAGCGAGCTTCGCAGCGCCGCATATACCCGTCTGGCCGAAATGTATTTCGCCCAGGGCGAGAAGGAACTTGCTGCCGATTACGCACGCAAGAGCCTCTCGGGCAATGCTGACAACGTGTCCGCTTGTATGATTCTCTATCAGATAGAACCTTCCGGAAAGATACTGGACAGGATATCCGAAATGGACCCCCTGTGCCACTTCCCCGACATAGAAAGAATGCTCGCGGGCAGGCTTTCCGCAGAGGCTCTGGATGCTTCCATTTTCGAGGAGCTCAAACTCCAGAACTATTACGAGGCAGCGCAGTTCTACCACTCCCTCGGTCTTGACGACAAGGCCCTGAAGGTGCTGGAGGCAGCAAAGCAGTCCGATGCCCTCCTGGAGCTCTGGAAGGCATGGTTCAAGGGCGACGCTTCTCTGATAGCCGGAGCCGAGGCAGCAGCCATGGACTACGTATTCCCTTCACGCGAACTCTCGGCTCAGGTGCTTTCCTGGGCTGTCGAAAACGACGGAAGCTGGAAGAGCAAATATCTGCTGGCCATGCTCAAGGATTCCCTCGGAGACAAGGATGGAGCAAAGGCCTTGATGAATGACGAGGATGTCCCCTCCGCCGAGTATTATGCTTACCGCGCCACCCTCGGAGGCAGCAGGCAGGACCTTGAGAAAGCCTTCCAGCTGGACCCCGAACAGTGGAGGTTCCGCAACAATCTGGCAAAGAAATACTATGACGAGGGCAACTATTCCAAGGCAATAGAACTCACTGAAAAGTACTACCGCGCCCACAAGGAGAACTTCCACGTAGGAGACACCTACGCCAAGTCCCTTATCGCCGCCGGAGAGTATGACAAGGCCGAAAAGGTGCTCGACAATATCCGCATACTGCCCTTCGAGGGCCAGAGCGGAAGCCGTGTACTGTACCGCAACGTCAAGCTGCGCCAGGCCGCTACACTTGCCGACAAGGGCAAGGTGAAGGCTGCCATAGAGAAAGTGGCCCAGGCAAGGCAGTGGCCCCAGTCCCTGGGAGTAGGAAGGCCTTACGACGACCTCGTGGACGAGAGGACCGAGGACTGGCTGGATGCCGTCCTGTACACCCGTCTTGGAGATAAGGAGAAGGCCGCAACATACCTTGAGAAACTGAAAGTCAAGGACCCCGGCAACGACTGGCAGGCCCTCTATGATAAAGCCTTGGTCAAGTCCGGAAAGAAGTATCCGGCATTGTCACCGCTGGTGAGCACGGGAACAGTCCCTGTGGACAAAAAACTGTTCTAGTCAGCTCACTATGAAAAGGTTAGCGTTACTTGTTATAATTGCGGTGACTTTATGTCCGGCCGTGAAGGGTGAGGGGTTCCAAAAGGTGCTCCGCACCCTCTGCGCCGGAGATGTATCCATTGTGTGCGACAACCCCGGGACATGGAATTTCGAGGCCGGCACCAAGCAGGAGGACGGGGTAGAATATATCAGCATACGCCTCAGCAGCCCCACGGCTCAGGAACCTCCCGTTTTTTCGGCAAGTTTCAGCGTTCCGCAGAAAAGCATGCACCACCTGTGGACTGTGAACGGCTCCACAAGATTCCAGATAAAACCTGACTGGGCCGCATATTCAAAGACCAACCTGGCCTGCGGAATGCCCCTGTGGCAGTTTTTCGGCGACAACGACGACAACGGCCTTACAATTGCCTGCGATGAGGTGTTCAGGGACGTAGTCTCGAACATGGGACTGAGGGAGGAAGGATGCCGTATAGTAGGAGCCTTGAAGTTCTTTACGGTGAAGGAAGCCCCAATGGATTCATACACCGTAAACATACGCCTGGACGCTCGGAAGTCATTCTGGGCGGACTGCATCAGGGAAGCCTCGCTATGGATGAGAGAATCCGCCGGCTGCACCCCTTGCAGGGTACCCGAGGCCGCATACGAGCCCCTTTATTCGAGCTGGTACCAGTTCCATCAGGACCTCCACCAGAGGGATGTGGAGGAGGAATGCGCCCTTGCATCATCTCTGGGCATGAAAACCGTCATCATTGACGACGGCTGGCAGACTGACGACAACAACAGAGGCTATGCCTACTGCGGCGACTGGCAGGTATCAAAGGCCAGGTTCCCCGGATTTACCTCCCACGTACGGAAGGTCCGCGACATGGGGATGAAGTACATGATGTGGTACAGCGTACCTTTCATAGGCACTAAGAGCGTCAATTTCAAGAGGTTCGAGGGCAAGTACCTGTATCATGACAAAGGGCTCGGTGCATCAGTGCTCGACCCGCGCTTCCCCGAGGTGAGGCAGTTCCTGCAAGAGTTGTATGTCAGGGCGGCGGAGGACTGGGGCCTTGACGGATTCAAACTCGATTTCATAGACAGTTTCGCAATCTATGGAGAAGACCCGGCCGTCGCTGACAATTACCAGGGAAGGGACATACTTACCGTCCCCGAGGCCGTAAATGCCCTGATGGTAGGAGTCCGGGATGCTCTCCAGGCCCGCAACCCCGATGTTCTGATTGAATTCAGGCAGCAATATGTCGGTACGGCTATAGCTATGTATGGCAATATGTTCCGTGTCGGTGACTGCCCCGGCGACCACCAGCAGAACAGAATCGGCATCTGCAACCTAAGGCTCGGCGCTCCGGGCGTGGCCATTCACTCTGACATGATAGAATGGAACACAGAAGAATCGCCTCTCCAGGCCGCCAGGGCCATAATATCGGCACTGTTCGGGGTCATCCAGTACTCGGTGATGCTGAGGGAGATTTCCCCCGAGCACAGGCAGGTTATACGCCATTGGCTGAACTTCTCGCAGGAGCATAAAGACGCTCTGCTCAAAGGCTGGTTCAAGCCTCACCATCCCGAGGCCGGATATCCCATAATAGAGGCCGGCAATGACAAGGAAAGCATTATAGCCATATATCAGGAAGGCATGGTGGCATCAGTCACCCCCGGCAAGACATATATGATAAACGCTACGGACTCCGACAAGCTGTATTTGAAGTCTCCAGGCAAGGCCCGCAAAGCCGTCATCCATGACCTTTACGGTGAGACTATCGGACAGGTTAAGATACGTAGCGGCATCAGCGAAATCTCCGTACCTCCGGGAGGATATCTGGTTATTAATTGAACTAACCCCTGCCGGGGAGCGTCAGTGCCTGACGATATCGTTCTGATGCGGGGGTAGTACGAAATAACACTGGTTTTGGTTATATTTGATTACCACATCAATATTAAAAACCAGTGTTATGAAGAAAGACTCTT